>JBPBQN010000082.1:0-87427 GCA_050954865.1 Janthinobacterium lividum | reverse complement strand
AAATATCAGGATCGTATCGGATACCGCGGTTCGGGTTGATTTAACGCTGAATAAAGATGTGCAGAAGTTCCTGAAAAAAGATGTTAAAGCCGCCATTGGAAGTGATGGGTTAATGGGCGATAAATTAATTGTAATCAATGCAGGCGTACAAACTACAGGTGAGTTGGAAAACGGCGATCGCGTAAATACCATCAACCCAATTGATGTAGATAAAATTATTGGCCGCGTTACCAAAGTTGCCGATAACGCCGAAGTTTTGATGGATAATCTTACGCAGATTGTTTACAAAATAAACCATGGTAAAGGAAGCATCGGCAAATTATTATCAAGCGATAAGCTGGCAAATGATTTGGAAGGAACGGTAAAACAGGCAAATTCAACGCTGAAATCTGTTAAAAAAGGTACAGAAGGTTTTAGCCAGAATATGGAAGCAGTGCAGCATAATTTCCTGTTAAAAGGATTTTTTAACAAGAAGAAAAAAGCGGCTAAAAAGCGTCAGGATTCGATTAAAAACGCGAATGCAAAAAAACCAGAATAATTTATAATAGCAAATCCCTAATATCTTCCGGCGTCAGGGATTTGATAAAACTACTTTCCGTAGTAATTAAAGCATTGGCAACATGCTGTTTTTGTTGCTGTAAAAGCAGTATCTTTTCTTCAATGGTATTTTTGGTGATAAATTTATAAATGATGACTTTTTTGGTTTGACCGATTCGATGCGTCCGATCAATTGCCTGTTGCTCTACAGCTGGATTCCACCACGGATCAAGGATAAAAACGTAATCAGCTTCCGTTAAATTCAAACCAACGCCGCCGGCTTTTATCGAAATCAGGAAAATGCGCAAATCCTCATTTTCCTGGAACTTGTGGATAATTTCTTCCCGATTTTTCGTTTTTCCATCCAAATAAGCGTACGCAATATCATGCCGATCTAGTTCCTGCCTGAAAATAGTCAGTTGCCTTACAAACTGCGAAAACACCAGCACTTTGTGGCCGCCTTCCAATGCGTTAATTAGCATGTGCCAAACATCATCGAATTTGCCAGAGCTGCCTTCGTAATCCTCATTTATCAAACGCGGATGATTGGCAATTTGCCTAAGCTTAATCAATCCCTGCAAAACATGCAATTTGGCTTGCGCAAAAGTGCCTTCTTCAATGCTTTTTAAGAGTTCGTTCCGGTATTCTGATTTTACTTTTTCATATTCGTCGGCTTGATCTTCCGTCATTTCCGAATAAAATAAATTTTCGGTTTTAGAAGGAAGTTCGGTAGCAACCTGTTCTTTTGTTCGCCTTAAAATAAAGGGTTTGATTAGCGTTTGCAAACGTTGCGCTTTTTCTTCGTCCTTTTTTTTCTCGATCGGGATCACAAAATTATTCTGAAAATAAGCCTGATTTCCGAGTAAGCCAGGATTGATAAACGACATCTGCGTCCACAAATCATTCACCGAATTTTCTACCGGCGTACCGCTTAAAATCAGTTTAAAACGCGATTTTAATTCCGTTACCGCCTGAAAAGATTTGGAAGAAGCGTTTTTGATGTTCTGGCTCTCATCCAAAATAATGTATTCAAAAAAGAAATCTTTCAGCAAAGCCACGTCAATCCGCGTGATGCCGTAAGTGGTAATCACCAGATCATAATTACTGAAAATGGAAATATCGCGCTGCCGGAAACTGCCGGTATGAACTAGGATTTCGATCTCCGGCGCAAACTTTTTGGCTTCATTAATCCAGTTATGCACCAGCGAAGTTGGCATCACAATCAGCGAAGTTACCTTGCCCGATGGATGTTCTTCTTTCGTTTTTTGCAGCAAAGCCAGCGTCTGGATGGTTTTGCCCAAACCCATATCATCTGCCAGGCAACCGCCGAAATGATATTTTTTCAGAAAATGAAACCAGTCGTAACCTGCTTTTTGGTACGAGCGCAGTTGACCGTTAAAATGCTGCGGCAGCGGAATTTCTTCCAGGCTTTCAAAATTATTAAGCTGTTGCAGCTTGCGGTTCATGGTTACTTCTGCATAATCGCTTGTTGCCAGTTCGTTAATCAGGCCGATATGATGCTTTTTAAGCTGTAATTTATCCGAATGATTGCTGAAATAAAGTAGATTGCCATATTGCGAAAACCATTTTTCTGGAATCACCGCGATCTCGCCGGAAGGCAAAATAAACTCGCGCCGACGGTTTAAAATATGTTGTTTTAGCTCGATAAACGGAATCTGGTAACTGCCAAAATAAACAATGGCGTAAATATCAAACCAGTCATTTCCTTCACGAATTTCGAGGTTGATTTTCGGACTGGCGTAAAAAAACTTTTTATCACCTTCAGGTTGTTCAATCTCGAAACCACTTTCGATTAGTAAATCATGATGTTCATTCAGCCAGTTAAAAACTGAAAGCGAGGCATCTTCTTCCTCTTCCAAATGCGCAACTTCCAGGTTCTGAAAAAGGTTCGATACTGTTTTTAGCCCTAAATTTTCAAGCTCTAAAAACTTCTTTTTCTCCCAGGCGATGCTTCTTTTAATGCGGTAAAAACAGTATTGATCATTATTATTTTCAATCCTAACCGAAACCTGCCGGCCGTCATCATAAGGAAAAACCGCTTGGCCGTAGCGAAATAAAAGCTGAATCTGCGAAACGCCGCCTTCCGCATAAACCGGTTTTAAAATGGGTTCCGCATTAAAACGTTCGCTGATAATTTCAAAACCTTGTGCATAAACCGGATATTTTTCAATCAGCGGTGCCACAAATTTTTCGTAATACGTTTTTTCAGAAGATTTTGGAATCGAAATGTAACGCCGCTCTAAAAACGGAAGCAATTTTTTGCCTTCAATATCTTTTTCAAAATAATAAAGCACATCTTCCAAAAGCAAATACGCCGGCTGGTTGCAAATAATATCTGCGCCTTTGTACATAAATTCGATGCGCTGGCCTTTGTATTTGATGGTTGGATAATAGCGCGTTTCGGTTTCGTTTCTGCGGAAGTGGAACAAAACGGTTGCCGGTTCATCCGCCAGTTTTACAATGCGTTCGGCCGGATAACCTTCGCGGCTCATCACACACAATTCTTTTCCGGGAAGTAAAGACAATGCTTCGCCAAGCTTTTTTTCTATTTTGGGGCGAATGGTTTCGTACAGATCTTCTGTATAAATTTTAGAGAAAAACTCTACCGGCCGGATCGGTTTTTTATAATATTTAACAATGATGTGGCTCTGTTCCGTTTCCTGCAAAATTTTGATCAGCTTGCGATCAGTATCATCCAGATAATCCGCAAATTCCTCCGCCGTATTGGTAAATAAACGTTGATGTGTAAGCGAGTATTCGCCGTTTGGGTTGAGTTGAACAACGTGCGGTTCAATCATAAATGAAAAATATTCATGCCTGCAAATGGCATAAATAATTTTACAAGGTTTACTACTGTCAACTCTCAACATGGTCTGTAAAATAGCTGGTCAATCGCTTTTACGATCAGGCAAAGTTTCAAACGTAGTCAGAATTACCTTAAAAGAAAAATTCTTTTTGCAGAATTTAGGTCGATAAAAGAAGCATTAATTGTTTTCAGCTATTTTATAGTTCAATTTCTCCGGAGAAAACCTGTTTGGCGGGACCTTCCAAAAAAATATCGGTAAAAACAGCACCGTCATAATTAAATTTCACGCTTAAATCTCCGCCCAAAACTTTTATGTCGGTAAAAACAGCACCGGTTTTATGCTGATTTTTGGCCATTGCCAAAGCAACTGCCGTAACGCCGGTTCCGCAAGCGTAGGTTTCGGCTTCTACGCCGCGCTCAAAAGTTCGTACAAAAAAGCCATCGTTTAAAGGCTCAACAAAGTTAATGTTGATGCCTTCTTTTTGATAAATTTCATTATTTCTAATGGCAAAACCATCCTGATAAACATTTTTTTGTTCGAGGTTTTCAACCAATTGTACATAATGCGGCGAACCTGTGTTCAGCACAAAAGCTTCTCCGTCACGGTTAATTTCGTTTACATCGATCATCTGCAAACTCACCCAATCACCAGATTCGGAAATTTTGGCATAATGCGAGCCGTCAACTGCCAAAAAGTTAGTTTCCTGTTCAATCAACCCTAAAAATTTGGCAAAAGCAACAATACAACGGCCGCCGTTACCGCACATGCTGCTTGGTTTGCCGTCGGCGTTGTAATACACCATTTCAAAATCGAATGCTTCTTTTAGCTGCAAAAACATGATGCCATCGCCACCAATGCCAAAACGACGGTCGCAAATTTTAGCAATTACTTCGGGTTGATGATGGTTAAATTGCTGTAACCGGTTGTCTATCAGTATAAAATCGTTTCCGGCACCTTGATATTTATAGAAAACTTGCTTCACTTTTGCAGATAATTTTAATTAGCACAAAATTGGATTTATTGAGTTCTAAAACAAAGCTTGTCACCAAAATTAGTACGATAAAAATAGTTTAACATTTTTTAACATAGTTTTAGGTTACTTAAGGTTGATTGTGAAGTCAATAAGGCATTAAATTTGAATAGTAATTGCAAAAAGAAAGAGAAAAATTAAATATGAAAAGGATAGGTTTATCATTAATGACAGCTATTTTGGGAGGCGCGATTGCCGTAGGTGCCTACAAATTAGTGGAAACAAAAACAGCAGATAACGGCACATTTGAAGATCGGCAAAATGTTTATTTTGCGAGTAATCATGTTGCGCCGTTAATGTCATCAGCCGGAACAGTAGATTTTACACAGGCTGCAGCAGCCGTTACGCCGGCGGTGGTTTATATCCGCACTACTTATTCATCTTCACCAAGTGGTGGTGGTCAGCAGGATCAGATGGAGCAAATGTTTGGTGATATGTTTGGTATGGGCCGGCATAGACAGCAGCAAGGTCCGCAACGTGCTTCCGGTTCTGGTGTGATTATTTCTACGGATGGTTACATCGTAACTAACAATCACGTGGTAGAAAAAGCAGATAAAATTGAAATTACAACTAACGATCATCGCCAGTTTAGTGCAAAAGTGATTGGTACAGATCCAAATACAGATTTGGCTTTGATCAAAATCAGCGCAACTAATTTGCCAATTGTAAAGTTTGGTAATTCTGATGACGCTAAAGTTGGCGAATGGGTTTTGGCTGTTGGTAATCCGTTTAATTTAACTTCTACCGTAACGGCTGGTATTGTAAGTGCAAAAGGCAGAAATGTTGGTATTATCGGTCATGAAGAAGATCAAGATCAGCAAAGTCCGTTTGGAGATCGTGCCCAATCAGCTGCGCCAACTTTAAACAAAGGAATTGAATCTTTCATTCAAACTGATGCCGTAATTAATCCTGGAAACAGCGGTGGCGCTTTGGTAAATACCAAAGGCGAACTGATTGGTATTAATTCTGCAATTCTTTCTCACACAGGATCTTACGAAGGTTATGGTTTTGCTATTCCAATTAACTTAGCCAAAAAAGTGCTGAATGATATTGAAAAATTTGGTAAAGTAAAACGTGGTTATGTAGGTGTACAGTTTGTAGAATTGAACCCGGACATTGCTCAGGAAAAAGGCATCAAAACAACCAATGGTTTATTGGTGAACGAACTTGTTCAAGGCGGTGGTGCACAACAGGCTGGTATCCGTAAAGATGATATCATTACTAAAGTTGATGGTAATACGGTTTATGAATCTTCTGATTTGCAGGAAAAAGTTGCCCGTTTACAACCTGGTGATAAAATCAATCTGACAGTTTTGCGTGATGGTAAAGAACAAACAATTGCGGTTACGCTTAAAGCCGACAACAGCAGTGCTTTGGTATCTACCAGAACAAAATCCGCAGAAGAAATTTATAACAAATTAGGCGCAAGCTTCGCTCCGTTAACAGCTGCACAAAAACAAAAATACCACATGAGCAGTGGCGTTTTGGTAACGCAGGTTCGCCAGGGCAGAATGTTTGATGAATTGGAAATTGAAGACGGATCTGTAATTACAAGCATTAATAAAGTGCCTGTAAATTCTCCGGCTGATATTGATAAAGCACTTTCTAATGTAAAAGGCAATTTGTTTATCGCAGGTATTCGTCCGGATGGAAGCCGTTTTAATAACGGTTACCAAATGGGAAACTAAAAAATAGTCGATAAAAACAGTATCAAAAACCTGCAAGCAATTGCAGGTTTTTTTGTTTTATGGTTAGTTTTGTGCCGATGACTTGTGGGATCGAATACTTCTTTAAAAATCAAACGCTTCTTTTACTGCCTCAAAAAGCAATCCTGTGGAAAGAACAAAATACATTGATTCTGGCAGATGTACATTTAGGAAAAACGGCACATTTTCGGAAAGCCGGAATCGCTATTCCGCCGCAACTGGCTGCGAAAGATCTGGAAGTGCTTTCTAATCTGATCGATGAACATCAGCCTGAAACCTTGATTTTTCTGGGCGATTTATTTCACAGCGATAAAAATAGCGACTGGCACGAGTTTGCTTTATGGCGAAAAAAGTATGCTAAAAGAAGCATGATTCTGATTAAAGGAAATCACGACATCATCAAAGAAGAGAACTTTTTAAACCTGGATATTGCCGTTCAGGAAGAAATGCTGCTTGAACCTTTCCGGCTGGCACATCATCCGCTTAAAGCCGAAGAAATGGAAAAATATAAAGCTTACACACTTTGCGGCCACATCCATCCGGGCGTGCATTTGCGTGGAAAAGGCCGGGATTCGGTTACATTATCTTGTTTTTCCTTTGGAGATTTTCAGGCTATTTTGCCTTCTTTCGGAAAATTTACTGGTCGCGTTGCCATTCGCCATCAGGAAACCGACCGCGTTTTTGGTATTTTAAATGATAAAGTGATTGCTTTTTAGATAATTTAAGGAAATCGATTGCCTAAAAATTTAGATTGTTTCTAAATAAACAATGTGCTGCATATTGGGTTGTTGCCTCGTTATATTTTCGGCATTAATAAATACTTTTGCATAATAATAATCCTAAAATCTATTCATCAATGAGTGGTTCTACCAATACACTTTCTTCTTCGATAGGAAAAAAACTCATCATGTCATTAACTGGTTTGTTTTTAAGCCTTTTTTTGATTGTACATTTAAGTGGTAATTTCCAGCTGTTTAAAAACGATGGCGGCCTGGCTTTTAATGATTACTCACATTTTATGACGCATTTTCCGCCGATAAAAGTAGTATCTTATTTGCTGTATCTTTCGATCATTGTTCACTCCATTTATGCGTTAATTTTAACGATCAATAACCGCAAAGCACGACCGGTAAATTATGTACTGGCACCAAAATCTCCAAGTATCTGGTCATCCCGCAACATGGGAATTTTAGGTTCTTTCCTGTTGTTATTTATCGTGATCCATATGGGAAACTTCTGGTTCAGTTACCACAAAGACGAATGGTTTAAAAATCACGAAGGTCCGCGTATGCCTTTTAAAGAATATCGTACTGATTTAAAAACCGGCAATTTGGTTTCTGCCAAACAATTACCAGAAGGCGAATACGAATATGCCAAATATGTTGATGTGGCTAAACAACAGGAAGTTACTGTTGCAAAAGATTTGCAGGCACAAGTGATTTTTTCTTTTGCTTCACCAATTTATGTTATTTTTTATGTGATTGCAATGGCCGCTTTGTCCTTCCATTTATTGCATGGTTTTCAAAGCAGCTGGCAAACTATCGGTATGAACCACCGAAAATATAAACCAATTGTAAATCAAATCGGTATATGGCTTTTTGCTGTAATCATCCCGATTGGATTTGCGCTGATGCCTATCGTTTATTATTTCACCAAAAGATAAATCCAGCAGCAATGCTTCTTTTATAAGATAAAATTTGTAAAATGGAATTAAATGCCAAATTACCCGAAGGCGCTTTAGGCGAAAAATGGACCAAGCAAAAGTTCAATCTGAAGCTGGTTAATCCTTCAAACAAACGAAAATACAATGTAATTATCGTTGGAACCGGTTTAGCCGGAGCTTCTGCCGCTGCTTCGCTGGCTGAATTGGGATATAATGTTACAGCGTTCTGCTTTCATGATAGTCCGCGACGTGCACACTCTATTGCGGCACAAGGCGGAATCAATGCTGCAAAAAATTATCAGAACGATGGTGACAGCGTTTACCGTTTATTTTACGATACCATAAAAGGCGGCGATTATCGCGCCCGTGAAGCAAATGTTTACCGTTTAGCCGAAGTATCTGTAAATATTATTGATCAATGTGTGGCACAAGGTGTTCCTTTCGCCCGCGATTATGGTGGTTTGCTGGATAACCGTTCTTTTGGTGGGGCGCAAGTTTCCAGAACGTTTTACGCGAGGGGACAAACCGGACAACAACTGCTGTTAGGTGCATATTCTGCCTTAAACCGTCAGATCAACTTAGGAAAAGTAAAAATGTACACCCGTACAGAAATGCTGGATGTGGTTGTTGCAGATGGAAAAGCACAAGGAATTGTTACCCGTAATTTACGTACCGGTTCTATCGAAACGCATGCCGGCCATGCTGTTTTGCTGTGTACTGGTGGTTATAGCAACGTGTTTTATTTGTCAACAAATGCCATCGGTTCTAACGTAACGGCTGCGTGGCGTGCGCATAAACGCGGTGCTTACTTTGCAAATCCCTGTTTTACGCAGATTCACCCGACTTGTATTCCGGTTTCCGGAGATCATCAATCCAAGCTGACTTTAATGTCAGAATCACTGCGAAATGATGGCCGTGTTTGGGCACCAAAAACAGTTGCAACGGCAGAGAAATTACGCAAAGGCGAAATTAAAGTAGCTGATATCAAGGAAGATGACCGCGATTACTTTTTGGAACGAAAATATCCTTCTTTTGGTAACTTGGTTCCGCGTGATGTAGCTTCCCGTAATGCAAAAGAAGTTTCTGATGACGGTAAAGGTGTTGGTGCATCCGGTAAAGCAGTTTTTCTGGATTTTGCAGATGCGATCAAACGTTTAGGTGAAGATACCGTTCGGGCAAAATATGGTAACCTGTTTGATATGTATTATCAAATCACAGACGAAAATCCGTACAAGCAACCAATGCGTATTTATCCTGCCGTACACTATACCATGGGCGGGCTTTGGGTTGATTATAACCTAATGACATCTATCCCGGGTTGTTATGCTTTGGGTGAAGCCAATTTTTCTGATCACGGCGCAAACCGTTTGGGTGCTTCTGCTTTGATGCAGGGTTTGGCAGATGGTTATTTTGTAATTCCTTATACTTTAGGTGATTATCTGGCTACAATCGGTCCGAAACCGATCGATCCAAATCATCCGGCTTTTGCACAAACCAAAAAAGATGTAGAAGTACTTGTTGCCAAATTTCTTTCTATGAAAAATGGAATCAAAACGGTTAACGAATATCATCGCGAACTGGGCCATATCATGTGGGAATACTGCGGAATGGCGCGTAACGAAGCCGGTTTGATTAAAGCAAAAGGATTGATTCAGGCATTAAAAGCCGATTTTTGGAAAAACGCAATTGTAATGGGCGAAAACGAAGAAATCAATTTTTCTTTGGAACGTGCCGGTCGGGTTGCAGATTTTATTGAATTGGGAGAATTAATGGTTGATGATGCATTAATGCGTCGTGAATCATGTGGCGGCCACTTCCGCGAAGAATCTCAAACAGAAGAAGGTGAAGCAAAACGTGATGACGAAAACTTCTCTTTCGTAGCAGCATGGGAATTTATGGGCGAAAATCAGCCTGAAAAATTAAACCGCGAAGATTTGATTTTTGAAAACGTTAAATTAACACAAAGAAGTTATAAATAGCAGTTGCTGGTTTTCGGTTGCGGGTTGTCAGTTTCAACGCACAACCGAAAACTCACAACTCACAACTGATAAATATGAGTAACGGAAATATGAACCTGACGCTGAAAGTATGGCGCCAGAAAGATGCAAAAACTCCGGGTAAGGTAGAAACTTATCCGGCTAACGATATTTCTCCAGACATGTCTTTTCTTGAAATGCTGGATGTGGTTAACGAAGGTTTAATTCACAAGAAAGAAGATCCGATTTATTTTGATCACGATTGCCGTGAAGGTATTTGCGGAATGTGTTCGTTGTATATTAACGGCCGGCCGCATGGCCCGAAACAAGGTATTACCTCTTGTCAGCTGCACATGCGTAGCTTCCATGATGGTCAAACCATCACCGTTGAACCATGGAGAGCAGCCGCATTTCCGGTGGTAAAAGATTTGGCAACAGATCGTTCAGCTTTTGATCGTATCCAACATTCAGGTGGTTTTGTTTCGATCAATACTGGCGGTGTGCCGGATGCAAACGAAATTCCAATCCCGAAACCAATTGCTGATGAGGCTTTCAATTCTGCAACTTGTATTCAGTGCGGTGCATGCGTAGCAGCTTGTAAAAATGCTTCTGCCATGCTGTTTGTATCAGCTAAAATTTCGCAATTAGCTTTATTACCGCAAGGACAGCCGGAGCGTTATACACGTGTGCAAAACATGGTTGCGCAAATGGATTCGGAAGGTTTTGGAAATTGTACCAACACTGCAGCCTGCGAGGCAGAGTGTCCGAAAGAAATCAAATTAACCAATATTGCCCGCATGAACGGCGATTTCCTGACTGCAAAACTCTTCAAATCAGAAGAAGTTCACGCCTAAAGAAAAGTTTAAATAATACAGAAGCTCTGCCAGAAATGGTGGAGCTTTTTTTGTGCCAATGCTCCTTTTATCGACCTAAATTTTACCTCAACAATTATCATTCAGCAAAATGACAAATGCCAAACTTGATTTTTGTTATTTTTATCGTGCAAAAATTAAGTAAAACGTTCTAATGCAATCTGTAATCAAGCAAAAACATTTTTTTCCGCTGCTGCTATTTTTCTGCTTACTGTTTGGGTTTAATCAAACAAGCAAAGCGCTGCAAACTTCACCCGATACTGTTTCTACTGCTGGTGTTCAATTTTCAGATGCTCCGGCTGACACACAAACTGCAAAACCAACTCAGGTTAAAAAAGAGGCGGTAAAAGAAGCATCACATAAAATAGAAGCGAAAGAAGCACAACAATCTTTGTGGGCTATATTTTTAGCAGGCTTGTTTGGTGGTTTTGCAGCCTTGATTATGCCTTGTATTTTCCCGATGCTGCCTTTAACGGTTAGTTATTTTACTAAAACAGCACAATCCAGAGGAAGTGCCATCACTAAAGCCATAATTTATGGCCTGTCTATCATTGTCATTTACGTAGCTTTTGGGTTGATTATCACCGTGATTTTCGGAGCAGATGCCTTAAATGATCTGGCCACAAACGGTGTTTTTAACATAGTTTTTTTCCTGTTGCTGATCGTTTTTGCCATATCGTTTTTTGGAGCTTTTGAAATTACGCTGCCATCTGCCTGGGCCAATAAAATGGACGAGCAATCTGATAAAGGCGGATTTTTAGGTTTGTTTTTTATGGCAGCCACGCTGGCGTTGGTTTCTTTTTCCTGCACCGGGCCAATTATTGGTACGTTGCTGGTACAAGCGGCAACATCCGGCGCGTTGCTGGGTCCTGCGGTTGGTATGTTTGGGTTTTCGCTGGCTTTGGCCATTCCGTTTGCGTTGTTTGCGATGTTTCCTTCTTGGTTAAACTCGCTGCCAAAATCCGGCGGCTGGTTAAACAGTGTAAAAGTTGTGCTGGGATTTTTAGAGCTGGCTTTAGCGTTGAAATTTTTATCCAACGTAGATTTGGCTTACCACTGGGAATGGTTTGACCGCGAAATATTCCTGGTTTTGTGGATCGTGATTTTTGGTTTGATGGGCATTTATTTGTTGGGAAAATTGCGGTTTTCGCATGATTCTCCGGTAGAATTTGTTACCATTCCAAGATTATTTCTGTCGATCATCGTTTTAGCTTTTACCGTTTACATGATTCCCGGATTATGGGGCGCACCTTTAAAATCGATTTCAGCGTTTTTGCCACCGCTGCAAACGCAGGATTTTGATTTATACACGCCAAGCATCAGCGGAAACCATTCTTCCAATTCAACCCAAAACAGCGATGCTACAACACATAAATACGCTGATATTTTTAAAGCACCTTTGGGTTTAAACGCGTTTTTTGATTACGATGAAGCGTTGGCTTATGCAAAAGCAAATCATAAACCGATCATGATCGATTTTACCGGCCACGCTTGTGTAAATTGTCGGAAAATGGAAGCGAGCGTTTGGACGGATAAATCTGTTTACAGCCTGATTAGCAATGATTTTGTGCTGCTGCAACTTTATGTTGATGATAAAACCGATTTGCAGCCAAGCGAGCAAACCGTTTCTGCTCAGGGCAAAAAAATCAAAACCATTGGCAATAAATGGAGCAATTTCCAGGCATCGCAGTTTAAAGCCAACTCGCAGCCGTTTTACGTTTTACTGGATGATGATGGCAATTTGTTAGTGCAGCCTCAAGGTGCTGATTATAATGCGGATAGTTATAAAGCCTTTTTACAAAGCGGATTGGATGCTTTTAAAAAGAAAAGATAGTTTCAGATAATCATTACAAATGATGAATTTACAAACCATCAATTAAGGCAATGCTTCTTTTATCAACGTAAAACTGGTTTCGTTTGAAAAAAGATAATTTGTTGAAAACTATTGGGTTATAATGCGGTTATTTGTCAACACAAATCCTTAAAAATTATTAATCATGAAAAATTCTGTAGAAACCTTTGGCGTATTTCTGTTAGGAACAGCAGTTGGTGCTGCTTTAGGTATATTATTTGCCCCTGATGCTGGTGAAGAAACCCGCAATGTACTTGCAGAAACTGCTACAAATAGCTGGGATACGATCAAGGAAAAAGTTAAAACTGGCGAAGATGAACTGAATCAGTATAAAGATGAAGCAATTGACTATAAAAACCAGGTTGCTGATCAAGCCAAAGCAAAAGTTAGTGAGTATAAAGAAAAAGCTGCTGATTTGAAAGAAAAAGCAGTTGATTATAAAGATCAGGCAGTTGATGATGCAAAATCAAAAGTGAAAGAAAAATCAAACGATATCAATAACGATATTCAGAAAGCATAATTAAATAGATTTTCTGTTTAAAATCCTGAATTTTAAGTAACGCTTGTTGCTTAAAATTCAGGATTTGCTGTTTTATATAAACTTGATCTTGTTCACGCCAAAAAAACAGTGGTAAAAGAAGCATGAGTTTAAACGCAGTTAATAATTTTGATAATCAAATTGTTACATCTTTTGGAACCAAATTTTTAACAGCGATAGTTCTTGCTATACAGAAAAATTTTGGATAGCATAAATGTTACAGCTGCTTAATTTCGATTAACGAAACTTTTGCGATTTTGCAACGTCATAAGGCCATCAACCACAAAACTAAATAGAATACTGACCAACATTATATGAAACGAACATTACCTTTAATACTTTTTTTACTGCTTTTTACGCTTGTTTTACGTGCCCAAAGTACACATCAGGTTCGGGGCGTTGTGCAGGATACATCGGGTGCAACTTTGCCGGGCACCGTTGTAAAATTATTTTCTGTTTCTGATACATTGGCTACTGCGGTTAACACGGATGGTGTTTTTGTATTCCCAAAAGTAAAATCTGCAGAATTTAGGTTGGAAATCAGTTTAATCGGATTTCAGCCAGTAAACAGAAGGTTTTTGCAGCAGCCACAAAATCCGGAAATGATTAACGTTGGTGTTATTAAGATGAAAGTATCTGCAACACAGCTAAAAGGTGTAACGATTGTAGGCACAAATCCAGTAAGAATTAAAGAAGATACCGTAGAATATAATGCCGGATCTTACAAAGTGCGCGACAATGCGCCAACGGAAGATATAATCAAAAAGCTGCCAGGTGTAGATGTAGATGCTAACGGAAACGTAACGGCACAAGGTAAACAGGTTACCAAAATCAGGATTAACGGAAAAGATTTTATGGGTGGAGATGTGCAATCTGTTACTAAAAATTTGCCGGCAGATGTGATTGAAAGTATCCAAATGATTGATGATTATGGCGATCAGGCAAATTTAACAGGCGTTAAAACCGGCGAACCAGATAAGATCATGAACATCGTGATCCGGAAAGACCGGAATGTTGGTTATTCTTTACAAGCAACAGCAGGTGCCGGGCGTGATGCTTTGCCTAAAAATAGTGATACAGCCAGCCCAACAAATCCGTCCGCAATTACCAGTAGTAATGATGAAAACCGGTATTTAGGAACCGTAAATTACTTTAGTTTTAAAGGAGACAGGCAAATTTCTATATTAGGAAATATTAACAATACCAACATCAACACTTTTACTTATGGCGGCGGCGGTGTTTCCCGCGGTGGCGGTGGCGGATTTGGCGGTGGTGGAGGCGGTGGCGGAGGTGGCCGGGGTAATGCTTTGCAAGGAGGAAATACGGCAACAGGTACAACAACTGCAAATGGAATAACAGATGCCCATGCATTAGGTTTCAATTACAGAGATCAATGGGGAAAAAAGCTATCGGTTTATGGCAGTTATAGTTTTTCTGATAATACGGTGCGTACCATCAGTGATGTATTTCAGCATACAGTAAACGCAGATATCAGCAGCGACAACACACAGAGAAGCACTCAGCAAACGCAAAATATAAACCACCGGTTTACTTGGAACATGGAGTATAAACCGGATACGGTTAATTATTTAAAAGTTACGCCAACGTTTTCTTACGCAGGCGTAAATACAAATTATGCAGGTAGCATTAATAACGTTACCAATGAAGCAACTAACGGTACAACGGCTTACACGCAAACCACAACAGATCAGTCAAAATCACCTAATTATGGTATTAACGTATTATATAATCATCGTTTCCGTGCTACACGCCGAAATTTAAGCATTTTGGCAACAGCAAGCTCTGCTAAAACAGACGAGTCTGATGATCCGGTAACCATTTATACTGCCGGGAAACCTGCTGCTCCAACCTATCAATTCATCAATACCAATAGCCGTACAAACAGCATTGGTACAACAGTTTCTTATTTGGAACCAATCGGAAAGCTTTCTTATCTGGAACTAAATTATAATTTAAATCATTCTTATACTACTAGTGATAAAGAAACGGATACACTAACTGCTACCAATCAGGAAGTTTTTTATCCAAGATTTAGCAACAATTACAATTATACTTTTACCAGCAATCGTTTTGGATTGAATTACCGTTTTATAGAAAAAAAATACAATTATACCATTGGTGTTGGATTACAGCCAACGGCTTTAAACGGTTTTTCACCAACCACAGGCCAATCTACACACGTTACTACGTTTAATTTTTCTCCTGCTGCACACTTTGTTTACAACTTTTCCAGAACGCAGGCCATTAATTTTAATTATAACGGCTCCAGCAGTCAGCCCAATTTTAATTACCTGCAACCGGTTATAGATTTTTCCAACGCATTGTATCCGGTACAGGGAAATCCGAATTTAATACCGGAATTTAACAACAACTTTACTTTACGTTATAATAAATTCAGTTTTGCAACCGGCGATTTATTGTTTACAAACTTAACTTTTAACCAAACCCAAAATAAAATCGTAACCAACTCTATTTTCTATCCTAAAAATGATCTGTTAAATCCAACTTTAGCCGGAACATATTTAACACGTTACCAAAATACAGATGGTTACTATACATCAGGTTTAAACGCTACTTATGCCAAACCCTGGGCGAAGCGCAAATACACTTTAATGTTTAATGCCAATGCCACTTTTACCAACAACATTGGTTACAGCAGCAGTGTAGCTTATGATGCAGCCAGTAATACAGAATCTATGGCAACGGTAAGAAATATTGCAAAAACCTTAGTGGTTACGCCAGGCATTCGTTTTCGTACAGATATTCCGGATGTTATTGATGCGCAGTTTTCTACCAGTTACAGTATTAATACCATTAATAATTCTATTCTTTCACCTTCTTTCAACAATACTGCAGCAAAAACTTTAAATTTAGGTTTAAACGGTAAAAATTATCTGTGGAAAAACTATACCGTAAGCTATGATTACTCTAAACTGATTTACAGCGGCTTTACAGGCGTTACTCAAAAAAACCCGAATATTTTAAATGCTTATGTAGAGCGCAGGTTCCTGAAAAAAAATGCAGCAACTATACGTTTAGCTGCTTACGATTTGTTTAACCAAAATACGGGTTATACTTATACGGCAAACGGCCAGGGCTATACCGTTTCTAACGTTAACCGTTTGGGTAGATATTATCTGCTTTCGTTTAGTTTGAGGTTGCAGAAATTTGCCGGCCGGGCACCACAACAAGATGATTTTAGAGGCAGGAGAGAAGGCGGAGATCGTAGTCCGGGCGGCGGCGGTCCTCCGGCTGGTGGTCCTCCGGGCGGCGGTGGTCCGATGGAATAAAAAAACAGGCATAAAAACAGCATCAGGAAAAATTTCTGGTGCTTTTTTTATGCCGATAAAAGAAGCATTGCATCCGTATAAAAACTAAATCTGATAAATAAAGTTGATAGTAGGAAAGTCTGAAAATCAGCATAAACATTAAAAAACCAAACGATGAAAGCCGAATGGAATAATCAAATCATAGCCGAAAGCGATGCCACAATTGTGGTAGAAAACAATCATTATTTTCCTTTGAATGCTGTTAAACAGGAGTTTTTAAAACCTTCATCCACGCATACTACCTGCCCTTGGAAAGGTTTAGCATCTTATTACACGTTGGATGTTGATGGCCTGCAAAACCCGGATGCGGCCTGGTTTTATCCCGAACCAAAATATGCAGCCAAACAGATTAAAGATTATGTTGCCTTCTGGAAAGGCGTAAAAATTACCCGATAAAAGCAGTATCCAATGAAAACTTACGATGCAATAGTAATTGGCTCCGGCCAGGCAGGCACGCCTTTAGCCAAAAAATTAGCCAAAGCAGGCAAAAAAACGGCTTTAATTGAAAAACGCTTTGTTGGCGGAACTTGTGTTAATGATGGTTGCACGCCAACCAAAGCACTAATTGGTTCTGCCAGAAATGCTTTTATGGCAACCAGAACAGATTTAGGCGTAATTACAACGGATTTTAAGGTTGATTTCGCCGCCATTATGGAGCGTAAAGACGGGATTGTAGAAAAATCTCGTAACGGCGGACAAAAAGGTTTGGAAGAAATTGAAAACCTGGATCTGATTTTTGGCGATGCTTCTTTTACCGGCAAAAAAACATTGAAAATTAAACTAAATGCTGGTGGAGAAGAGGAATTGACGGCTGATTTGATTTTTATTGATACCGGCGCAAAGGCTACGATTCCCAAAATCGAAGGAATTGAAAGTGTTGATTACCTTACCAATACCACCATTTTAGAACTGAAAGAATTGCCGGAAAGCCTGATTGTAATTGGTGGAAATTATATTGGTTTAGAGTTTGGGCAGATGTTTTCTCGTTTTGGCAGCAAAGTTACGCTGATAGAAAAGGGAGAACGCGTTATGTCTCGCGAAGATGAAGATGTGAGCCAATCCGTAACTGATTTTTTATTGGAAGAAGGTATTGAAATCATCACTTCCGCAGAAACCCAAAAAATTGAAAAAGTGGCCGGTGGCATAACGTTAAGCATCAAAACCAAAACCGGCGAACAAAAAATTACCGCTTCAAAAGTTTTGATTGCTGTTGGCCGTACGCCTCAAACCAAAACTTTGGGCTTGGAAACTACCGGTGTTGAAGTGGATGAAAAAGGTTATGTAAAAGTAACAGACAAGCTGGAAACTACCCAGAAAGGAATTTATGCTTTGGGAGATGTAAAACCTGGCCCGGCGTTTACGCATATTGCTTACAACGATCATTTAATCGTGCTGAAAAACCTGACGGAAGACGCAGATTTAACAATTAAAGGCCGCCCGGTTCCGTATTGTATGTTTACCGATCCGCAATTGGGCAGAATTGGTTTATCCGAAGATGAAGCCAACAAACAAGGTTTAGACGTAAAAATTGCCAAATTAGAAATGAGCCATGTTGCCCGAACAAACGAAATTGGCGAAACAAAAGGTTTTATGAAAGCTGTGGTAGATGCCAAAACAGATCAGATTTTAGGTGCCACCGTTTTGGGTTACGAAGGTGGCGAAGTGATGGCGGTTTTACAGATGGCAATGCAAGGTAAAATTACGGCGCATACGCTGCGCGAAAACATTTTTGCGCATCCAACCATGTCAGAATCGATCAATAATCTTTTTATGTCGATAGAAGAAGCTTAACTTGCTTCCATGATTGTTGCCGAGCATTTGAGCAAGCGTTTTGGTAAAACCACAGCGGTTGATGATATTTCTTTTGAAGTGGCAGCAGGCGAAACGCTGGTTTTTTTGGGCACCAGCGGATGCGGCAAAACCACTACTTTAAAAATGATAAACCGGCTGGCGGAACCTTCCGGCGGCCGGATTTGGGTAAACGGCAAAGACATTTTAGACCAAAACCCCGATCAGTTGCGGCGCGGAATTGGCTATGTGTTGCAGAATAATGGTTTATTCCCGCATTATACTGTTGCTGAAAATATGGCTGTCGTTCCAAAACTATTAAAATGGAACCGGCAAAAAATCCAGGATCGAACGCAGGTTTTGCTGGAAAAACTGCATCTGCCAAAAGATTATTTACAACTTTTTCCGAATGAATTAAGCGGCGGCCAGCAGCAGCGCGTTGGTTTGGCCCGTGCTTTAATGGCTGATCCGCCGGTTTTGCTGATGGACGAAGCTTTTGGTGCGTTGGATCCGATTACGCGCATCGCCATCCGTCAGGAATTTAAAAATCTTGATGAATTGAAGCGAAAAACCATCGTGATGGTAACGCATGATGTGCAGGAAGCGTTTGAAATGGCCGACCGGATTTGCCTGATGGATAACGGAAAAATCAAACAACTTGGTACGCCAGCCGAATTGCTTTTTAAACCTGCGGATGAATTTGTCAGCTCGTTTCTGGATGATCAGCGCCTGCAACTAGAATTAAAAGCCGTTTCGCTGGATGATTTATGGAAACAGCATACTGTTTTTACCGGCATAAATTCATCTCCGGAAATTGCTTCGGAAAATAGCGTTTGGGATACCATTTCCATCTTGCAAAAAAATAATTTACAGCAAATCAGCATTTATCAACCCAAAACCAACGAGCGGAAACAAACCAGTTTCGCGGATTTGATGAATGCTTTTTTTACCCACAAAAACTTGGTGCCATGAACAATCAGCAAAGTTTATGGCAATTTATGCGGCAGGAACACAGCAAATTGCTGGAGCAAACGGTGCAGCATTTGGGTTTAACGTTTATTTCTTTGTTTTTGGCAATGCTGATCGGTTTGCCGCTGGGCATCTGGATTGCGCGGAAAAAGCAGTTTTCGGGCAGCGTTTTGGGTTTTGCGGGCGTTTTGCAAACGATACCAAGTCTGGCTTTGCTGGGTTTCATGATTCCGTTGCTGGGAATTGGCCCGAAACCGGCCATTGTTGCGTTGTTTTTATATGCTTTGCTGCCAATTATCCGCAATACGTTTACCGGTATCAGCGAAGTAAATCCAACCGTAAAAGAAGCAGCGCGCGGCATGGGCATGAGTAGCTGGCAAATTTTATTTAAGGTAGAATTGCCGCTGGCTTTGCCGGTTTTGCTGGCCGGAATCCGTACGGCAACCGTAATAAATGTTGGCGTGGCAACGCTGGCGGCTTTTATTGCGGCCGGTGGTTTAGGCGAATTTATTTTTGGCGGAATTTCCCTCAACAACAGCAACATGATTTTGGCTGGAGCTATTCCGGCGGCATTGCTGGCGATCGTTTTAGATTTTTTGCTGTCGCGTATTCAAAATCTCAGCCTGAAAAAAGTTAAGATTTTGTTGTGGCTGATTCCGGCAGCAATACTTCTTTTATCGGCTATTTTTTTGTTTCCATCAACCCAAAAAAATAAATTGCTGGCTGGTTTTACGCCCGAATTTATGGGAAGAAGGGACGGCGATTTAGGTTTGCGACAAGTTTACGGCCTGAAAATCAAAACCGTTGTGATTAGCGATGCTGTAATGTATAAAGCTGCTTACGAAAAAGAGCTGGATGTTATCAGCGGTTATAGCACGGACGGCCGTTTAAAAGCATATGATTTAACGATTCTGGAAGACGACAAGCATATTTTTCCGCCGTACTACTGTGCGCCGGTGGTTCGGAAAGATGTGCTGCAAAAATTTCCGGAGCTGGAAAAAACGCTGGATTTGTTATCCGGAACGATCAATGATTCCATCATGACGGATTTGAATTACAAAGTTGATCAGCTTAAACAATCACCCGAAAAAGTAGCACATGATTTTCTGGTGCAAAAAAAGCTTTATCAGCCTTCCCGCAATGGAAACAACGGAACGGTGCGCATCGGCTCTAAAATCTTCGGCGAACAGTACATTTTGGCAGCCATGTATGCTGATCTGATTAAAGGTTATACCGATTACGCTGTTTCCACAAAAACCGGTTTAGGCGGCACAAAAATCTGTTTTGATGCGCTCACCAACAATCAGATTGATTTTTATCCTGAATATACCGGAACCGGTTTGCTGGTTATTTTGCAATCGCCCCAAAAAATAACGGATTCTATCGGCAGCAGCAAACTCAAAGTTTATAATTTTGTTAAAAAGGCGTTTGAACAGCAATATGCGTTAGTTTGGTTAAAGCCAATCGGTTTTAACAACGCTTATGCGCTGATGATGCGAAATAAACAAGCTCATGAGTTACATATCAGAACCATCTCTAACCTTACACGATACCTCAGCGGAGGTCAATAATTTGCTCCGCAGATATACAACTGTACGCAAACGCTCCGAACAAATTTGCAGTCCGCTGCAAACCGAAGATTATGTGGTGCAGCCCGTTGCAGATGTGAGTCCGCCGAAATGGCATTTGGGCCATACCACCTGGTTTTTTGAAACTTTTGTTTTGAAACCAAATGTAATTTGTTATCAGGAGTTTAATTCAGAATACAATTACGTTTTTAACAGTTATTACGAAAGTGTTGGCGTTCGCGTCATCCGTACCAATCGCGGAAATTTAAGTCGCCCAACCGTGCAGGATATTTACGCTTACCGCGAATACGTGGATACAGCGATGGAAAAACTCCTCAGCTGCGAAGTTTCTGCGGAATTGCATGAACTGTTAACGCTCGGTTTTTACCACGAAGAACAGCATCAGGAATTGCTGTGGACGGATATTAAATATATTTTGGGCCACAATCCGCTGTTTCCGGCTTATGCAGATCATTATCCCGGCAAAGGCAAAAAGGTTACTGCCGATGCTGTTTTTATCGGCATAAAATCCGGCTTGTACGAGATTGGCCATGAAGGCGAAGGCTTTTATTTTGATAATGAACTGGGCCGCCATACCATTTATTTGCCGGATTTTGAAATCAGCAGCGAGCCGGTAACCAATGCAGAATATCTTGAATTTATACAGGATGGCGGTTACCAAAACTTCCGTTTCTGGCACGCTGAAGGCTGGGATTGGGTAAAAAGCAACGAAATTAAAGCACCGCTGTACTGGCATTTGATGGAGGAAAAGTGGTGTAATTATACGTTAGGCGGAATCCAAAAGCTGGATTTGCAGGCAGCTGTTTGCCATATCAATTATTTTGAAGCCGCCGCTTTTGCCAGTTGGAAAGGTTTGCGCCTGCCAACCGAATTTGAATGGGAAGTTGCTTCAGAAAAGTTTAATTGGGGCGGCGTTTGGGAATGGACGAACAGCGCATATTTGCCGTATCCAGGCTTCGTTACCGCGCCGGGCGCAATTGGCGAGTACAACGGCAAATTTATGGTAAACCAGATGGTTTTGCGCGGTGCATCGGCAGTTACTTCGCCAAATCACAGCCGGAAAACTTATCGCAACTTTTTTCAAACAAGCGCACGCTGGCAATACACCGGAATTCGTTTAGCAAGATAGTATTATAATGACTGTATCCATTCAAAATGTGCGTATCACTGAATTTGAAACCGTAGAGGAATCTGTTGCAAAAACGCATTATCAAAATTTTTATAAGGATGTTTTAGCGGGATTATCGGCCTCGCCAAAAAAGCTGCAATCAAAATATTTTTATGATGCTGCGGGCGATAAACTGTTTCAGGACATTATGCAGGCTCCGGAATATTATCTCACTAACTGTGAAATGGAGATATTTTCGGAACAAAAACAAGAACTGGCTGCCATTTTAATAAAGCAGTTTAAAAATTTTGATCTGATTGAACTTGGTGCCGGCGATGCCACGAAATCAATTCATCTGCTGCAGCAATTGCTTCAAAATAAAGTCGATTTTACGTATTTGCCGATCGATATTTCTACCAATGTAATTGAGCAGTTAGGTTATAAATTACCTAAACATTTGCCTGGCTTGCAAATGCATGGTTTAAACGGTGACTATTTTGATATGCTAAAAGAAGCACGTCAGCTTTCTGACCGGCCAAAAGTTGTGCTCTTTATGGGATCGAACATCGGAAATATGCCGGTAAAAGAAGCGTCGGATTTTTGTGCAGCTTTGCGGCAGGAATTATCGCCAGGCGATTTAGTTATCATCGGTTTCGATCTGAAAAAAAATCCGAAAACAATTTTAGCGGCGTATAACGATGCGGCCGGAATCACTAAAAACTTCAACTTAAATCTATTAACACGCATTAACCGCGAACTGGATGCAGATTTTGATGTTAGTAACTTCGATCATTATCCCGTTTACGATCCGGAAACCGGCGCGTGCAAAAGTTTTTTAGTGAGTTTGACAGAGCAGGAAATCAGCATTAATTCAACCAAAATCAAGTTTGAGGAAAATGAACTGATCGATATGGAAGTTTCCCAAAAATATGATTTGCAGGAAGTTTCTGTGATGGCTGCAAACAGTGGTTTTGCTTCTGTAGAAAACTTTTTTGATGGTAAAAAGTGGTTCGTGGATGCGGTTTGGAAGGTGGAATGAAGCTAAAAATTGAAGCTGTTTCTAAAGATTCTGAAAGATTGCATTATTTTTATGTAAATTGTAATCTGTATGGATTTATCAAATCTGATTCAACGGATCAATCAAATTGCACCACTTTTTAAAGCATCGGAAGAAAGGATTCTCTCAAATTTAAAGGAAGAAAAGTTTTCTAAACGAGATTTGATTTTAAAGGAAGGCCAAATTGCTAAACGCATTTATTTTATCCAACAAGGTTTTTGCAGATCGTTTTACGTTCAGGGCGATAAAGAATTTACAACCTGGTTTATGGGCGAAGGCGACATCATGATTTCGGTGTACAGCTTTTTTACGCAGCAACCTTCCGCAGAAAATATTGAAGTTTTAGAAGACAGTGTTTTGCTTTCTATGACGTGGCAGTAATTACAAAAACTTTATACTGATTTCCCGGAATTTAATCTTTTTGGCCGGATCATAACCGAGCAATATTACATCAAAAGCGAAGAACGGGCGATTGCCTTACGTACTTTATCTGCTAAAGACCGCTATTTTGCATTAATCAAAACCTATCCAACAATTCTTCAAAAAGCATCTTTAGGGCAAATTGCATCTCATTTAGGCATGAGTTTAGAAACTTTAAGCCGAATTAGAGCAAAAAACACTTTTTGACTTTTGTCAAATTTATTGTAATATTTTTTCTGTCCTTTTATTTCAAGCAAATGATTGAAATGAAAGGATTGATTTTTTTGATGATCGTATGTTCACTGTTCATAAATTTTACTGTAGATGAGTTTGGGTGGTTAATCCTTTACAAAATGGAATTTCCAAGCCCGACAGAAATATTCCGTTTAGGCGAAGTTTTTATGATTATTATTTGGGTGCTGCTGATTTTAGCTCATGCAGCCACCATCGGCTTGCTATTTTTAACCCATAAAAAATACTTTTCAGACCTTTTATTTTGTGTGCCGCTACTGTTCCTTATTTTTTTTCTTTTTTTCAATCTGTTTACGCTTCCATTATTAATTCCGTTTGTAATTATTTGGCTTGTTGCACTTGCTAAAAACTTTAAATGGAAAATCACCTATAAAGTAGCCATTAAACCGCTTGTTTTTGCCTTAATTGTTCTTTCCCTGATTATGGGAATCAACCTTGCCGGAGGCTTGTTTTTTTTAATTTTTGCCGAGTTTCTGCAACCTTTTTACGCTTTAAAAGCAGGAAATTACAACTTGTGGGAAGGCATTATTTGGATTTTGCTGGTAATAAGTCATTTAACATTAATAAGCATGGCTTTTTTAACTAAAAAACAATATTTTAACAAGCTTTTAATCTGGGTGCCTGCTGTTTATATCGGGCTTTTTTCAGCATTCAACTATTTAGCATTTTACTTATTGATTCCATTTTTGGTTGTTTTGGTGGTTGCTTTGCCAGGTAAAGTAAGTTCAAAATCTGTTGTACTTCCTCAAATAGCAGCTTGATCACAAACATTTCAAGCTCTTTGCTGTCATTACAAAATAAACTAGCATAAAAACAGTATAACCCATGAGCGCACAAGCAAATACAGAACTCCAGAAAAAATTTGGCGAAGCCATAAATACCGGCAAATTAGAATTATTACGTGATTTGATTTCTTCAGATTCAGTAGATCATGATCCATCACCAGGTCAGGGAACTGGCCCGGAAGGTTATATTAAGTTTTTTACGATGATGCGCACCGCATTTCCAGATTTGAAAATTGAAGTAGAAACCTTGTTGGCAGAAGAAGATAAAGTAGCTTTTGCTTATACCATCACTGGCACGCATAAAGGAACGTTTATGACGGTTGAGCCAACCGGCAAAACCATTAAAGCACGCGGAATGCAGATCAGCAAGTTTGAAAACGGCAAAATGACCGAGCGTTGGGGAAGCAGCGATGAGTTGGGCATTTTGAAGGAAATAGGCGTAAAACTGAAAGAAATTTAATCAGTAAATATTTTCATCCCAAATCCCGGAAGTAACATCCGGGATTTTTTTATGCTAATTTTTTTGATTTCGGAGATTTCATAGCAAACAACAAAACCTAAATTAAGTTATCAAACAACCTTCTATAAACCCAAAAAGCTATGAAAATGAATGATTTTTCTCGGAGAAATTTTCTTCGTCAGTTAAGTATTGGTGCCGGAGCAATCAGTTTAGGTTCTGCGCTGGCTTCTTTTGACGAGCTTCTTTTAGCGCCTAAAAAACTGGGTATTGCGCTGGTTGGTTTGGGCGGATATGCTGGCGGACAACTGGCTCCGGCTTTGCTTCAAACTAAAAACTGCTATCTGGCGGGTTTGGTTACGGGCACGCCGGAAAAGGCAAAAAGCTGGTCGGCCAAGTATAACATTCCGCAGAAAAATATTTACAACTACGATAACTTTGATTCCATCGCCCAAAATCCCGACATTGATATTGTTTACGTGGTGTTGCCGGTTTCCATGCACAAAGAGTTTACCATCCGCGCAGCAAAAGCCGGAAAACATGTGATTTGCGAGAAACCAATGGCTTTAAATGCAGCCGATTGCCGGGAAATGATTGCTGCCTGTAAGCAAGCAAACCGAATGCTTTCCATCGGTTACCGTTTGCATTTTGAGCCGCATAATATAGAAGTAATGCGTTTGGGCCAGAAGCAGATTTTAGGAAAAGTAACGCAATTGGAAACTGCAAACGGCTTTGTTTATAACGGAGATCCGAATGCCTGGCGTTTGAAAAAAGCACTTTCCGGTGGCGGCGCACTGATGGATATGGGGATTTATGCCATTCAGGGTTCGCGCTACACATTAGGACAAGAACCAGTTGCCGTAACTGCACGGCAGGAAAAAACGCGTCCGGATTTGTTTAAAGATGTGGACGAAACAATTTTCTGGGAGCTGGAATTTCCAAACAATTTTGTGGCTCAAGGAAAATCAAGCTACAACAATAATTGGGGCTCGCTTAAAGCAAAAACGACTGATGGCTTTTTTGAGTTAGAGCCAGCTTATGGTTATGGTGGCTTGATGGGAAAAACTTCTGCCGGACCGATGAACATCCCAAATATCAATCAGCAGGCGGCGCAAATGGATGATTTTGCTAATTGCGTGAATACTAAAAAACCAACGCGCGTGCCAGGCGAAGAAGGTTTAAAAGATATGTTAGTAGTTGATGCGATTTACCGCAGCCTGGATTCGGGCAAAAAAGAAAAGATCGGTTAATACGATGCTTCTTTTATCGCCCATTTTTTGAGCACAGAATCTCGCTGAGCCGGTTTTAACTGATAATTATATCGGTATAAAGCACCTTCCCAATCGCCATAGGCCACGTTTGGCAATACAATAAAACGCTTGCCAAATTCGGCAGCGTTTTGTTGCGTGTAATGCAGTCGTTCGTCATATTGTTTTTTATCAAACAAAGCCGAAAAATCGCTTAAATTATCGCCTAAAAACAATATAATTTCATGGTTTTGAAGAACTTGCTTTCTGCGGATTTCTTTGCTGGAAACGCCTTGTTTCAACAATAAATGTTCGCTATCCGCATTGGGCAGATTGAATTTTTGCAGATTTTTTAGCGTTCCAGCACGTTCATCTTCATCGCGGTTGGTGATGTAAAAAACTTCCACACCTTTTGCTGCTGCATATTTGAGGAAAGAACCGGCACCACAAATGGTATCTGCGGCAGCTTTTGCCGTCCACGTTTTCCAGGTTTTCAGGTCGAAATCTTTTCCATCCAACGCTTCGGTCATATCATGCGGACTGTTATCCAAAACCGTTTCATCAATATCCGTCACAATTGCTTTGGGTTTTGCAGAGGATTGTGCCACAGCCAGTTCCAATCGTAAATGTGCCAGATTATACGCCTGATAGCACAACGCTTTGTACTCGGCCGCACGCTGCATCCACAAATTGGCCGTAATTCTTCCATCCGCAGTAATAGCATTATTTGGGGCGATGCTATTTTTAGCACCTGAAATTTGAGTTTTTCTGGAGGAGCAGGAAAGCAGCACAACAGCAAAAAGCGGAATCAATATTTTTTTCATCTGGATAAAACTGCGGCAAAAATACAGATAAAAACAGCACCGCAATTGCTACAATTTATAGCAGAAGTTTCCCGAAAAATCCCTAATATAGCCTAGTGAATACGAATATCTTCCCGCAAAAACCGCTCAAAATTTTACAGGCTTCGGCTGGTTCCGGCAAAACTTTCAGCTTAACGGCGCATTATTTAACGCTTTTGTTTGATAACGAACTGAAATACCGCGAAGTGCTGGCTGTAACCTTCACCAACAAAGCTACCGAAGAAATGAAGAGCCGCATTTTAAGTGTGCTTAAATCTTTGGCTTTGGACGAGAAAAGTGCTGATGTTTTTAGGGGAATAATATTGCAGGCCAATCCGCAGCTTAATCCGGAAACTTTACAGGAGCGGGCACACCTGATTTATCGCCGGATTTTGCATGATTACAGTCGATTTGCCATCAACACCATTGATGGTTTTGTGCAGCAGGTGATTCGCAGTTTTACGTTTGAACTGGGTTTGGATGCCGGTTATAAACTGGAAATGAACCTGGAAAAAGTAAAGCAATCGCTGGCGGATAAGCTGAACGAACGGCTGGACGAAAAACCCGAACTGCTGAAATGGATCATCAGTTTAGCGCTGGACAGGGTAGGAGACAACAAAAGCTGGAATTACCGCCGCGAGTTGCTGGATTTAACCAGCGAAATTTTTAAAGAACGTTTTCAGCCGTTTGAAAATGCGTTGAAAGAACTGGATTCGGCAACGTTGTTTCAGGATTTGATGAAATTAACGCGTGCACGGATTGCTTATTTTGAGGAAGCTTTTAAGGTTGCTGCGGAAGATGCGTTGCAGATTTGGGAAAAATCCGGCGTGCAAGCAGATGAATTAAAAGGGAAATCCCGGCATCCGTTTTCTAAATTATACAAAATGGCGGCTGGCGATCATGCTGTTTTTATCGACCTAAAAAAGGTGATCGACAATCCGGAAGAATACCAGAAAGGTGGCAATTTAACCGCTCCGGTTGCAAATCTCTACAATCAAATCAATCCGGTTTTATTGGACTTGCAGGATTTTTTCTCCGCAGAAACCGGCAAATACGAAATGGCAAAAGCCATCAACACCAACCTGTATTATTTGCGGCTGATGCAGGAAATGGCTTCATTATTAACCGATTACCGCGAAGAGAATCAGGCTTTGCTGATCAGCGATGCGCAGTTTTTGCTGAAAGGAATCACAGCCGATCAGCAGGATAACCCTTCTTTTATCTGGGAAAAAATGGGTAACCGGTTTAAAAATTTCCTGTTTGATGAGTTTCAGGATACGTCTTCCTTTCAGTGGGACAATTTTTTGCCGCTGCTGCAAAATACCATCGGCGAGGCTAATGGCAAAATGATTGATAATTTGATTGTGGGCGACGTAAAGCAATCGATTTACCGCTGGCGCAACGGCGATTGGCGCATTTTGCTGCACAAAGCCAAAGCAGATATCGGCAATCAAAATGTGGTGAGTGATTCGTTGGAAGAAAATTACCGCAGCGCGGCCAATATCATCGATTTCAACAATCATCTTTTTCAGGAGATTCCAAAGCTGCTGCAAACCTTGATTAATGACAAAGTTTTGCAGGACGGCAGCGCAGAACTGTACGACGGCTGGTGGAAAACCATCGGTTTGGATCACATCATTCCGGATGCTTACCTGCAAAGTTTTCAGAAAAAAGCTGCAAGCACGTTGCCCGGCGGTTCTGTGGAAGTGCTGTTTTTACCGGTGGAAAATAATATGTACCGCGCATCGCAGGTTCGGGAAGCGGCTTTGTTGCAATTATCAGAAAAACTGAATTTGTGGATCAGTTCGGGCAGATATCAGGCCGGACAAATCTGTATTTTAGTTAGAAGTAATCGTGAAGCAAGAGAGGTGATCGGGCATTTAATGATCGATCAGCAAATGCGGAAAATCCGTCAGGAAACATCGGGCGAAGCTTTTGGTGCTTACGAAGTGCTTTCGGGCGAGGCATTGCTCATCAACAATAATTCTGCCGTAAAACTACTGGTGAGCACGCTGCAACTGATGGTTACGCAAGACGAGCAATCCGTTTTGTACAAAGGTTTGTGTTTGCAGTTGTACTTTAAACAATTGGGCAAAAAAGTGCCGCCGCAAGCTTGGATCAATTTAAAAGATACGCCCGTTACTAAACTGCAAAACCTGTTGCCGCCGGATTTGTGCCGAAATTTTTATGCCTGGCAGCAGTTGCCGCTCAACGAACTGGCCGAGCAGCTGATTGCCGTTTACAATCTGGATACGCAAACACAGCATTTGCCTTATCTTTTTGCCTTTCGGGATATGCTGGCACGATTTACTACGCAGGGCGAATTGGGCATTACCCGTTTTTTGGAGTGGTGGGACGAGGAAGGAAAAATGAAAGCTTTGCCATCCGGTTCGCAAAATGATGCGGTGCAGGTAATGACGATTCATAAATCCAAAGGTTTGGCTTTTGATGTGGTAATGCTGCCGTTTTGCAGCTGGGATTTAGATGGCATGACGAACGGTATTTTTTGGGTAGATACACAGGGAACGCCGTACGAAATGCTGCAATCCGTTCCGGTAAATTATAAAAAATCATTAGGAAAATCCGATTTTTCAAAGGCTTATTTTGAAGAATTGCTTTTCAATTTAATGGATGCACTGAACATGCTTTACGTAGCAACCACACGCACGCGCAATCATTTATACATTACGGCACCCGGACAAGGGAAAAATGAAGCTAAAACAAGCATTGTGGGCGATTTACTACTTGAAGCTTTAAAAATTCCGGTGGCTGGTTTGAATGCTTCTTTTATCGATAATAATTTTGTGCTGGATGAACCTGTGCCTGAAAAAACATCGATAAAAACAGCATCCGAAGAAAAAATTCAGCTGAATAAATATCCGGTTTCACAGCGATTGAGTCAGGCACTGGCCAGCAAAAAAGTTTGGGTTAAGCTGGATTTGTTAAGCGGAGACGCAGCTGCGCACAAAGGCATTATTTTGCACGAATTGCTGGCGAGAACGATGGACATCCTCAAACTGCCAAAAGTGCTGAACGAAATGCAGCAGGAAGGTTTGCTTCGCGAAGCTGAAAAAGAGGAAGTTCGCATCAATGCGCTAAGCGTTTTGCAAAATCAGGAACTTAAAAAACTGCTCAGCAAACCTGCTCAGAATCTCTCGGAACAAACCATTATTGATCGTAATGGTGAAAGTTATCGGCCAGATAAAGTTTTAATCGGCCAGAATGAAGTTACCATTCTGGATTTCAAATTCACTTCCGATCAACGGCCCGAACATCGCACACAAGTAAAAGATTATGGCAAACTACTCACCGAAATGGGTTATCCAAACGTAAGCAGTTACTTATATTACGGTTTTTTACAGCAACTAGTGGCTGTGTAAAGTAGAGTTTTAATCCAATATAATCTGGCGTTTAATGCTTTCTTCCAGCGAAATAAACGTTTCTGTGCGTTGGATACCTTCTACACTTTGAATTTGCTCGTTCAAAATTTCGCGCAGATGTGTGGTATCACGACAAATAATTTTGGCAAAAATACTCCAGCTACCGGTGGTGTAATGCAGTTCTACAATCTCGTTTACAGTTTGCAGCTGCTTTACGGCATTGTTGTACTGCGAACCTTTTTCCAGGAAAATTCCCAGAAAAGCACAAATATCATAACCTAATTTTTGCGGGTTAATTTCCAGGTTTGCGCCTTTGATAATGCCCAGTTCCTCCAGTTTCTTCATGCGCACATGGATGGTTCCGCCAGAAACAATCAGTTCCTTCGCAATTTCTGTGTAAGGCGTGGTAGCGTTTTTCATCAGGATAGACAGGATTTGAATATCAAGATTATCAATTTCTGAATTATGAGGTTTTTTCACAGGCTAATATTTTCAAATACGTAACGTTTAGCAAGTATAATTTAATTTTAGATAAAAATAAAATTATTTTGTTGAAATATTTGTAAGAAAATGATTCAAGCCTTAGATTTGTATCAGCAATAGCAAAAAACGTTCTTTTAATTGCTGAAGAAACAAATTGTAGGATGGTGAAATTTGGCAGACACACCTCCTTGTCCCGGTGGCGAAGATTTTAGGAAACCATGGCAACATGATAACTACTTCGTGGAGGTTCGACCCCTTCTCCTACAGCCCTTCTCATAATTTAGGTTTATAATTGGTTAGTAAAAGCTCCCTGCCCATCAGGGAGCTTTGCTGTTTTACAAAAATTTTATACCGGTAAAAGAAGGATTAGTTTTTGGAAGTTTGGGGTGAAAAGCTTGAGGTGCGCTTTGTCATCTTAATCCGCAGAGAGAGTTTTATCAAAACGAAAACTCAGCTATTTGATCAAGATTTCTCTTTTACGGTTGGAATGACAAATGCTGTTTTATCAACCCAAATTTATATCGCTAAAAACAGTATCCGCTTATTTACAATATTTAGCCAGCAGCGCATCCGCTTTATTGCTGCCGATGTTGCGCACAAAATTCCAGTCTTCGCAAGCACCTTCATTATCGCCTTGTTTTAGCTTTTTATTGGCTTGGTCAACCACTTCATCTGCATAACCATCATCCAAACCCAGCTGTCTTTTCAGCGCTAAAATTTCCGGTTCTTTAGCGGCATCCGCTTTACCCAAATATTTGTTTTTGTAATAATTGGTTACGGCATCTACCAAAGCCTCGCGCTCTTTGTAGGCATTAATCGCCTGATCCATATCGTTACGATTTCGGATGTTGCAACGAGAATCGCTTAAATTAAAATTAACCGGCAAAATTAAAGTGGTGCTTAAATCATGATCTGGTGGCAAAATCCATTTTCCGGCCGTCATTTTTACAAGGCGAATGGCTTCATCATCCAAATCAACGCCAAAACCTTGCTGCACTTTTACGTTAACAGGTTTGTTATTTTGGTCGATGCTGAAACTCACTTGCACCGTACCCGAAATGCAGTTTTGCTTGGAATAATCCGGATAAATTAAATTTTGCGACAAAAAACTGTTTAACGCCGCTTGTCCGCCTTTAAACTGCGGCTGATCTTCGCCAATAAAAACGGAAATAAGCGATTGAAAAATTATAAATAAATACAACATATTTTTGGTTTCTATATAAAATAGAATAACGAAAAAACAGCCTTATCGTTGTACCGGAAAACGTAAAATTAAATTTGGATCAGGAATATTTTGCTGATATTTTCCCCGCTCAGAAAACTTGCAAACGCCAGGATAATCGCCGGTTTTTCCTTCCATATCAAACATTAATTGATAATGCAAATGCGGCGGCCAGTTGCCATTTTCCGCAGGGATACCAAATTCGGCAATTTTTTCGTTTGGCTGAATGGTTTTTCCGGGAAACAAATTTTCAATTGATTTCCGGTTCAAATGACCATAAAGCGCAAAGAAATTGAGGCCGTAAAAACAGTGTTCCAGAATAATTGTGGCACCGTAATCTCCAAAATTGTCATTATCCTGAAAGCTGTGAATTTTACCGGCAAAAGGAGCATAAACCGGCGTTCCTGCTTCACCCCAAATATCTACGCCCAAATGCAAACGGCGCGGCTCATCCAAAGTATTGAAATGAGAACTTCGTGCGTAAAGTGTACGATTTTCAAAGTAACCGCCCACACCGAACTTGCAATGATTTTGCCGGAGAACAGCTTCAACCCAAGCCGAAAAAGCAGTTGTATCAGCAACGGTTTCTGCGCTTAAAGTTGCATTGGCCGAAGTAAAATCAAATGGAAACAGTTTGTCTTGCTGCGGATCAAAATCAACCACTTTACCAATTTCTTGCGCATGTTGCAGCAGATCGGCAAAGTGCTGTGCTTTGTTTACCGGCATAAATTATTGTTCGTTTTCGTCTTTATGAATTTTATCGAAAATTTTGTCCATCCGATCCACGTAATCGCTGGTATCGTCCACAAAAAATTCCAGTTGCGGAATCACGCGAACCTGATCTCTGATTTGTTTGCCCAATTTATAACGGATTTCCGACGAGTGCAGCTTGATCGTTTGCAAAGCCTGTTCGTTGTTGGTTCCGTTAAAAAAACTCAGGAAAACGCGCGCAATGCCTAAATCCGGCGTGGTGCGCACTTTGGTGATGGTAATTAAAGTATTGGGCAGAAAATTCATTCCTTCCCGCTGAAAAATTGCTGCCAGATCCTGCTGGATCACACCGGCAAACTTTTGTTGTCTTTTAGATTCCATAATATTTACGGTAGGTTTTGAAGGTAAACGCAGCGCCAAAGGTAAATCGTATTTGGCAAAATGGCTGATTTTTGTGCGATAAAAACAGTATGCCGGTTAATACAGCAACTGATCATAAGGATAACGTTCTGTGTGAATGGCTTTTACGCGTTCATAAAGTAACTTCCGGAACTCTTCCAGGTTTTCTTTATTCAAAGCGGAAATGAATATCGCCGGACTGTTATTTCTTGCCATCCAGCTTTGCTCAAATTCTTCCAACGTCAGCTTCACTTCTGGTTCTTCCGGGTTGATGTTTTCCGGATGATAAGCATCGATTTTGTTAAAAACGGTGATGATTTTTTTATCAATGGCACCGAGTTCTTTCAGCGTTTCGGTAACAGTAGCAATCTGATCTTCAAAATTCGGGTGCGAAATATCTACTACATGAATCAGCACATCGGCTTCTCTAACTTCATCCAAAGTCGATTTAAAACACTCAATTAAATGATGCGGCAGTTTGCGGATAAAACCAACTGTATCGGAAAGTAAAAACGGCAAATTTTCGATCACCACTTTGCGCACGGTTGTATCCAGCGTGGCAAACAGTTTATTTTCTGCAAAAACCTCAGATTTGGAAATCATGTTCATGATCGTCGATTTCCCAACATTAGTATAGCCAACCAAAGCCACACGAACCAGTTGCACACGGTTTTTACGCTGCGTTTCATTTTGGCGGTCGATATGTTTCAGTTTTTCTTTCAGCAAAGAAATTTTGTTCAGAATTAAACGCCTGTCGGTTTCAATCTGACTTTCACCCGGACCACGCATCCCGATACCACCTTTTTGGCGTTCCAAGTGTGTCCAAAGTCGGGTTAAACGTGGCAGCAAATATTGTAATTGCGCCAGTTCCACCTGAGATTTGGCCTGTGCCGTTTGCGCTCTGCCAGCAAAAATATCCAGAATCAAATTATTCCGATCAAGAATCTTTACCTGCAATTCATTTTCAATATTCCGGAGTTGAGAAGGCGATAATTCATCATCAAAAACCACCATATCAATCTCTTCGGCCACCACGTAAGCTTTTATTTCTTCCAGCTTTCCGGTGCCTACAAACGTGGCACGTTCTGGCCGCTGCATTTTTTGGGTGAAAGTTTTTACGGTTAAACCGCCAGCCGTATCCACCAAAAATTCCAGTTCTTCCAAATATTCGCGTTCCTGTTCTTCAGTTTCATTTGGCGTGATGATGCCCACTAAAACCGCTTTTTCCTGCTTTACGGCAGTATCATAATATTTTTGTTTCATTGTTAATAATCAGTTTGCAATTGGAGTGCCAAGTCCGCAATTATTGTAAATATAAAAATTGATTAGTTTTTAAGTGTCAATTGTGCAGGAATTGATTTATATGTAACTTTAAATTATGTCAATAACTGAAACATTGCTCGAACGGATCACGCTGGTTCCTGGTTTAATGAGTGGAAGACCAACAATCAGAGGAATGCGCTTTCCTGTGAGTGATGTTCTTGAACTGCTATCATCCGGTTTGTTAGAAAATGAAATATTGGAACAGTATCCGATTTTGGAAAAAGAAGATATAAAGGCAGCACTTTTATAGGCTGCTTTTAAGTTAAAAAATACAGTAACTATCCATGCACTTTGATAATTCGGAGATTTAAATTGATGTTCAACTTTCTCCGATTATAGCTAAATGGCTGGCAGAATACACAAGCATGATTGTTAAATCATCTTTTGTGCTTGGTTATAAGAATACAACTGATGTAGCTATTATCAGTTTGCAAAACAGCATGGAAAAGTTATCTTAATTTCTAAAGATTCGGATTTTACAGAGATTATTACTCGTTTAGGATCACCGCCTAAATTAATAAGCCTTAAAATTGGCAATTGCGATAACCGCACTTTATGGAAGTTTTTACAAAGTCATATCGATAAAGCTGTACAAATGCTTTTGGTGGATGATATAAATATTGTTGAGATAGAATAAGATTGAAAGAAAACATCTCCCGCTAAATCTTCCCCACAAATTCCTTCATTGCCATTCCCGGATCAGCTTCTTTCATAAAAGTTTCCCCAATCAAAAAACCATTAAAACCAGCCGCTTTAAGCTGGCGGATGGTTTCTGGATTGGAAATCGCGCTTTCAGAAACTTTTAAAAATTCCTGCGGTATCGATTTTATCAGGGTAAAAGAAGTATCCACCGAAACGGTAAAATCGGCCAGGTTGCGGTTGTTTACGCCCACAGCATCTACATTTTGATCTAAACTGCGCTCCAGTTCTTCCAGGTTATGCACTTCCAGCAAAACGTTTAAACCTAAACTTTTGGCCAGCGCAGCCATTTTTTTGATTTCCTGCGGAGATAAAATCGCCGCAATCAGCAAAATAATGTCGGCACCCAACGCTTTGGCTTCAATGATCTGGTATTCATCAATCATAAAATCTTTGCGTAAAACCGGAATCTGGTTGGCTTTTCGCGCTTGGATTAAATCCATTTTTTTGCCCATAAAAAAAGCACGGTCGGTTAAAACCGACAAAGCTGAAGCGCCCGCCGCCGCATAACCTTGCGTTACCGTTTTAACTTTTACCTGATCGTTGATGATGCCTTTGGATGGAGATTTTCGCTTAAATTCTGCAATAATTCCGCTTTTGGTTGGATCCAGCAAAAACTCGCGGAAAACGTAAGGCTGCCGGTTAAAAAACTCAGATTCCTCCAGTTTGGTGTACGAAGTTTTGGCTTTTGCGGCTTGTACTTCTGTTTTTTTTTGGGCAACAATCCGGTCTAAAATCGTAATCATAAATAAAATATTTTCTGCAGAAAGTCTTTATAATTTGATGAAATGGTTGGCCACCAAATCCGGATTTGCTTCCGTTTCAGTTCCCATAATCCAATTGTGCATCATCTGTTTGCCGTGTTCTGTCAGCACAGATTCGGGGTGAAACTGCACGCCGCGCACATCATATTTTTTATGCCGCAACGCCATGATGGAATTGTCTTTTTCATCAATTGCTGTAATCTGGATTTCTTCCGGCAAACCTTTTTCCGCAACCACCCAGGAATGATAACGGCCAACATTAAAAACTTCGGGCAAACCGGCAAAAAGTTTTTCTTCCGGATCGGTTACTTTGATCGGCGTAGCCAAACCATGCATTGGCCGGCTTAGATTTAAAAGTTCTCCACCAAAAGCCTCGGCAATGGCCTGCTGACCTAAGCAAACACCAAAAACGCTTTTTTTATCAGCATATTTTTCGATCACTTTTAATAATAAACCAGCTTCGGAAGGAATGCCCGGCCCAGGCGAAAGAATAATTTTATCAAACTGATCCACGTCTTCCAGCTGAAACTGGTCGTTGCGCCAAACTTCGCATTTCAAGCCTAATTCGTTTACCAAATGAACCAGGTTATAGGTGAAGGAATCGTAATTATCAATAATTAAAATTTGGGGATTGGTCATGATGCTTCTTTTATCGGGTTAAATTTCGGCTGCAGTTTCAAGGGCTTTGCGCAAGGCCGCTACTTTATTATTCACTTCGTTCAATTCACTAATCGGAATAGAATCTGCCACAATTCCGGCACCGGCTTGGTAATGTAAAACGTTTGCTTTGCTTAAAAACGAACGAATGATGATGGCGTGGTTAAAATCGCCATTAAAACCTAAAAAACCAATGGCACCGCTGTAAAAACTGCGTTTACCTTTCTCGTATTGATCAATCAGTTCCATCGCGCGGAACTTTGGTGCGCCGCTTAAAGTGCCGGCCGGATAGGTATCTGCCACAACTTTAAAAGTTGGTACGCCTGGTTTTATTTTACCCGAAACACGGGATACCAGATGGATCAGGTGCGAATAATACTGCACTTCTTTAAAAGCTTTCACTTCCACATTGGTGCAATGACGGCTCAAATCATTACGCGCCAAATCTACCAGCATCACGTGTTCTGCGGATTCTTTCGGGTCGGCTTCCAAAGCGCGTGCCAGTTGAGCGTCTTTTTCATCATCGCCGGTACGTTTAAATGTTCCGGCAATTGGGTAAATGGTTGCAATTCTATTTTTTATGGTGATTTGCGCTTCCGGCGAAGAACCAAAAATCTTGAAATTACCATAATCAAAATAAAACAGATATGGCGAAGGATTGATGGAACGCAGCGCGCGGTAAACGTTAAATTCATCGCCCTGAAACGGCTGACTGAAGTTGCGCGAAGGCACAATCTGGAAAACATCACCGCGCATAATGTGCTGTTTCATCTTATCAACAATCGCGATAAATTCTTCATCTTTTAAGTTAGAAGTTTCTTCGCCGTTTAAATTGAAGTGATATTCTGGGAAGTTTTTGTTTTGAATGAGGTATTGAATCCGCTCTAAGCCAGACGGCTGCGGATCATTTTCCAGCTTATTTTCAAAAATATACAACTCGTTTTTAAAATGATCCACCGCAATAATATATCGGTAAACGAAGTATTGCATGGTTGGAATGGCCCGATGATCTTCTTCGGTTTTAAGTTTGATGGTTTCAAAATGCTCTACCACTTCATGCGAAAAATAACCAAACAAACCGTTAGAAGTGATTTTTAGCAGCGCATCTGTTGTTTCAAATTCCTTTAAAAAAGCCTCAATGTGCGTTACCAGGTCAAATGTCCCGGCTTCAAAATTCTGTTTCGTACCATCGGGATACTGGTTTGTTAGCGTTCCGTTTCGCAAGAGCATGCCCGCAATCGGTTCGCAGCAAATGTAGCTCATGCTGTTTTCGCGGCTGTGGTAATCAGAACTTTCGAGCAATAAACTGTTCGGAAAGACATCGCGCAGTTTAAGGTAGATGCTTACCGGCGTAGCGGTATCGGCTAAAAGCTTTTTGTAGGTAGATGATAATTTATACTTCATGTTGATATTAAAAAAACCCGGCACGTGGTTGCGGCCGGGTTCATATCAGGTTTATAATTGATTAGGTGGGAAAAATCAAAAACACCATCCGACTTTCTTTTTAGGAAAGCTCTGCCAGTTGTTAATATGTTTATGATCAATCATTATTTAACAAATATTAGAAAGAAAAATGAGTTTCCAAATTTTTTTGAAAATATTTACTGTTTTGACACGTTTAATACGCCTCTTCCGCTTAAAATAAGTGTAACAATGACAATTATTAATGCCAAAAAGTAGAAAATAAAGATATTAAAATGCTTTTTTTCAGGTAACAAAACACGTTTGGAGCGGGAATATCCAACCGTAATTAGCACAATAGCGATAATCATCATGGTAATATGCTCGACTGTCCAGTAGCGTGCGATTGGATCTTTCATAGTTGCTCCGGAGAAATTTACCAGCGGACTGAGGAAGTATAAAATCAACCCGATAATCAGTTGTGTATGTACAGAAATCAACGCAAAAAGATTGATTTTTCGGTTGCCTTCAGTATAAGTTTTTTTACCCATCCAGCCTAAAAGTGATTGAATAATTGCCGCAAGCACTAAAATCAAAACTACATAGCGTAAGCCAGAGTGAAAATATTTGAAAAAAGAGTACATAAAAGAAGTATTAATAATTTGAGCGAATATACGGGCTAATTTCAGATTGATGAAATCAAGTAAATTGTGTAACAAAAACATTAATTATAGCAAAAATTTATTTCTGATAACGCTAATCAATATATTTAAGCAAAAAACTATTTACAGAATGAAAAAACTTTTACTTTTTTGTTTTGCCCTGCTCATCTACAACTATTCCAGCGCACAGGAAACTTATCCTGTAAACGGTGCGTGGGATATCCGGCCGGGGCAATACGCATTTACCAATGCAACAATTATTGTCAATGCTGATCAAACGATTACAAACGGAACTTTGCTGATTAAAGACCGTTTGATCGAATCTGTTGGACAAAATCTGGCCATTCCAAAAGGTTATGTAGTAATCGATCTGAAAGGAAAATTTATTTATCCCGGATTGGTGGATGCTTACACAACTTACGGTATGCCGGAAGCACCGCGACAAGCTTTCGGTCCGGGCGGAGCAGGTGGAGGCGGTTTTAACCGGACAAATACGCCGGTTTCCACAAAACCTGGTGCTTACGGTTGGAATGAAGCCATCAAGCCGGAAATGAATGCCAAAGCGGTTTTCCATGTGAATGTATTGGCTGCTGCGGATTTTAAAAGAAACGGTTTTGGCGCTGTGCAATCGCTTATCCATGACGGCATTGCGCGCGGCACTTCGGTGGCGGTTTCTTTGGGTGATGAACGTGATAATGAAGTAATGCTAAACGACCAGTCGGCAGCACATTATTCTTTCAGCAAAGGCACCGCAGCAACCAATTATCCAACTTCGCTAATGGGCGTAATTGCGTTGATCCGCCAAACGTACTACGATGCGGCCTGGTACAAAAATCAAAAAGAAGAGTATAATATTTCTTTGGATGATTTTAATAAAGAACAAAATTTGCCGCAGATATTTGAGGTAACAGATCCGCTGAGCACCGTCCGCGCAGCTAAAATTGGAAAGGAATTTGGTAAAACTTATCTCTATAAATCAGATGGAAAAGAATACCAGCGTATCAATGAAATGAAAGCAACGGGTGCAAGTTTTATTATTCCGCTTGATTTTCCGCAGCCTTATGATGTAACCGATCCTTTTGATGCGCGCAACATCACTTATGAACAGATGAAGCATTGGGAACTGGCACCAACCAATCCGGCAACTTTAGAAAAAGCCGGAATCCGTTTTGCCATTACTTCTTACGGACTGGAAAATTCACGCGAGTTTTGGACAAACCTTCGCACCGCTGTTGATTTCGGCTTGACTGAAAAACAGGCGATAAAAGCAGTAACCCAAACACCAGCCGAAATGCTGGGCATCAGTGATAAAGTAGGTACGCTGGCCAAAGGTAAAATGGCGAATTTCATCATTACTTCAAGCAGCGTTTTCAAAAAAGACAATGTGATTTATGAGAATTGGGTGGAAGGCCGTCAGTACGTGGTTGCCAAACTTAACGTGGCAGATTTAAGCGGAACATACAATTTAACCGGTGATGGTTTGCCTGCTTTATCGCTTCGGGTTAATGGTACTCCTGCTGCTTCGGGCATACCAACTTATACCGTAAACGTAAGTAGAAACGGTGCAGACAGTTCCCGCACACAAGGAACTTTTTTACGTACAGGTGATCAGGTTAATATTTACTTCGACCTGAAAGATAATCCTACAGGCAATATTCGTTTAAGCGGATATTTGGCTTCAACTTCACCCATAACCTTACGCGGCGAAGGTATTTTGCCGGATGGAACAGCCACTAAATGGACAGCAGTTTCTACCGCAGCAGGAACAATGCAGTCATCTCGCCCAACGCCAAAAAACAATACAAATGTTGGCCCGGTAATATTTCCGTTCATGGCTTTTGGCAATGCACAAATTCCCAAAGCAGAAACGGTTTTATTTAAAAATGCAACCGTTTGGACGAATGAAAAAGAAGGCATCCTGAAAAATGCCGATGTACTGATTGAAAATGGCAAAATAAAAGCAGTAGGCAAAAATATAGCTGCCGCGGGTGCAAAAGTGATCGATGCAACCGGCAAGCAAATTACGGCCGGAATTGTGGATGAGCATTCGCACATTGCTGCAACCGGCGGCATTAACGAAGGCAGCCAGGCGGTTTCTGCGGAAGTGCGTATTGCAGATGTTTTAAATTCGGAAGATATTGAATTATACCGGCAACTGGCTGGCGGCGTAACCACTTCGCATATTTTGCACGGTTCGGCCAACCCAATTGGCGGACAAACGCAGTTAATTAAGCATCGCTGGGGCGTAATGCCGGATCAGATGAAGTTTGAAGGCAGTCCGGGTTTTATCAAATTTGCTTTAGGCGAAAACGTAAAGCAAAGTAACAACCAGGCAGCTTTCGGCGCGGCAAATGTGCGTTTCCCGCAAACGCGCATGGGCGTAGAGCAGGTTTATGTTGATGCTTTTACCCGTGCCAAAGAGTACAAAGCAGCGCGTGCCGTAAAAGGAAACACGGTTCGGCGTGATCTGGAGTTGGACGCTTTGGTGGAGATTTTGAACGATACGCGCCATATTACCTGCCACTCGTACGTGCAATCTGAAATCAATATGCTGATGCACGTAGCCGATTCGATGGGTTTCAAAATCAATACGTTTACCCATATTTTAGAAGGTTATAAAGTGGCTGATAAATGAAGGCGCACAACATTGCCGGTTCTACTTTTTCGGATTGGTGGGCCTACAAAATGGAAGTTGCAGAGGCGATTCCGTACAACGGCAAGCTGATGCACGAGGTTGGCGTTTTAACCGGTTTTAATTCTGATGATGCGGAAATGGCGCGCCGGTTGAATCAGGAAGCCGGAAAAGCAGTTGCTTACGGAAAAATGAGCGAGGAAGACGCGCTGAAATTAGTTACCTTAAATCCAGCCAAAATGATGCATGTTGATCAAAAAATCGGGAGCATCAAAGCCGGGAAAGATGCGGATTTAGTGTTGTGGTCGGCAAATCCGTTATCCATTTATGCCGTTGCCGAAAAAACTTATGTAGATGGCATTCCATACTGGGATTATGATGCAGATGCAGCCAAGCAAAAAGCGATGAAAGCCGATGAAGGCCGCATCATCCAGAAAATGATTGAAGCCAAGAACGCAGGTTCCAATGCGCAACGGCCAACTGCACAGCGTAGGCGTTTGTACGAATGCACAACGCTGGAAGAAGATCAGTTTGTGGTCAAAGAAACCGTTATCGGTCAAAATCAGATTCAACATTAATCTCCAATTAAATCAACCATGAAAAAAATATTTTTAAGTTTTGGCGGATTGGTGCTGAGTACGATGCTCGCATTTGGTCAGGCTAATATTTCTCCCGCAAAATCGCAAACTAAATCCATTTTAATTACCGGCGCAACCATTCACGTTGGTAATGGGCAGGTAATTGAAAACGGTTACATTGCTTTTGATAAAGGCAAAATTACGGCTATCGGTAGCGGCACTGCGCCCAATGCTTCTTTTAGCGAGGTAATTTCGGCGAACGGAAAACAGGTTTATCCGGGTTTTATCGCACCAATTACTTCATTGGGTTTGGTGGAGTTTGAATCCGTTCGGGCAACGATTGATAACGAAGAAGTTGGCGATCTGAATGCTAACGTTCGTTCTATAATTGCTTACAATACAGATTCTAAAGTGATTCCAACCGTTCGTTCCAACGGTATTTTGTTGGCACAACCCACGCCGGAAGGTGGCATAATTTCCGGTCAATCATCTGTGGTTCAGTTAGATGCCTGGAACTGGCAGGATGCGGCTTATAAAACGGATATTGGTGTGCATTTAAACTGGCCGGTGGCCCGCGCTGCACGAGGCAGGCGAGGAGCAGCAACTCCCGGAGTTGCCGCACAGGAAACGCCAGCCGAACGTGCGCAAAAAATCATTGATAATTTAAATAGCTATTTTACCGAAGCAAAAGCGTATGTAGAGGCGAAACCCAAAGTTATCAACCTGCGCTTTGAGGCGATGAAAGGTTTATTCAATGGCAGCAAAAAACTTTTTGTAAATGCTGATGGCTCGAAAGAGATTATTCAATCTATTGCTTTTGCCAAAAAATATGGCATAAAAGAAGTAGTGGTTGGCGGAAAAGAATCCAATTTAATTGCGGATATTTTGAAGGAAAACAATGTGCCGGTTATCCTAAAAGAAACCCAAACGTTGCCGGATAAAGACGAAGACGATGTTTACCTTCCTTACAAATTACCCAAAATTTTGCAGGATGCAGGCGTATTATATGGTTTAACCGGCATTGGTTTTTGGCGACAACGCAACCTGCCTTTTGAGGCTGGCGAAGCGGTTGGTTATGGTTTAACTAAAGAACAGGCGGTAGAAATGATCACTTTAAATAACGCCAAAATATTAGGTATCGATAAAACTACCGGAAGCTTAGAAGTTGGTAAAGATGCCAACCTTTTCATTTCCAAAGGCGATGCGCTGGATATGATTACGATTGATGTGGAAACCGCTTTCATTCAGGGAAGAAACATCAACTTGGATAATTTGCACAAGCAATTGTATAAAAAATTTGCCGGAAAATATGGCGTAGAAGCCAAATTGTAATTTCAAACTGTTTATAAAAAAAGCTGCTTTTTCTAAACCGGAAAGCAGTTTTTTTATGCAATAAAAGAAGCATTGCTAATTTAAAAGCTGGTTTAGATTTCATTTAAGATTGTGCTTATGCTTCTTTTATCACCTAAAATTTGGTGAGTTTTCAATGAATTCTTCTATCTACACCAATTATAAAGCAAAATTTAATGGCATAAAAGAAGCATTGTAATGATTCTGATCCAAATTTAAACAGGTTCTTAGCGTTTAAAATTTTGATGAACTCAAACATTTTAACTTTAAAAGAAGTAAAAAATTATAGAATTGACTTTGTAAACGAAATGAAAATAAAATTGGAACTGGGTTTATGATTTTTCAGTTGGATGATCGTCTGATTTTTCCAGATCCGATATTAGCTGAGCCTGATGGTTTGCTGGCTATCGGCGGAGATTTATCAACCCAAAGGTTGCTTAAAGCTTATGCTGCAGGTATTTTTCCGTGGTATAGTCATAACGAACCCATTTTGTGGTATTCGCCGCATGAACGGTTTGTGTTATTTCCGCAGGAATTGAAAATAGCTAAAAGTATGCGTCAGGTGCTAAATGCAAATAAATTTGAAGTTACTTTTAATCAGGATTTTTCGGCAGTGATTCGCGCTTGTGCAAGCGTTTATCGTGAAGGACAAAACGGCACCTGGATTACGCCCGAAATGGAAAACGCTTACCTTGAGTTGAATAAACAAGGCAAAGCACATTCGGTAGAAGTTTGGCAAAACGGTAGTTTAGCAGGCGGTTTATACGGTGTAGAATTAACGCGTATTTTCTGCGGAGAAAGTATGTTTAGCAACGTTAGCAATGCTTCTAAAGTTGCTTTAATAGCTTTATGTCAGCAAAAAAACTATGAGTTGATTGATTGCCAGATGCACACTGAACATCTGGAATCTTTAGGCGCAAAAATGATCAGCAGAGCAGAATTTCAAACTTTTCTGGCATAAAAAAAGAGCTTCCTTAATTTTAAGGAAGCTCTTTTTACCATACTTTTTTTAAAGCTGACTGGTCAATTCTGTTGAAAGTGGTTTAACACTTGAACGGAAACGGTGTACTAATTTTCCATTCTCATCAATCAAAAACTTTTCAAAATTCCACTGGATATCTCCTGTAAAATCAGGATTAGCCGTAGTTGTCAAAAACTTAAATAAAGGAGAAATGTCATCGCCTTTTACGCTCACTTTTTCGCTTAGCGGGAAGGTAACGCCGTAGTTTTTCTGGCAAAATTCTTTGATGGCTAAATTTGCACCGGGCTCTTGTCCGCCAAAATTATTAGCCGGAAATCCAACTACAACAACTTTATCTTTATACTGATCAGCCAGTTTCTGTAATTCAGCATATTGCGGCGTAAAACCACATTTAGAAGCGGTGTTTACAATCAGCAATTTTTTGCCTTTATAAGCAGCTAGATTAAAGTTTTTTCCGTCGATGGTTTTCAGCTTAAAATCATACACCGAGCCTGGTGCCGTAAAAAGCAAAGCAAATATTATCGCAAATGATTTGATCATGATTTTTTTCGGTAAATATAAGTTATTTTACATAGTCGGAAATCCGGGCCAGGTAAAAATTTTCCTTTTCCGTCATCAGTTTTTTATCTTTTGGCGTTTTATCTTTATAGCCCGATAAATGCAGCGCACCATGAATCATTACGCGATAAAGTTCCTGTAAAACAGTTAGTTGATAATTTTTTGCATTTTCGGATACTCTTTCTACCGATATAAAAATATCACTAACCACTTCATTTTTCACTTCAGAATTATCAAAAGTGATAACATCGGTGTAAGTATCATGCTGCAAATAATCCTGGTTGATTTTCAGCAAATAAGCATCCGTGCAAAAGATGTAATTTACTTCTTTTAGTACATAGTTTTCGGCAACAATTGTTTCTTCAATCCAGCTGCGTAACTGCTTTTTATTTTTTAGTTTGAAATCAATTTCCTCTGTAAAAAAATTAATTTTAGCAGGCATTTATCAAATTTTAAAATGCAGTTCTACTTCATTGCCACGCGCATTGAAAATAAATTGATCTGCCAGATGTTTGATGATAAAAACACCACGACCAGTCAGCTTTTCCAGGTTTTCCGGAGCTGTTGGGTCTGGGATATTGTTATAATCAAAACCCAGACCTTCATCAGCAACCGTCCAGATAATTTTTTTCTGGTCTTTTACTTCTGCATTTATATAAACAGTTTTATTGGCATCAGATTGATTGCCATGTATTATTGCGTTGATTAATGCTTCATTTAAACAAGTCATCATATTGGCAAAAGTATCTTCACTCACATGATAGCGTTCTGAAATTTCTTCAACCAAGCTTTCCAAACGAGCTATACTTTCCATTGTTGAAGGAAGCTGAAGCGTATATAATTCGCCGTCTGATACTTTTACTGGCTGCACCATTATTATTTGCGATTAATTTCGTTAAAGTAAGTCTTTATTTTTGATTTATAAAAAATGTTTACATCCGGCGGTATGGTAATAAGCTGTTCTGTTTGCTTATTTTTTAATTGCTGATAATTCTGCAATGCCTTCTGATAACCCGGAGCGGTGGTTTTGCCGACCTGGCTTTCCCGCTTTTGGTCTTGATCCCGTTCCTGAGCAGCTTTTTCAGCTTCTAACAGCCTTGTTTGTATTTTCTGTTGCCTGATTAACGTTTCCGTTTCAATTTTCTTATTTACGAGATCGGTTTCCGTTTGTTCCATTTGTTTGGTAATCTCGTTAAGGTTACCTAACCCGTTTTTACCGTCTTTGTTTTCCTGCTGGTTAATGTTTTGTAACGCCCTGCGGATCATTTCCTGTTGACGTGCCATTTTCGCCATCTGCTCGCTCATGCCTTGTCCCTGCTGCTGGCCGGGCTGGTTTTGCGGCTGCCCCTGTTTGCCTTGCTGCTGCATTTGCTGCCGCGCTTTCTGCATATTTTTATTCAGTTCCTGCTGCATCTGGCTCAATTGCTGCATCGATGGCTGTTTGGATTTGCCGCTGCCGGGTTTGGCGTTTTTCATCATGTTTTGCAACTGATCCAACACCTCATTCAACATCAAAGCCAAGTTGTTCATGGAAGTCATGGCAAATTGTTGCGCACGATTTGCTTCTGCCGTCCGTCTTTCGCCCAGATTATTTATAGCTTGATCAATATTATTATTGATTGAAGTAATTTCTTTATTCACCGTTGATTCAATCTGCGGCACACGTTTACTCAGCGCAAACAAACTGTCTTCCACGGTTTTCAGGTTATCTTTGATGTTTTGCTGTTGCTGCGTTTGGTTCACATAATCTGGATCATTGGCGTTGAGCTGCTTAAGGGTCTGCATCACTTTTTCCTGATTAAAAGAACTCGTTACTAAACTTTTCAAAATCGCCCGAAGCTGCTGCGCGTTCAGTTCTGTTTCTTTTTCTTCGCCTTGCTGTTGCGATTGCTTCATTTTGCTACTCATTTTCTGCATCTCATCGGCAGCCTGTTTTTGCGATTTTGCTGCTTTTTGCTGCTCATTTTTGCTCAGCTCTTCCGAGCTTTTGTCCATTTCCTCGTCAGCGTTTTTCTGTTCGTCTTTTGGCGCTTCAAAATCGTTTTTCTTTTCTAATTGCTCGTTTTTTTGTTCGAGTTCTTTCAATGCTTTTTTTACGTCCTGAAAATCTTTTTTAATCGCATCCTGTTCCTGTTTCAGCTGATTATTGTCTTGCTTCTTTTGTGCACTTTTTTCCGCCAAAGCCTGCTGTTTTTCTGCCAGTTTATCCAGTTGGTTGATATTTTGGTTCAGTTTCTGATCAAACTCTAGTTGCTTGTACAATTCCAGCATTCGGTCCAGTTCTTTTTGCAGCGATTTGTTATCCATCTGCATTTTAGAAACATCTTCCCGCGCCTCATCTTTCTGATTTTGTTGCAGCATTTGCTCCAAATTTTTCAGCAGTTCCTTGGTTTTTTCGTCCAGAACATTCTTAAATAAATCATTAATCTGTTTCTGTTTTTCTAAAACTTCCTGGTTTTGCTGCTTAGTTTCCTGGCGGTTAAACAGGTTTTTTTCGTTTTCCTGCTGCATATCTTTCACCAAATCTTCCAGTTCATGGCGTTTTTGCAGCAAATCTTCCACCTGCTTTTTCTCATCAAAAGAAAGCGTTTTTTTATCCAGCAAAAGTCGGTTCAGCTTTTGCGCATCGCGTTCTACCTGTGCCGAAAGTTTGATGGCCGATTGCATTTTATTTTTTACCGATTGCGTGCCTGCATCCAGCTGTTTATTTTGTTCGGTTTCCGTTGGGATGCGCAGAGTTTGCTCCGGCGTGCGGCTGTGTTTTGCTCCATTAACACGATCATTATCAGCTACATCAAAATAATAAATGATCTCGTCGCCAGGATTTAACGATGCTTCTTTTATCGACCAAAAATAGAAGAACGTTGCTGATGCTTGCCCCAAATCCGCTTTAACTGGCAAGCTGTAATTTTTATTTTTCTGCGGAGAAGCAGGATTTCGTACGGAATAGTGAAAAGTCAATGATGAAAATCCGTAGTCGTCCTGAATCTTCCCATCAAAATAAAACGCTTTGGAACTGATGGAATCCGCTTTTTGCTCCGCAGAAATCACCGGCGGCAAATCCGGAATTACCGAAATCCGATAAGCAGCAGAATCAGCAGAATTAACAAAACTGTTGATCGGTTTGACCGCATATGACCCCGATTTTAACAACTTTTCTTGATGCGTAAAAACTTCATTATCAGCTTTTAACAATGTTTTTTTCTGGTTGATAGCGAACAAAACTTCGTTGGTATTTTCGGTATGCAATTGCCATTGTGCAACAGTTCCTTCGGGCAAAGTTAAATCGCCGGCGTTGTTTACGTTTTCTGCGGATTTATGCAGATAAGCCGGATAAATCAGCTTCACATCCAAATGCAGCAGCGAAGGTTTTGGGTTGACTTTAATTTCAAATTCTTCCGAAGAAAAATCATTTCCAACCAACCGGAAACGGATATTTTGCTGGATGTTAGAAAAAGTATGGTAAAAAGTGCTTAAATTTTCTTTGTCTAATTTAAAACTATTTTTGCCGGATTCGAGGTAAACACTTTCCGGAAATTCGTTGCCGCTCAGCTTTAAATTCAGCTTAAAATCCTCGCCTTGAACCACCGAAAGTGATTGGTTTAAAATATTCCAGCTAAAAGGAGCTTTCGGTGCAAAATACTGATCGTGTTTGATGATGCGCTCCGTGCCATCATGGATAATTGACGGTGCCACAAAAGCAACCGTAATGATCAGCACCAGCGGAATCAAAACCCATTTTAAAAACTTTTTGTTTTCGTTGATTTTAATGGCAGCCGAAAACGTAACCGGTTTTAATTCGGCAATTTTTTGGTTGATGCTGGCTTCGATCAAATTTTTATGTTCGGGATTTTGATCGGCAATTTTTTTCAATTGCAACGTATTCAACAGTTTATCCTGTATATTCTGGAAATATTTTCCGATAATTTCTGCAGCCTGATCGTGAGAAATCAATCTTCCCAAACGAAAATAAGCCAGTAGCGAAGGCGCAACCAGCCAGCCAAAAAGTGAGAGATTTAAAAGGATAAATCCGTAGAAAATAACCGAACGTAAAAAGGTGTTGAAGTGGCCGTAATATTCAGAAAAAGTAACAATGAGATAGCTGAAAAATAGCGCTGCGCCCAAAAAAATGAATCCGCGGAGCAACTTGTTTAAGTAATACTTCCGGATAAATTCATCCATTTTGGTGAGCAGTAAATCGTAATTGCTACCGGATTGCATCATACTTCAACTCAAAAATAAAAATAATAAGCTGTAAGTAAAAGGTTTGGGCAGATTACATACTTCTTTTATCACCCTAAATTTACTTTAGTAATTGAAACTTTGTTGAAAACAATAACGTATTTTATAAATAACCAAATAGAAACCTTGAAACACATTTTAAAACTTATAGTAAATATTGTTGACAATCAGTAATTAATAGTTAATTTCGATTACCTTTTATTTAAAATTAAGCGGAGTCAATACTGCATCTGGATGAATTGACTGCGTAAATCGTATCCAATTTAATCAGTTATGGCAAAACAGATATACTGCAAAACGCTACTGGGACATAAAAACCTTGATTTTTCGATAGAATGTTTACAAAGTTTTCTGCATTATTCCTGTGATGAAATTTTGCTGGAAATTTTTGAAGACGGAAGCATTACCGATGAAGATGAAACAAAGCTTTTATCAAGCCTGAAAAACAGCGTGCTGATCAGGAAAGCCACGCGTGATGCCAAGCTGGAACCAATTTTGGCTGATTATCCGGCTTGCAATCATTACCGAAACAGCACTAATTATGCCCAGAAAATTTTTGATGTGATGCTGTTTGATGATCGCGATGTGTTTTACATCGACAGTGATATTTATTTTCTGAAAAAATTTGTTTTGCCCGAAATGGACGAAATGCCGGTTTTTATGTGGGACACACAAAACGCTTATTCGTTAACGCCGCTTGATCTGCTTAAAATCAATATTCCGATTTTTCCAAACGTTAATTCGGGCATTTTTTACTTCCCTAAAAACCTGTTTAATTTAGCTTTTGTAGAGCAATTGTTAAATGATGGCGTAATCAATAAAGGTATCAAAAATAATATTCCGTGGCTGGAGCAAACCATTTGGAGTTTTTTGGCTGCTAAAAGTCGCAGTATTAGTTATTTTGATTGTAATCAAATAATTATGGCAGATTTTGCGCTAAAAACTGATGCAGAAACTGTTGCTATCCACTTGGTTTATTACTTCCGTACGCACATTAATCAACTGCGTTTGTTACCGCGTGTAGCAAGTGAAACTTGTTCATCCATTAATTTAAACCTCCATTCTGCTTATTTAAAAAAGATAGATTTTGCAGTAGAAAAATTGGTTCGGAAAATGAAAAAGCTGGTTTAATTTAATCAGAAAAAGCAATACTTCTTTTATCGCATAAAAAATGCCATCAGATAATTCTGATGGCATTTTTTATAACATTATTTTGCTTAACGACGGTGGTGCATCGGTGGATGATGACGGTGGTGGCGGTGATGTGGATGTCTTCTCATTTGTGCATCAGCCGTGCTAAAAGCCATAACGGCAATCAGTGCAATAAAGGTTACTTTTAAAAATTTCATATTATTCATTTTATTATTTTTTAACGAAATTAATTAATAAAAGTTTTAATAATGATCGTCCGGATGGCGGTCATCATGATCGTGATGATCGCGGTCGTGCCGCGGCGGCCTGCGGTAATATTCGCGGTTATGTACAGAACAGCTGGAAAATGCCAAGCTTGCCATCACCGCCAAAGCAAACATTTTTAAATTGATTTTTTTCATCTTGGTTATCATTTGTATAACGGTTTCAACTATAAAAACCAGTCAGGGTTTAATCTGAGGTTTTGGTGCATCTTCTTACCACAATATTTTTACAAAATCATGATCTCAAAAAAACTATCTTAAAAACTTTTTAACTGAGATGAAATTTGATACTTCTTTTATGCATAAAAAATTAAACGCAGCTTGTCTGGCTTTTCTTTTGGCAGCCGCGCCTGCTGCTTTTGCACAATCTGGCGCGCAAAAAACGGTTGCGGGCGTTTCGTATGATGCTGATCCGGCCATTTCTCCAAACGGTGCCGAAATTGCTTTTTCTTCCGGAGGTGATATCTGGACGGTTGCGGCGGCCGGCGGAGAAGCGCATTTGCTGATTTCTGATCCGGCTTATGATTCCAGGCCGATTTACTCGCCGGATGGAAACTTCCTTGCCTTCAATTCAACCCGAACCGGAAATGGTGATATTTACATTTTCAACCTCAAAACAAACGAACTAAAACGCCTGACTTTTGATGATGGCAACGAAGCGTTAAGCGCGTGGTCGCCGGATGGAAAATACATTTATTACGCTTCCACCAGTCGGGATATTTCCGGTATGAGCGATGTTTACCGCGTAAAAACCGCAGGCGGCACGCCGATGCCTGTAAGTCAGAACCGTTATATGAACGAGTTTTTTGCGATGCCTTCTCCAAATGGTAAAACCATTGCTTTAAATGCCCGCGGCATTGCCAATGCGCAGTGGTGGCGCAACGGCAGCAGCCATTTAGATCAATCTGAAATTTGGCTGATGAAAGATAACGGCGCGCCATCTTACCAAAAAATTACCGCTGGCGGAGCGAAAGAGTTGTGGCCGATGTGGAGCAAAGACGGTTCGCAGATTTATTACATTTCGGACAGAAGCGGCACCGAAAATTTATGGGTAAAAACAGTATCCGGCGCGCCGAAGCAATTAACGCATTTTACTAAAGGCCGCGTGCTTTGGCCAACGCTGTCTGCAAACGGCAAAACGCTGGTTTTTGAGCGGGATTTTACCATCTGGAAGTACGATCTCGCTTCCGGCAAAGCTTCCGAAGTAAACATTGTGCGGAGAGGTGCGCCCGCCAGTCCGGGCACAGATCATCAGCGGTTAACAACGCAGTTTCGCAACATGGTGGTTTCTCCGGATGGCAAAAAAGTAGCTTTTACGGCGCATGGTGATGTTTTTGTGGCTTCATCTAAGGAAGGCAGCGATGCTTTGCGCGTAACCAAAACCAGCGGCAACGAATCGCAATTGGCTTGGCTGCCCAATAGTAATTCCATAATTTATGCGGCTGATCGGGAAGATGCGGCGCATTTGTATCAGTACAATTTTATCACGGCAAAAGAAGCACAGTTGACCAATAGTAATGAAGATGATGGCGGAACGGTAATCTCTCCAAATGGAAAACAGTTGGCTTTTATCCGCAATGGTAAAGAATTGCATGTTTTGGATTTAACTTCTCATCAGGAAAAAATTGTTGCAAAAGGTTATCTGGACCGACCGCCGTTTTCGTCGCAAGGCAGCGTTTGCTGGTCGCCGGATGGCAAATGGCTGGCTTACGCAGCTTATGGCACCAAAGCTTTCCGCAACATCAACGTGGTTTCAGTTTTAGGCGGAGAAGCAAAACCGGTTAGTTTTCTGGCGAATACTTTTGGCGGAAATGTAAACTGGAGTGCTGATGGTAAATACATTTTATTCAACACCAACCAGCGGACGGAAAATGCCAGCATTGCGCGGATTGATTTGGTTCCGCAACGGCCAAAGTTCCGTGAAGATCAGTTTCAGCAGCTTTTTACGGAGCAGAATACTTCGCCAGCCAGTCCGGTTAATCCAACCGCGCCGCGCCCTACAACCGAAAAAGCGCCGCTTTTACTGGATACCACCAAAAAAACACCGATAAAAACAGCATCAGTAAAAACAGGAAATGTGGGTTCCCCAGAAATTAAAATTGTGACGGAAGGCATCCGTCAGCGGTTAAATTTGCTGCCGCTCGGCATCAATGTAAGCGATCAAGATTTAAGTAAAGACGGCAAACAGCTGCTGATTACTGCAAATGTGGCCGGCCAAACCAATCTATACACGTATTCGCTGGATGATTTATCCGCAGAAAGAGCGGTTTTAAAACAGTTAACGACAACGCCGGGCTATAAATCTGATGCGCAGTTTTCTGCCGATGGACACGAAGTGTATTACATGGAAATGGGCCGGCTCATGTCGGTTTCCACAGATACTAAAATCGTAAAACCAATTGCGGTTACTGCGGAAATGGATATCGATTTCAACACCGAAAAAAACGAAATTTTTCAGGAAGCCTGGGAAGCATTAAATAAAGGTTATTACGATGATCATTTCCATGGAACCAACTGGAACGAAGTGCGCCGCGAATATGCGCCGCTGGCCGCCGGAAGCAGCACGCCCGAAGAACTGCGCCGTATTTTAAGTTTGATGGTTGGTGAGTTAAACTCTTCGCATTCAGGTGTTTCCGGTCCGCCAAATCCGACACAAACCGCCACAGGACGTTTGGGTTTGTATTTTGATCGTGCGGTTTATGAAGATAATGGCCGCTTCAAAATCACCGAAATCATTCCGTTAAGTGCTGCGGATTTATCCGGAAATATTCATGTGGGCGATTATTTAACAGCAATTGATGATCAGCCCATCAAACCAAATGATGATTTGAACCAGTTGCTGGAAAACAAAGTTAACCGCAGAGTTACGTTAACCATCACTTCAACTTCAGGCGCAACTCCGCAAAAAATAACCGTTCGGCCAACCAACCAGGCAACCGAAAAAGGTTTGCTTTATCGTGGCTGGGTGCAGCAGCAGCGTGATTACGTGAACAAAATCAGCAACGGCCGTTTGGGCTATGTGCATTTGGTGGATATGTCTGAACAGGCTTTAAATCAGCTTTATTTGGATCTGGATGCCGAAAATCAATCCAAAGAAGGCGTAATTGTAGATATCCGCAACAACAACGGCGGTTTTGTAAACGCTTATGCGCTGGATGTGTTTACCCGGAAACCGTATTTAACCATGACTGGCCGCGGGATGCCAGCCGCACCGGCACGTGGGCAATTAGGTCAGCGCACACTGGAATTGCCAACAATTTTGGTTACCAATCAGCATTCGCTTTCGGATGCAGAAGATTTTACGGAAGGTTATCGCACTATGAAATTAGGAAAAGTGGTAGGCGAACCCACCGGCGGCTGGATTATTTTTACAAGCAGTGCTACGCTGATTGATGGTAGTTCTGTCCGACTTCCTTTTAGTAAAATTGAAGATCACGAAGGAAAAGATATGGAACTGCATCCGCGACCGGTAGATATTGCAGTTTCGCGTGCTTTGGGTGAAGGAATGGCAAAAGATTCTCAATTGGATGCGGCTGCAAAAGAATTGCTGCAAGAAGTTGGCGAAAAGAAATCGAAGTAATTACTTTTGATTGATGCTTCTTTTATCAGCCTAAATTTGGGTTGATAAAAGAAGCATTTACTTTTCAACGTGATGCTGCGCCGGCAAAACTGCCACATCACGTTCCACTTCTTTTTGTTCAATGTGTACGGCATAATCGGCAGGCTCAATTTTGTGTCCGTAGTTTTCTGCATAAACCTGCGTAAACTCGGCACCAAAATATAAAATGGCGGAAGTGTAATAAATCCAGACCAAAATTACAATCAGCGAGCCGGCTGCGCCGTAAGTAGAACCAGTTCCGGTAGTTTGAATGTAAATGCCGATCAAATATTTGCCCAGCATAAATAAAAGTGAGGTAAAAAAAGCACCGGTTCGCACATCACGCCAGGCAATTTTTACATCAGGCAAAAACTTGAAAATGATACCGAACAACACCGCAATTACAATAAATGTTATGCCGATATTGATCAGGTTAAAAATTTGGATGGTTACTTCCGGGAAATAATGCGTAATCCGGTTGCTCAACGCCGAAACCAAAGCGCTGATAATCAGCGAAACCAACAGCAAAAAACCTAAACTGATGATCATCGAAAAAGAAATCAGCCGGTTGGTCAGCATTTTTACCCAGCCTTTTTTCGGTTTGGCTTTTACGCGCCAAATCATGTTGATCGAATCCTGAATCTCCAGAAAAATACTTGTTGCACCGATAAGCAGCGTGGCCACACTGGTAAAAATAGCCAAACCGGTTTTGCCCGAAAGTGACACGCTTTTAATCATTTCCTGTATTTGCAAGGCCGCGCTGCTACCCACGTAGGATTTGATCTGCGGATAAATATTGTTCTGTATCGCATCCTGACCTAAAAAAGCACCGATCAGCGAAATCACCAGCATCAGCAGCGGCGCCAGCGCAAAAACTGTGTAATAAGCTAAAGCTGCGCTCAGTTTTAAACCGCGGTCGTCCATAAAACCGTTAAAAGTAGCCAGCAAAACCTTGCCGGTTCTTTTTAGGTATTTTAGGGCGAAGTATTTTCTCATGAACAAATTTGGGGCGATAAAAACAGCATTGGCGTGTTTATAGGTTAGAAACGATCAGCAGATCCAAATCCTTGCTTGGGATGTTAAACCGTTCGCCAAAAACCGAACTCGTTAAATGTCCCTGATAAATGTAAACCGCATTGCGCACGCCGACTTTCTCCCAAATTACGTTTTTCAGTCCGCCGTGCTCGCCGATATCCAGCAAAATCGGTGCAAAAATATTGGTCAAAGCATAAGTTGCGGTTCGCGCTACGCGGGAAGCAATATTAGGCACGCAATAATGGATTACATCGTATTTGCGGAAAACTGGGTTGGTATGGTTGGTTACTTCGGAAGTTTCAAAACAGCCACCCTGATCGATGCTGACATCAATAATAACCGAATTGGGTTTCATATTGCTTACCGTTTCTTCGGATACCAAACTCGGGCTGCGCCCAGCTTTGGCGCGCATCGCACCAATCGCAACATCGCAGGTGGTAATGGCTTTTTCCAACACAATTGGCTGAATAACAGATGTAAAAACCCGACTGCCGATATTATTCTGTAAGCGGCGCAGCTTATAAATGGAAGGATCAAAAACCTTCACTTCTGCACCTAAAGCAATAGCGGTTCTGGCAGCATATTCGCCTACGGTTCCTGCTCCTAAAATCACAATTTCGGTTGGCGGAACGCCGGTGATGCCGCCCAGCATCAAACCTTTGCCGTTAAAAACGTTGCTTAAATATTCGGCCGCAATTAAAACAGAAGTAGCGCCAACAATCTCACTCATGGCGCGCACAACGCTTAACGTGCCGCCTTCGTCCTGCAAATTTTCAAAACAAAGAGCAGTTATTTTTTTGCTGATCAAAGCATGCAAATATTCGGCTTTGATAGTAGAAGTTTGCAGCGCGGAAATGAGCGTTTGGTTCATCTTCATCATCCCGATTTCGACCAGTGTTGGTGGCGCAATTTTCAAAATAATATCTGCCTGATAAACCTGCGCAGTATTATAAACAATCTGTGCGCCCTGCTCGCTATAATTATTATCGGTAAAATTGGCGCCCATTCCAGCGTTAGATTCCAGGATAACGGTGTGGCCATTGTTAACCAGCGTAGCTACCGAAAGCGGCGTAATGGCAATGCGGTTTTCCTGAAAAGAAGTTTCCTTCGGGATGCCGATGTACAGCTTATTTTTCTTGTTTCTCACCTCCAGCATCGATTCCTGCGGCTGCATCATGGCCTGCTTTGCGATGTCGGAAAATCCGCTTAAAGTACCTGAACTCATATTTTTTCCAATTTCGGGTTGCTGAAATTAAGCAAATATAAGCTGAAATCGAGATTAAACTTTCGTGATTGTTAATTTTCGCTGCTGATCAGGCTGAATTTCAATATTGATCCGGAGATAATTTTCGGGCAGTAAATCAGGAATTTTCTCCGGCCACTCGATTAAACAGTATTCGTTTGAATACAGATATTCTTCCATACCTAAATCCAAAGCTTCTGTTTGATTTTTAAGTCGATAGCAATCAAAATGATAAACAATTCCTTCATGATAATGATATTCGTTGACGATGGAAAAAGTAGGACTCGAAACTGTATCCTTCACACCTAAAGCCGCACAAAAAGCTTTGATAAAAGTAGTTTTGCCGGCACCCATTTCGCCGTAAAAAAGGAGGATTTTTTGGTTTTCTACGGAGGAAATTAAATGCTTTGCGGCTTGTGCTATATCTTTTTCAGAATAAATAAAATCAGTCATTCTTTTTAAATAAGTTTCAAAAGAAAAAGCTCAAAACCGTTTGGTTCTGAGCTTTTTTGAAAATTCAATTTATAAATCAAATATAAAAAAACATCGATAAAAGAAGCATCTACCTTGGGCCGTAAGTGGCAATCGGCACAATCATTTCTTCCATGCTGATGCCGCCGTGCTGGAAAGTTTCGTTATAAAAATTAACAAAATGGTTAAAATTGTTAGGGTAAACGAAGTATTTATCTTCCTTGGCAAACACAAAGCTAGAGCTGACGTGCAGTTTCGGCAGCATCGCATCGTGCGGATTGCGAATGTGGAAAACCTCTTTGGCGTTGTAATTCAGGTTTTTACCTTGTTTGTAACGCAGATTGGTGTTGGTGTTGCGGTCGCCAATAATTTTGCTTGGATTTTTTACGCGGATGGTTCCGTGATCGGTTGTAATCACCACTTTAACCTGTTTTTGAGCGAGATATTTCAGCAGATCAAACAGCGGCGAATGTTCAAACCAGGAAAGCGTTAAGGAACGGTAAGCCGCATCGCCACTGGCCAGCTCGCGGATCATTTGCATATCGGTACGTGCGTGCGAAAGCATATCCACAAAATTGTAAACCACCACGTTCAAGTCGTTCTGCATCAGGTTGCTAATAGAATCATTCAGCGCGCGGCCTTCATCAATATTCAAAATTTTGTGGTACGAATATTTGATGTCTTTACGCAAAGTCCGCTTGATCTGATCGCCTAGAAACTGTTCTTCAAACAAGTTTTTACCGCCTTCATCTTCGTCATTCTGCCACATTTCCGGGAAGCGTTTTTCCATATCCAGCGGCATCAAGCCGGAAAAAATGGCGTTGCGCGCATATTGTGTGGCGGTTGGCAAAATGCTGAAATAGGTGTCTTCTTCTTCCAGCCGGAAATATTCGGAAATAATCGGGTGGATGATGCGGTACTGATCATAACGCAGATTATCAATCAGGATAAAAAACGTTGGCGCGGTTGTATTTAACTGCGTAAAAACCTTCTTTTTAAACAACTGGTGCGAAAGCATCGGCCCTTTTTCCTGATCTTTTATCCAGTTGAGATAATTTTTTTCGACGAATTTGGAAAATTGCGTATTAGCTTCTGCCTTTTGCAACGTCAGGATATCGTGCATACCGGCATCTTCCAGTTTTTCCAGTTCTAATTCCCAGTAAATCAGTTTTTTATAAACATCTGTCCATTCTTGGTAACTCAAGTTATCATTCAGGCTCATACCCAGCGTCCGGAAATCCTGCTGATAACCCATCGTCGTTTTGGCCGTAACCAAACGCTTGTTTTCAGTCAGTTTTTTAATAGTGAGCAAAATCTGTTTCGGATTAACCGGTTTAATCAGATAATCATCAATTTTTGAGCCGATGGCATCTTCCATCAAATGCTCTTCTTCGCTTTTGGTAATCATCACAATCGGCACATCCGCATTCAGGTTTTTAATTTCTGTAAGCGTTTCCAAACCGGTTAAACCCGGCATATTTTCATCTAAAAAAACAAGATCAATATTGTTATTTTTGAAGAGGTCAACCGCGTCGGTTCCGTTGGTGGCGGTTTTAATTTGATAGCCCTTTTCGCTTAAAAAAAGTATATGTGGTTTCAGAAAGTCAATTTCATCATCAGCCCATAAAATGGTTGTATCCTGCATGGTAGTAATATGTTTAAAATTTAAACCTGTATGACAACGTTTTGTTGCCGAAGTAATATAAATTAACAAATTTTAACACAAAAAAAGGAAGCGGATCAGGCAAAATTTAGCTAAATCGCATCCTTTTAGTCCGCTTTATTTTGAATAAAAAAAAGATAATCAACGATCCTGTTTACGGATTTATCAGCATACCAACCGAACTTATTTTTGATCTGGTAGAACACCGTTATTTCCAGCGGTTGCGCTACATCAAACAGTTGGGAATGACGCATTTAGTGTATCCCGGCGCGCTGCATACGCGTTTTCATCATGCTTTGGGCGCGCTGCATCTGATGGGTTTGGCTGTGGAAACGCTGCGCAGCAAAGGCACCGAAATTTCTGCGGAGGAAGAAGAAGCGGTAGAAATTGCCATTTTGCTGCACGATATCGGCCATGGTCCGTTTTCACATGCGCTCGAAAATACACTGGTAAAAGGAGTATCGCACGAAATCATTTCCGAGTTATTGATGGACCGGTTAAATAAAGAGTTTAACGGGCGGCTAACATTGGCCATCAAGATATTTAACGATACTTATCAACGGCATTTTCTGCATCAGTTGGTTTCCGGACAACTGGATATTGACCGGTTGGATTACCTGAACCGCGATAGCTTTTTTACCGGCGTTTCGGAAGGCGTGATCAGTTTCGACCGCATCATCAAAATGCTGAATGTTATGGATGATTATATTGTGGTGGAAGAAAAAGGCATTTACTCCGTAGAGAAATTTTTGATTGCGCGCCGGCTGATGTACTGGCAGGTTTATCTGCATAAAACCGTTATTTCCGCAGAAATGCTGCTGGTAAAAATACTGGAACGCAGCCGTTTGCTGGCTTTAAATAAGTTTGAACTTTTTGCCACGCCGGCACTGGCGCATTTCCTCCAAAAAAGTGTGGTAAAAGAAGCATTCATAAATGATCCGCGACATCTGGATGCTTTTATCGATCTGGATGATACCGATATTTTATCAGCCGTAAAAGTTTGGGTAAACCATTCGGATTTTATCTTGTCTGATCTCTGCTCGCGTTTTATCAACCGCAATCTGTATCGCGTAGAGTTAACCAATATGCCGCCAGATCTGGAATTAACAGTTCGGCTTAAACATCAGGCGATTCAAAAACTGGATTTGCTGGATGAAGAAGATGCTGGTTATTACGTTTTTACGGATCGCGTAGTAAATGATGCGTATAAAGTAGGCGACGAAAACATTCGGATTTTGCTAAAAAACGGCGAAGTGCAGGATATTGCCGACGCAAGCGATAACTCAAACTTAATTTCCCTTTCTAAACGGGTGGTAAAGTATGTTTTATGTGTAGTTAAAGGTTTGTAACAAACAAAATCCAGCGGTTTTTAATAATTTGCTGCTTTGATATTTAGAATTAAATTTGTCCGATGCAATTAACCGCACTTGAGATCAGCTTATTGTTAAACGGAACTGTTGAAGGTCCTGAAGTTACGGTTAATCAGCTGGCTAAAATTGAAGAAGCTACAGCCGGAAGTTTATCTTTTCTGGCTAACCCAAAATACGAACAGTATTTATATACCACGCAGGCTTCAATCATTATTATTGATCGGGAACAGGTTTTAACAGAACCTGTAAATGCTACCTTGATTCGGGTAGAAAATCCGTACATCGCCATTTCCATTTTGCTCGATAAATACAACCAAAGCAAACTGGCCAAACCAGGCATTGAGCAGCCAAGTTATATCCATCCAACCGCAAAGCTGGGAAAAGATGTTTATATCGGTGCGTTTTCATATATCGGCGCAAATGTTGTTTTGGGTGATAATTGCCGCATCTACCCAAATTCTTACCTGGCTGCGGATGTTGTCTTAGGAAATGATGTTACTGTTTTTGCCGGAGTAAAAATTTATTTCGATTGTAAAATCGGTAATGATGTTACGCTGCATTCGGGCGTAATTGTTGGCGGTGATGGTTTTGGTTTTGCGCCGCAAGGTGATGGCAGTTATCAAAAAATAGCCCAGATTGGTAATGTAATTATTGAGGATGACGTAGAAATCGGTGCAAATACTACAATTGATCGTGCCACGATGGGTTCAACTATCATTCGCAAAGGCGTGAAACTGGATAACTTAGTTCAAATTGCGCATAATGTAGAAATTGGCTGCAATACCGTTGTGGCAGCGCAAACCGGCATTTCCGGCAGTACCAAAATTGGCGAAAACGTGGTTTTGGGCGGACAAGTTGGTGTTGTTGGACATATCAATATTGCCAAAGGTTCGCAGGTGCAGGCACAATCCGGCATCAGCAGATCCATTAAAGAAGAAAATAAAAAATGGGCCGGTGCGCCGGCAACCAATTATCAGGATCACATGCGATCGCAAATCCGGGTAAACCGTTTGCCCGAACTGGAGAAAAAAATACAAGAGCTGGAAAAACAACTGGCCGATTTGCAGCAAGCTTCCGAACTTTATATGAAGCCTCAGCAATAATATTTGATAAATATGAACACAAAACAAAGAACTATTAAAGCTGAAGTTTCTGTTTCGGGAACAGGTTTGCATACAGGCGAGAAAGTAACTTTAACTTTCCGTCCGGCTCCCGAAAATCACGGCTTTAAGTTCAGAAGAATAGATATTGAAGGTCAGCCGATAATTGATGCCGATGTAGATAACGTAACCGATACTTCCCGCGGTACTACAATTACTCAAAATGGTGCTTCTGTAAATACAGTTGAGCATGTTTTGGCTTCGTTGGTTGGTTTAGAAGTTGATAATGTGCTGATTGATCTGGACGGACCGGAAACACCCATAATGGACGGCAGTTCGCTGCAATATGTAGATGCTTTGGTGGAAGTTGGGTTTAAAGAGCAAGATGCTGAGCGTGAGTATTTCAGCATTCCATACAACATCCATTATTCAGAACCAGATCGTAAAGTTGATATGGTTGCTATGCCGCTGGATGATTACCGCTTTACTTGTATGGTTGATTATAATTCGCCGGTTTTAGGCAGTCAGCACGCCAGTATTTCTACCATTACGGAGTTTCGCCGTGAAATCGCTTCCTGTCGTACTTTCTGCTTTTTGCACGAATTGGAAATGCTATTAAAGCATAACTTAATAAAAGGCGGCGATATTAACAATGCTATTGTGGTAGTTGATCGCGATGTAAACCAAGAAGAACTGCAGCACTTGGCTACCTTGTTTAATCGTAAAGACATCGATGTTGCTCCGCAGGGAATTTTAAATAACATCGAACTTCGTCATCAAAACGAACCAGCACGTCATAAGTTGTTAGACATGATTGGTGATCTGGCTTTGGTTGGTGTTCCGCTAAAAGGTCATATTATGGCCGCGCGTCCCGGTCATGCAGCGAATATTGCTTTCGCCAAAAAAATAAAAGCATTGATTAAAAAAGAGCGTTCTAAAAAAACCTTTTATCAGTATAACCCAAACACGAAGCCGGTTTATGATACGGTGCAAATCATGAATATTTTGCCGCACAGGCCACCCATGTTGCTGATCGACCGGATTATGGAACTAACGAAAACCCACGTAGTTGGCGTAAAAGCAGTTACCATGAACGAGCCTTTTTTTGCAGGCCATTTTCCAGGCGCACCGGTAATGCCGGGTGTTTTGCAGATTGAAGCCATGGCGCAAACCGGCGGAATTTTAGTACTCAACACCGTGCCTGATCCGGAAAATTGGTTAACGCTGTTTTTAAAGATCGAAAATGCGCGTTTTAAAGATAAAGTTTTGCCCGGCGATACCGTTGTTTTTCAGTGTGATTTGCTGGCACCCATCCGCCGTGGCATTGCACAGATGAAAGGTGTTGGCACCGTTGGCGATAAAGTAGTAGTAGAAGCCGAATTGATGGCCCAGATTGTTAGATACAAAAACGCATGATCCAGCCTTTAGCCTATATTCATCCGGATGCAAAAATTGCAGATCAAGTGGTGATTGAACCTTTTTCGACCATTTATGGTGATGTGCAAATTGGCGAAGGAACATGGATCGGCTCCAACGTTACTATTATGGATGGTGCACGCATTGGTAAAAACTGCCGTATTTTTCCGGGTGCCGTAATTTCTGCCATTCCGCAGGATTTGAAATTTGCCGGAGAAAAAACCACGGCTGAAATCGGCAACAACACCACCATTCGAGAATGTGTAACCATTAACCGTGGCACAAAAGACCGCTGGAAAACCGTTGTGGGTGATAATTGCCTGATTATGGCTTATGGCCACGTTGGCCATGATTGCCAGATTGGTAATAACTGCATTTTCTCTAACAACACTACGTTGGCCGGGCACGTAACCATTAGTGATTATGTGGTTTTAGCCGGAATGGTTGCCGTACACCAGTTTTGCCAGATTGGCGCGCACGCTTTTGTTACCGGCGGTTCTTTAGTACGAAAAGATGTACCGCCGTATGTAAAAGCTGCCCGCGAGCCGCTTTCTTACGTTGGCATCAACTCCGTTGGGTTGCGCAGGAGAGGTTACTCTTCGGAACAGATCAATGAAATTCAGGATATTTACCGTACAATTTTCGTTAAAAAACACAATCTGAGTAATGCTTTGTACATGATCGAAGCAGAACGGCAACCAACAGAAATTCGTGATGAAATTTTAGATTTTATCAGAAATTCCAACCGTGGAATTATGAAAGGTTTCGGCAATCCTTCCTCATTTTAAACTTGAAAAACTGAAGGAATGGAAATTATTCTCGAAAATTTAGGTCGGCGTTTTAATCGCGACTGGATTTTCAGGAATATCAATTATACTTTTTCTCAGCCCAAAACTTACGCCATTTTAGGTATCAACGGTTCCGGAAAATCTACTTTATTACAAATTTTGAACGGTAGTTTGTCGCCTTCTGCCGGAACAATAAGCTTCTTTTATCAGCATAAAACTGTTGAGATTGAACAAGTTTACCAGCACGTAAGTTTGGCTGCGCCTTATCTGGAACTGATTGAAGAATTTAGTTTAACGGAAGTCATCGATTTTCATTTTCAATTTAAAAAATATGCTGCTGGAGTGGATCGAAACCAAATTATCGAATTGCTGCAAATGGAAAGCAGTAAAAATAAATTGATCCGTTATTTTTCTTCCGGCATGAAGCAGCGCGTAAAACTGGCGCTGGCTTTTTGTGCCGATACGCCATTGCTAATGCTCGACGAACCGACCGCCAATTTAGACACGCAAGGACTTGACTGGTACTTAAAACTGATCGAAAAGTTTTCTGCAAATCGGTTAACGATCATCTGCTCCAACCAGGAACACGAATACAGTTTCTGCAAAGACCGACTGAATATTCTGGATTATAAACAAAAATCCTGATGCTGTTTTTACCGGCATAAATTCAGTGAAAGTTTTAATCAACCCAAATTCAGCTGTTTGTTTCTTTCGGGCTGATTGCTAATTTTGCGGCTCTGAAAAATTAAACGGATTATGGCTAAGGCATCTGATATAAAAAATGGTAACATCCTGCGTTTTAATGGCGAACTGATTCAGGTAGAAGAATTTATCCACCGTACGCCGGGCAATTTACGCGCTTTCTATCAGGCGCGTATGCGCAACGTAAAAACCGGCAAACTGGTAGAATACCGTTTTCGTACAGATGAAGAAGTAGAAATTGCACGCGTAGAAACTACTGATTATCAGTATCTTTATGAAGATGGAAATGATTTGGTAGTGATGGATAATGCTACTTACGAGCAGTTTAATATTCCTAAATTTTTGTTCGGTACAGCTGTAAAATTTTTGAAAGAAGGAGCCAACGTAATTGTAGCTTTTGAAAGTGATGAGCCGATTATGGCTAAAGCGCCAGCTTCCGCAGAACTGGAAGTTACATATACAGAACCGGCCGTTAAAGGTGATACTTCAACCGGCGCCATGAAAAATGCTACAGTAGAAACCGGTGCCGAAATTAAAGTGCCTTTGTTTATTAATTTGGGTGATAAAGTGAAGGTTGATACCGCAACAGGAAGTTACGTAGAGCGTGTAAAATAAATATTTTACCTATGAAATGTAAGCAATTGTTTGATCGATATAAAAATCAGCCTGTTCTACAAGCTGCATTTGCCGTTTGGATTACTGCGGCAATTATTAAACAGCTATTGCAGGTTTTGAATTTGGCCATTGGTTAAAGGTGCATTGATACTGTTTTTATCGGCATAAATTTGGTTTGTTATTCCGAATCGAAGGGAGGAATCTTAATCGAATATGCAAATCATTTTGAATAAGATCTCTCCCTTCAGTTCGAGATGACACTGCAAAACTTTACTTCAAATCCTTCATCAGCAGATAGTAAAAACCAATCGCTTTTTTGTACTCTTCCACGCCAACTTTTTCATTCAGGCCGTGCATTCCTTCCAAATCAGTAACCGGAACGAACCGTAAAATATAGTTGGAAATTCCAGCCATTTGCCTTGAATCTGTTGCGCCAACGGTTAAATAAGGTGCAATTAATGTTCCCGGATAATTTTCTACCACCGCTTTTTCCAATTGTTTAAAACCTTCGCTTTGTGTTGAAGTTATGGCTGATGCTTCTTCCGCAAAAGCAGTTTGTTTAAGTAGTTGAACACGATTATCGTTGATTGCTGTTTTTACATGCCTAAAAACAGCATCAATAGAAGTACCAGGCAACAACCGGAAGTTAATAGTTGCGCTTGCAGAAGTTGGAACAACATTGTCTTTTATGCCAGCTTGCAATATGGTTGGCGCAATTGTGGTACGAATCAGTGCATTTCCGCCGGGAGATTTTTCATAAATTTTATATAAAAGCGGTTTAAAAAGCCATTGGTTGGCAATCGCCATTTTGGTGGTAAAAGGCATTTCCGGACCTAAATATTTAAAAAAATCTTCGGTAGAACCGGCAAAACTGGCCGGAAAAGGTTTTAATCTGAGTTTTTGTATTGCTGCAATCAGCACATCCACAGCCGTTTCGGTTTTCGGCATGGATGAATGTCCGCCTTCAATATTCACTTTTAAATCAATTGATAAATATCCTTTTTCAGAAGTGCCAATCAGCGCAACCGGCGTTCCCTGCAAACCCGGAATTTCTTTTTTAGTGATTTCGCCGCCTTCATCCAAAACCCAGTCCGCTTTAATTTTTCTCGATTTAAACAGAGCTGCAACCGCTTTTACACCTTTGCCGCCAGCTTCTTCATCGTGCCCGAAAACAAAATAAATGGTTCTTTCGGGCTGATAATTTTCCTGCAAAAGCTTTTCCGTGGCTTCCAGCAAAGCAAATAAACTGGATTTATCATCGGCAGCACCTCGACCCAAAATTTTTCCGTTTTCAATTGTTCCTGTAAACGGATCAGCTTTCCATTGTGCTAAACTTGCTTTTTCTACCGGAACAACATCCTGATGTGCCATCAAAACAATTGGTTTTAAGCGGAAATTTTTACCTTTCCAGGTATAAACCAAAGAATAACCGGCAACTTTTTCCAACGGTAAATTTTGGTGAATAAGCGGATACGTTTTGGCCAGATAACGGTGAAAAGTCAGGAAAACGCTGCTGTCGGTTTTAACAGCATCCGAAAAGGAAACAGTTTTAAAACCAATTCCACGCTGCAAATGTGCCACAGCACTATCGCTTACAGATACTGTTTTTACCGCCGGAAATTTGGGTTGTATCGAGTTGAAAGTGAATGTTTTAGCGAAAACGGTTATCGCCAAAATCCCAAAAATAGCCCATAAAAACAGCATAATTTTTTTGCCCATAAAAACAGTTTGGAATGTTTTTCAAGATAAATAAAAAGCGGCAATTTGAGTTTTGTTATCTTTAAATTTATGTTGAAAGCCGAACTCCGCAAAATTTATCTGGAAAAGCGTTTGCAGCTTTCGGAAGCCGAATATCAAGCCTTAAATCAGCAATTATTACAGCAATTTATGCAGCTTGATTTTGGAGGAATAAACGCTGTTCATGCTTTTTTGCCAATGCTGCGAACCAAAGAACCAGATACCAAACCGTTGCTAAATTACCTGCAAAAACAGCATCCGCAAATTAAACGCGTTTATCCAAAAGCTGATTTTCAGCAAAAAACATTAACCAGTTTTTTAGATGATAAAGATTTGATTATTGCTGAAAATAAATTCGGCATTCCCGAACCAATCAGCGGAAACCAATTTTTTGTCGATAAAAACAGCATTGTCATCGTTCCGCTGCTGGCTTTTGATTTACAGGGAAACCGCGTTGGTTACGGCGGCGGTTTTTACGATCGTTTTTTAGCGGATTGCGAAGTTGGAAAGCAGTTTATCGGATTGTCTTTTTTTGAGCCGGTTGATTTGATTGAAGATGTAAATCAGCAGGATGTGAAGCTGCATGGCTGCGTTACGCCGGGGAAAGTTTTTAGTTTTTAATTACACATGCCAAATCCACAAACTATTTTGGTTCAAAAAACGTATAAAGTAAAATATTATTATAAATCACAATAAATAATTTTACATTTAAAGCCCTTTAAACCACAATTTATAACTTATATGTTTTTACGTTTCAGGTGTTATTTACGTGCAAGTGTAACGCCCAAAATTGTTTCTCTACTTTTTTTAAATTCTCTGCTGATCATTTTTTTTCCTGATGTTGGATTAGCGCAAAATAAATTACAACGGCATAATAAAAAAACGTTTTACTTATTACAGAATAAACTTGATGTTGGCGCATCAGGCGGTTTAAGCGTAAATAGTTTTGCCACTTCACAACCGCACGCTGGCTTTAATGCAGGTGTTGTAGCAGGATTATCTATCAATTATAAGTTTTTTAAAGGGTTAGGCGTGCAGCTGGAAGCAAATTATTTACAGCAAGGCGGCCAGCTAATCAGCTTTAAAGATGATACCAGATATGGGTTGCCAGAAAGTTTTGAGACGAAAAATGTAAAAAACAGTTCTTATATTCTAAACAGTATAGAAATCCCGCTTTTGTTAAATTATACTTTTAAACTGAAGCAATCCTGGAAACCCACAATTTACACTGGCGGAAGCGTTGCACACACATTTAACGTTACAGAAAACTATCAGAAAACAGGTGATTTGCTTGCCGGAGAAGATATTATTGCCACAGCAAACGGTTCGCAAAATGTAACTGGTGTTTTTAAAAGTAACAGGCTGAACTTTATTATAGGCGGTAATGTAAAACTGCCTTTGTATGCTAATATTCAACTATTGTTGGATTTCCGGTACCTGATCGGTCTTACACCTGTTAGAGAAAATTATTCTTACATGGATAAAGCGGGCTTCGGAAGCGACGTAAGAACCAATTCTTTCATCTCAAAAATCGGAATTATAATTCCTGTAGTAAAGAAATAAAATCAACCTAAAAACAAATATGAAGTCAAAATTTACAAATTTAATGATGCTGGCACTTTGCCTATTTTTAGCAAGTTGCAGTAAAAAAGATTTTAACGAGCAGGATGCTATTGATGCTCAAAAACAGTTGCTGGAACTGAAGTATCAGCATGAAATTGATTTGGAAACACTTAAACAAACTGGTGCAACTGCTTTGCAACAGTTGATTAATTCGGCCGCATTAGCGCAGTTAAAATTAAATGACAGTTTGACGCGCGCCAGCACGGTAGCGGCTAAAAAGCAGGATTATAGTGTAGTTGTAGTTGATGTGATAACCAATACGCCAGTAGCCGATGCAACAGTTACAGTATCATCCGAAGGAAAATTGTTTTCTGCAAATACCAACGCGCAAGGCACAGCCACTTTTAATAGCTTGTATTTATTTCCAACAAGTTCTTTTACGATTACAAAAACCGGTTACGCTGCTACACAAATTTTACAACAAAGTATAACATCACAGCCGGTAAAATTGTGGAATACCTCTGATCTGTCAAATGAAATTACCGGTACTTTATATATTGAAACAGATTTGACTAATACTACACCAGAAAAAGTTGGCGCGAACGTTTTAGTAACCGCTTCTACAACAATTACAAGCACATTAACTGGTTATTATACAGTAATGTTTCCTGTTTATACAAATGCAGCCGGAACTTACAGTTTAAAACTTCCGGCAGCACCAAATTATTATACAATTTCTTTTGCCACCGTTACAGCCGATCAAAAACTTTTTGTAAACGCTACGGAAGACGATGCTGTAACTACATTTCCAGCCGCACTGCCACGAGCCACTACTATAACTACTTACTTTAATGTTAATAATTACGCTTATCTGCCAAGTGTAACTAATGCTTATTATTTTAAAGTTGCGGCTGATAATGGAGGTAAAATTTTATATCTGCCAGGAGCCAATTACAATTATTATTACTATAATCAAGTTTATTTATCTGCAGTAGGTAGTAATTTTCAGGTTGAACGATTGAATGTTACAAATACTGTTAACGGAAGCACCGACTTTAATGCTTATACCTATGCGCCTAATGCAAAAATTAATGTTGATTTAATAGACGTTGCCGGAAATGTTATACAAACTGCACCGATGTTAGCAGCAACCACAAACGCAAACGGTAAGCTTACTTATTATACTTCGCCCGAAAACGGATATGGTTATGTGCATCTTAAAAGAGATGCTGCAGGCGCATTAGTTGCAAATGCAAAAGGCGTGATTTTACGTGCAAGTGTTTATGATTCTTACAATAATATTTATAATTTAAGTTATACCAATAATCTTAATACAACAACTAATAATTCTGTGTCAAACACGTATTTGTTAACGGGTAAAAACGATAAAAAAATAGCTAACTTTTATTATGGTTCCGGAAGCAGCAGGGCAAAACAGGTTTATTAATTTGCTTTAACATTAAATAAAAAGAGCCTCTTAAATTTTAAGAGGCTCTTTTTATTTAATGTTTCTTTTATCGCCTAAAATTCCAGCTCCAGCAATACCGGACAATGATCAGAATGCTTGGCTTCGGGCAAAATATACGCCTTTTTTAAATGCGGAATCAGCGCATGTGTAGCCAGATTATAATCGATCCGCCAGCCCAGGTTTTTACCGCGCGCACCGGCCCGAAAACTCCACCACGTGTAATTGTGTGGTTCTCTGTTGAAGTGGCGGAAAGTATCCACAAAGCCGGATTCGAGTAGTTTTTCCATCCATTCACGCTCTTCCGGCAAAAACCCGGAACTGTTTGCATTTGATTTTGGGTTGTGAATATCAATTGATTTATGGCAGATGTTATAATCGCCGCAAACCACCAGTTTAGGGAAAGCCCATTGCAGTTTGTGCAGATAATCGCCAAACTCATCCAGAAACCTGAACTTAAAACTTTGTCGCTCTAAGCCGGACGAACCCGATGGAAAGTAAACACTCATCACCGAAACTTCCTCAAAATCAACCCGTAAACAACGGCCTTCAAAATCAAAATCCGGAATGCCGCAGCCATATTCTATATGCACGGGTTTTTGCCTGGTAAAAACAGCAGTGCCGCTGTAACCTTTTTTTTGCGCCGGAAACCAATAATGATGATAACCCATTTGCTCCAGCAAAAATAATTCGCTTTGAATTACGTCTGGCGAAGCTTTAATTTCCTGCAAACAAACCACATCCGCATCAGTCGCCTGCAGCCAGGCCAGCCAGTTTTTGCTGATGGCTGAGCGAATGCCGTTTACGTTATAGGTGATGATTTTCATAGATGAGAGGATCGAGGTGCGAGGTAGAAAGGTGAAAGATACAAAGGTGAACAAGAAAGGCAAGCTGATTGCTAATAGCTGAAAGCCAACAGCTATAAAAGAATCTTATCCAGCTGTTTGCATTCCTTCTTTTTCAATAAAGTAACCGTCATCGGTACATCTTGCAGCGGACGATCTTTGGCATCTTTTTTTACGGCGGCAATCCGGTCAACCATATCAATGCCGAAAATGATCTCACCGTAAACTGTATAATTTTGGTCGAGATGTGGCACGCCGCCAACAGATTTGTAAATTTCCCGTTCGGATAACGGAATTTTTCTTCCTTTTAAACGTGTTTGTTCTAATTTATCCAGTTGCTCATCCGTAAAACGCTTACCTTCAACTAAATAAAACTGTGTGGCACTGGAAGCTTTCTTCGGATTATCATCGCGCGCCGCAGCTAGCACGCCTTTTTTATGAAATAAACTGTCGCGGATCTCGGCATCAACTTTATATTTTAAATCGCCTTCGCCCAAAGCTTGTCCGGGCTTTGCATTTTTAGAATCCAGATCGCCGCCCTGAATCATAAAATCCTGAATCACGCGATGAAACAAAGTGCCGTTGTAAAAACCCTGTTTGGCTAATTTGATAAAGTTATCGCGGTGTTTTGGCGTTTCATTGAATAAGCGGATTATGCACTCGCCAAAGCTGGTTTTGATACGCACGTATTGGTTTTTAGGCGATTTGGCAAAAAGACTGAACGTTAAAAAAAGTAGTGTAAAAACAGTAGTGAGTTTTTTCATGAAGCTGATTTAGATAATAGATTGTGGATTTTGCTACTGGATGACTATTGAAAGCTCATTCTTCTTCCTCTTCAAAATAATTGATAATCAAAGATTTCATCACCATTTCCTGCTCTAACAACGTATAATTTGGGATGGTTTTTGCCAGTTTCCAGTGCGGCCAACCGTCCTGATCCAAAGCTTCCAGTTCGTAAAAACCAAGCTGACTAAACAGTTTGCAGGTGGCAATGTGCATCAGTTCTTCCTTTTGCCGTTTGTTAAATTTTTGCGGCCCTTTGCCCAGTTCCTGCACGCCGATTAAAAAAAGCATTACTTTAATATCGGGCACATCAGAATCAAAATCCTGTGCAATCCGTTCCTGCAAGGCGGTCCATTTTTGGTTTGTTTCTGCTGCGGTCATAACCACAAATATAATAGTTGAAGCAGTTGGCAAACAGATAAATTTTTAGTCGGTAAAAACAGTATCAGTTTCCCGTCATTACATTGTTACAACTAAAATGTATTTTGCGTTAAACATAAATGTAACAAAAAGCAGTTTTTGATAAAAAAAACATAAAAATAGAAGATATTTGCAAAACGCTTAATACCCGAAAGCTGATATTTTGAACAAACGCAAAGCACCTTTAATTTTATCCTGGCTGTTGCTGCTATTTTTTGCAGCCGGACAAATTACTGTTTTTGCGCATCAGCATCATACCAAATTCAGCGTTTTATCTGTTCATCAAAGCCATTCGCAGCATCCGCAGATTATTTACGAGAAGTGTAATTTCTGTGATCAGATGCATCATACAGTACTTGGTATTGTTGATATTCCGAATTATTGCAGCATTTTAACACCGGTATTTCAGCTTTATACTTATGCGCGGCAGCATTACTTGGGCAATTCTTTGGTTCATGCCGATGGTTTATCTCCGCCTGTTTTAGTTTAATTTTAAATTAACGGCCTTATGTGCCGTATATATTAATTAAATTATTCTCAAGAATTTTCTTACATGAAAATAAAAATATTTATCTGCTTATTGTTTTCAATAGGCACTATTACTTTATGCAATATTGCTAAAGCAGCAATATTTACTGATGCTTTTATAGGAACTTTATCTGGCACGATTACAGACAAAGCAGACGGCAAACCTATTTATGGCGCCTCTGTAAGTATTCCAGATTTAAGAAATGGCACTTCTACCAATGCCACCGGACAATATGTACTAAACCATGTGCCCAAAGGAATTTATGTGGTACAGATCAGTTATTTAGGTTACACCACTTTTACGCAAAGAGTAGATTTTTCTAAAACAACCGTACTAAACGTTCAACTACAGCTTTCTGCAATCGAATCCGGAGAAGTTGTGGTTACAGGCGTTAGCCGGGCTACAGAAATCAAAAGAAGCCCGATTCCACTTGTTGCAGTTGGCAAAGAGTATTTGGATAGAAGGTCTGCTTCAGGCAATATCATTGATGAAATTGCAAATTTGCCAGGCATAAATGCAGTAACTACCGGCCCCAATGTATCTAAACCCTTTATTCGTGGTTTGGGTTATAATAGGGTAGTTACTTTGCAGGATGGAATCCGGCAGGAAGGACAGCAGTGGGGAGATGAACACGGCATCGAAATAGATCAAAACTCGATTGACCGTGTAGAGATTATTAAAGGACCTGCAAGTTTAAGTTATGGATCTGATGCCATTGGTGGCGTTATTAACTTAATTTCTCCTGCTCCGGTTCCGGAAGGAAAAATTTTAGGTTCTGTACAAGGATTATATGGAACAAATCAAAGCTTGTTAAACGGCTCTTTTCGGTTGCAGGGCAATCAAAACGGTTTGGTTTGGGGAACGATCATTTCCGGTAAAGAGGCAAAAGATTATCAAAATCAAAAAGACGGCCGCGTTTATGCAACAGGTTACCAGGAAAGAGATGCCAGGGTAATGGTTGGCGTAAATAAATCATGGGGTTATTCTTATTTCCATGCTTCTTTGTTTGATGATTTGCAGGATATTCCGGATGGTAGCAGAGATTCGGCCAGTCGCCGTTTTACCAAGCAAATTACAGAAAGCGATCTTTACCGGCCAATTGTATCTAACTCAGAATTAAATTCTTACGGCATTCCGGTTTTACATCAGCATGTGCAGCTTTATCGCATTTACAACAACAGTAATTTTGTTTTAGGCAATGGAAACCTGCTGGTTAATCTGGGTTATCAATATAGCCACCGCAGAGAATATACACATCCCGAAGATGCTGATATTGCCGGCTTAAACCTGCACCTAAGCACTTATACGTATGATGTAAAATACAATTATAATTTTGCAAGCGGCTACGAAACTACGGTTGGTGTTAACGGCCAATATCAAAATAATACCATTGGTGATGCTACTGATTTCCCGATTCCGGCTTATCATCAGTTTGATATCGGCCCTTTTGCCATCGTTAGAAAAACATTTGGCAAGTTAGATTTATCTGCCGGCGCGCGTTATGATACGCGTTCTTTTAACGGACAAGCAGCTTACATCGATACATTGAGCAATAAATATCCGCAATTATATCAAGGCAATAATCCTACTACCACACCAGGCGTGTCAGAACAATTTACAGCACTTAATAAAACGTTTTCGGGTTTTTCCGGAAGTTTTGGCGGAACTTATAATTTCTCTAAGGCTTTTTTAATGAAGGCAAATATTGCACGAGGTTTCAGGGCGCCAAGTATTGCAGAACTTTCTGCCAACGGTCCTGATCCGGGTTCGCAGATTTATCACGTAGGTAATGTTAATTTTAAACCAGAATTTAGTGTACAGGAAGATGTTGGTGCTTTTCTTACGCTGCCAGCAATCTCGGCAAGTATTGAAGTATTTAACAACAACATTCAAAATTACATCTATCAGCAGCAAGTGTTAAATCCGGATGGTTCGCCGGCTGTTAATCCGGCTTTTCCGCTGTATAATATTTTTACTTATGTGCAAAGCAAAGCGCGCATTCAGGGCGGCGAGTTTAGTATAGATATTCATCCTTTACCGTGGCTGCATTTTGAAAATTCGTTAACCTTAACTTACGGAACAAACTTAGGCACGGGCGGCCAGGTAGCCGATAGTTTAAAGCATTTGCCTTTCATTCCGCCGTTGCACACGCATTCAGAGTTGCGCGGTAGTTTTAACACAGGCATTAAAGGATTTAAAAATATTTATGCTTTTATTGGTTTTGATCATTACAATGCACAGGATCGGTTTTTTGCTGCTTATGGCACAGAAACTTATACGGCAGGTTATAATTTGTTAAGTGCGGGTGTCGGCGGAAATGTGGTTTCCAAAACCGGAAAAACTATTGTGAGATTATTTATCGAAGGCACCAATTTAACCAATGTTAACTATCAATCTAACATGAGCCGCTTAAAATATTTTGATAACGCAGTTACTGCGCCTGGCGTACAGCGCGGCATTTTTAACATGGGCCGAAACGTTAGTTTTAAAGTTGTTGTTCCGTTTGATCTTTCGCCCAAAAGCAAACAGATTTAAAAAATAGTTTTCCTAACCGAAAAGCCTTGCCGTTGTGCAGAGCTTTTTGCTGATGCTTCTTTTATCACCCCAAAATTACTGATCAATTTTATACCGATAAAAGAAGCATCAGTAATTATGGTTCAAGCTGATGCTTCTTTTACCGCCTGTTTTTCATCAAAACCGGCGATAAAAGATACAGCATTTACTAAAAGTTTACCTTTGAAAAATATGTACAAAAAATTTGCTTTCCTGATTATCGGCTTACTGTCTTGCATTTTTGCCTCCGCCCAAACCACTGATACACTTTCTATCACGCTGGAAAACGTGTCCTATCCTTATTCCGTAAAATTATTGCCTTTAAATATTGATGGTCAGGATGTAAAAATGGCTTACATGGATGTGCTGCCAAGTGCAAACGCTAACGGCCGTTCGGTGCTTCTTTTTCATGGTAAAAATTTTGGCGGTTATTATTTTACAAGTGTTATTAATGCTTTGCGGGCAAAAGGTTTCAGGGTGATTGTGCCCGATCAAATTGGTTTTGGCCGATCTTCCAAGCCGTTTATTCATTACAGTTTTCATCAGCTGGCCAGTAATAATAAAAAGTTGCTGGATACTTTAGGCATCAATAAAATAATCGTTTTCGGACATTCTATGGGCGGAATGCTGGCCACACGTTTTACGCTGCTCTATCCGCAAATGGTAGAAAAACTGATTCTGGAAGATCCTATCGGACTGGAAGATTACCGCACATTTGTGCCCTACATTTCCGCAGAAAAAGAGTATCAGAAAGAGCTGCAAACCACGCCGGAAAGTGTTAAAAAATATTACCAAAATTCGTACTTTCCGGAGTGGAAACCGCAGTACGATTACCTGGTAAACATTGGTGCCGGCGTTGCCCAAAGTGCAGATTTTCCGCGTTATGCCAAAGTTGCGGCTTTAACTTACGAAATGATTTACGAGCAGCCGGTTTGCTACGAATTTGGGCTGATTAAAGCGCCAACCGTTTTGTTTATCGGCCGTTCTGACCGTACAATTGTGGGCAAAGGTTTTATCAATGATGCCGAAAAAGCCAAACACGGCCAGTACCAAATCCTGGGAAAAGAAACCGCTAAAAAAATCCCCAATTGTAAATTAATTGAATTTGATGATGTGGGCCATATTCCTCATATTCAAATTCCTACCAAGTTTTTAACAGCCTTGCTGGAGAATATTTAGGCTTTTTACGATACTGTTTTTATCGCCCCAAAAAATGTATATTTGATTAGGCACATCGCCGAGAAAAAAAAATACACCGAAGCAGATTACAATTTGCTGGAAGAAGGTGCGCCTTTTCAACTCATCAACGGAGATTTAATTATGTTGCCAGCACCAACATCTCATCATCAGCTTTTATCGATTAGACTTTCTTCTAAAATCCAATATTTCTTAGAAAACATTAATTCTGACGGAATTTGCCTTTGTGCACCAATTGATGTCAGACTTGATGATGAAAATACTTTTCAGCCAGACCTGATTTATATTTCAGCCGAAAGAAAAAATGAGTTATTTCACGATCAAATTACTGGCGCGCCGGATTTGGTAATTGAAATTCTTTCTCCCTCAACTGCATATTATGATCTCCGCCAGAAAAAAGATTTTTACGAACGTTTTGCGGTGAAGGAATACTTAATTGTTGATCCGCTTGCTAAAAATGCCGAACTGTATATTTTAGAAAATGCAGAATTTATGTTGAAGCAAAAAGCAACACAAAACGGCACAATCAACCTAATCACTTTGCCAGGTTTGCAAATCGATCTGCAAAAGTTATTTGCCTAATACTGTTTTTATCGACCTAAAAACAGTATCAAAATTACTCTACACCTTTAACTTTCATCTGCAAAAGATACAAATTTTCTGAAGCTGTAATCAATAACTGATCGCGGTTTTTGCCGCCAAAGCAAAGGTTAGCCGTCCATTTTGCAGGAATATTGATATGTTCAATTTGTTTTCCTGCGGAATTAAAAACCGTAATTCCATTTCCGGCTAAATATAAATCACCCTGATTATCCAGTGTCATTCCATCTGCGCCTTGTGGTGTAAACAGCTGACGGTTAGTTAGTTTTCCATCCGCAGTAATTCGGTATTTGTAAGTTTTATTGTCACCAATATCAGCAATATACATCGTTTTGCCGTCTGGCGTGCCCACAATTCCGTTTGGCTGCTTCAAATTATCAGCAACCAGCACCAATTCTTTTTTCCCTTTTGGCAGATAATAAACTTTTTGTCCGTTCAGATCCGGCTTTTTCCGCGTCCAGTAATCCCGCTGATAATATGGATCAGTAATATAAATTCCGCCTTTTGCATCAATCCATAAATCATTCGGACCGTTCAGTAATTTTCCGCCTAAATTTTTTACCAAAACTTTAATTTTTCCTTTAGGAGAGATTTGCCAAAGCTGATCATGTTCATCGGCACAAGCAACCAGATTGCCTTTTTTATCGAAATACAAACCGTTGGAACGACCGCTTTTATCCATAAAAACAGCAAGTTTTCCGTTGATATCGTATTCCCAAATCTGATCGTTTGGCTGATCGGTAAAGAAAATATTGCCTTTTTTATCAACTGCCGGGCCTTCTGTAAAGCTAAATTGTTTGGAAATTAGCTGTAGCTTTTTCCCGTCTGCAATTACAGCAGATTTTGCAACGCTTGTATCCTGCGCATAAACTGTTGCCGAAAAAAGGAGTGCTAAAAGAAGCATATATGTTTTCGCTATACTGTTTTTACCAGTGTTTTTTGGGGAAGGTTGATCCATTATTTTATAGTTGACTTATCGCTTTTAATAAGCATCAAATTAACTATCTTTCTTCCAAATAAAATCTGCATGAAAAAATTCTACTTTTTACCGCTAACTATTTTTTCGCTTTCTGCTTTTGCGCAAACTTCCTACAAAAGCCAGGTGAGCAAACAGGCTGATGCGCTCGAAAAACAGGTAATTGCGTGGCGACGGGATTTTCACGAACACCCGGAACTAGGCAACCACGAAGTGCGCACATCAGGTATTGTGGCCAGTTATTTAAAATCTTTAGGCATCGAAGTAAAAACCGGCGTGGCCAAAACCGGCGTTGTTGGCATTTTAAAAGGTTCGAAACCTGGTCCGGTTGTAGCTTTGCGTGCCGATATGGACGGTTTGCCAGTTACTGAGCGTGTGGATGTTCCGTTTGCATCGAAAGTAAAAACGATGTACAACGGACAAGAAGTTGGGGTGATGGCAGCTTGCGGCCATGATTCGCATGTGGCAATTTTGATGGGCGTGGCCAAGGTTTTATCTTCCATGAAAAACGATTTACATGGCACGGTAAAATTTATTTTTCAGCCGGCAGAAGAAGGCGCACCTGTTGGCGAAGAAGGCGGTGCAGCGTTGATGATTAAAGAAGGCGTGCTGGAAAACCCAAAAGTAGATGTTGTTTTTGGCTTGCATATTAACTCGCAAACGGAAGTTGGCAAAATCGGCTATCGCCCGGGCGGCACAATGGCGGCGGTAAATGATTTCAAGATTACGGTGAAAGGACGGCAGGCGCATGGTGCCTATCCTTGGTCATCGGTTGATCCGGTGGTTACTTCGGCACAAATAATTACGGCTATGCAAACCATTGTGAGCCGGAATTTGAACGTTACTGAAAATGGTGGCGTGGTTACGGTTGGCGCGATTAATGGCGGAAACCGATCCAACATTATTCCGGAACAGGTAGAAATGTTGGGAACGATCCGTAATTTAAGTTCGGCGGATGAAAAGATGTTTATTGATCGCATTAAAACCATCGTTCAAAACACAGCAGAAGCTGCCGGTGCTACTGCCGAGGTGCAGATTCCGTACACCACGCATTATCCGGTGACGTACAATAATCCTGATTTAACGGCGATGATGCTGCCAACTTTACAGTCAACCGCTGGCACCGCAAATGTATTGTTACGACCAGCGGTGACTGGTGCAGAAGATTTTTCGTTTTTTGAAGAGAAAGTGCCCGGCTTGTTTTTCTTTTTAGGCGGAATGCCAAAAGGCGGCGATCCGTTAAAAGCACCTTCGCACCACACACCAGATTTTTACATTGATGAAAGCGGCTTCACATTGGGTGTGAAATCTTTGTGTAATTTAACGCTGGATTATATGACAATGAAAAGCAAATAACCGGCATAAAAAATGCAGGTAAAAGAAGCATGGACGATGTAGTAAAACAACCGGAATTATATGTAGTAGGAGCAGGGCCAGGCGATCCGGAATTAATCACCGTAAAAGCTTATAAATTACTGCAACAGGCGAAAGTTATTTTGTATGATAACCTGGCCAATAAGCAATTGCTGGATCTCGCCCCAAAAACCTGCGAAATGGTTTACGTAGGCAAGCAGCCGTATGGTGAATACACGCCGCAGGAAACCATCCACGGGCTGATTAAACGGTATGCTTTTACCAGCGGACAGGTGATCCGCTTAAAAGGTGGCGATCCGTTTATTTTCGGTCGCGGATTTGAGGAGATTATATACGCACGCGAAAACGGCATCAAAACTCATTTCATCCCGGGGATTACGAGTATGCAAGCAGCTGGTTTCCAAGATATTCCGCTTACGCACCGCAATTTAAGCGAAAGTGTTTGGGCGATAACAGGCACAAAAAAAGACGGTTCGCTTTCTGCAGATTTGCGCCTGGCCATGCAAAGTAACGCAACCGTAGTTATCTATATGGGCATGAAAAAGCTGGCAGAAATTGCCGAAACTTATGTTTCTGCCGACAAAGGAAATGTGCCCGCAGCGATCATTCAGCATGCTTCTTTACCTTATCAAAAATCGGTAAAAGGTTTGGTAAAAGATTTACCGGAAATGGCGAAATTGCAAAAACTGACTTATCCGGCTTTAGTAATTATTGGTGGCGTGGTGGGCGTTGGAGGTTGATGTAATCGGTTTTTATTAGCAGGTATTAGCTGAACCGCTTTTACCTTGCCCTTTTTATCCAATAAAAATTGTACTTCTATCGCCTTAATTTTTTATTAAAAATTAGGCATTAATTGTCTTCCACCAAAACCAAATCCATTTCACCCAAAACCGTTTTTCTCGTTTCTTGGTTGAGGAATTTTCCTTTTAAACGCGTTACCAAATAATCATCAAAGCTTTTTACAAACTTTAATTTCCAGCCTTTTTGGGTTAAACGTTTTGCGCCATCCGCAGAAACGTACAATAAAAATGGTTTCTGCGGGAGATTTCCTTTGCCATTTTCATCAACCAAAATCAGTGGCCGATTCAAGTAAAATTCCAGTGCGTGCGAATATTCTTCCTGCTGCAACTGCGCCACCGGCAAATTACTGAGCGTGCTGTTTTTATCGATGTAAAATGCGGCTTCGCTGCCCGATTGATACTTTAAAAGCGATGGATAAAAGTTTAGGTTGAAGTACAAATTGATGAATATCGATACTAAAACCGATTGAAAAAGCAGTTTGTATTTATTGCCAGATGCTGTTTTTACCGATATAAAAATGAACAGTGCAACCGCAGCAATCAAAGGTAAAATTGTAAGAAACGTAATATTTTCTGCCTGATAAAAGTATTGCAGAATCAGAATAATTACAATCAGCAAAACCAGCACAACGGTTTGGGTTATGCGGATGGCGCGCCAGCTTTTTTCAGTTTTGATATTGATTAAATATTGCGCGGTGATGATCGCAAAAAACGGAAAAATGATGGTGATGTAATGCGGCAATTGAAATTTGGAAGCCGAAAAAACCAGAAACGTAAGCAACGCGCCACAGATGCAAAACCATTCTCGCTTTTGCTGATTTTGACTCCTAAAAAACTGAAAAACAGCAATATATAATAAAATTGACCAAGGAATAAATGCCCAGAGAATGGTATGAAAAAAGAAAAACGGATCGCCGTGGCCTTTAATTGGTCCGTTGTTAAAAAATCGGCCAAACTGGCTGTCCCAAAAGAAAAACCGGATGCCAGAAACGTTATGCTGATCAAAAACCAATTTTTCCGGATGCAGATCAAACTGTTGGTACAAGCAATAAATTTCGGGTGCTAAAAACAGCATCACCAGCACAAACGCCAGCAGCCAGCGCAGGTGAAAAAGCTGTTTCCAGTTTTTGGTGATGATAAATTGTCCGGCAAAAGCACCAAAAATCGGAATCAGCGCAAAAATACCTTTCGTCATTACAGCGCAAGCGGCGAAAACGCAACCTAAAACCAATTGAATAATGCTGTTTTTATCAAGTATTTTATAAAAATGATAAACCGAAGCGATGATCAAACCCGTTAAATATGGTTCGGCACGCACATCGTTGTTTGAAATGATGAGGTGTTCGGTAGTGAGAAAAATCAAAACCGACCACAACGCAACTTCCTGATTATAAAGTTTTTTACTGAATAAATACGTGTAAACTGCGCCCATCAGCACAAATAAAATGGCTGGCAGTTTGTAAGCCCAGGTTGTGAAACCAAAAAGATTGAACGACAGAGTCGTTACCCAAAACGGAAAATGTGGTTTGTCCAGCCAATCTTTTCCCATCGAAAACAGATCAACATAATCGTGTTTTAAAACCATCGTTTTGGCAATGGTGGCGTAAAGCGGACCATCTAAACCTAAAATCGGCACAAAAAGTCCGCTGAAATTGAGCAAAACCGCCAGCGCAATAAAAAAATAAAGCCAGTTGTAAAGCGGTTTTTGTTCGGCGGCAAACATATTTGGAGGATGCTGTTTTTATCAGGTAAAATTTATTTCAGGAAAACTTCTGTGGCACCATAGCCAAATTTTTCTTTACGCGCATCGGCAAACGTTTTGACCTGTGGATGTTTGCTCGCCAGTTTATGAATTTCATGCCGCAAAATGCCGTTGCCAACGCCATGAATAAAAATTACCGACGGCAATTGGTGCACAATTGCAGCATCCAAAGTTTTCTGGAAACGTTCCAGCTGTGTTTTAATGATGTCGCTGCTGCTTAAAAACTGGTAATCTTCACGCAGTTTTTCAATGTGCAGATCAATTTCTTTAGCTGGTTTTTCTACAATTTTTTTCTCTTCCGGCGATTTGAAAAAGCTTTCTTTCAGCTTTTGCGCATCAACTTTAACTTCGCCTAAATCCAGCTGAAACTGCCAGCCTTGTAGGTTTAAAAGCTGAACGGCCGTTTTTGATCCAGCAAAATCCTTCGCTTTAAAACGTTCTTCGTAAATCAGCGGATCCAAAAAATCAGCTTTTTGTTTGCTGTGATACAACAGCTGAAGAATAAATTTTGGCCAGATCGAAATATCCGGCAACGCAGCAGAAAACACTTTTACCGAAGTTTTCGGGGCAATCATTCCGGCAAATTCGCCTTTATATTCCTGGTTTTTTTCGGTGCTAAAAGAAGCAAGCAGCGTGTACGAAGTGGTGTTAATCAGATGAAACTGCACCACAGAAGTTACCTGTTTTTCCGGAATAACAGCCAGATAAATTCCTTTCGCCACAAATTCTGCCGAAGCAACTTCTTCAATAACTTCCTGTTCTTTTGCCGCCGCAATCTTGGCTTCGCGGCCGTGTACCGAAGTTACTTTGGTGGCCAGCACCGGAATTTCAAAATCATCGTCGCCAGTTACGCCAATCGTTTGTTCATCAATAATCCGGGTGATAAATCCCTCGCGTTTCTCTTCCACAAACCGTACAAAATCACCTAATTTAAATTTCATTATTTCTAAAATATTAATGCTAAAATGTTGTTTTACAGAAAGTTAAATTAATTATATATAATTATAAGCTTTCTGTATATATATTTGTGCTGCGTTTATGGGCTGCTTCTGTTAGTTGATTGCAGCAGCGCATCCGGAACAAATATTTGTATAAAATTAATGATAAAAAAAGCTTTCAGCCCAAAATCAATTTATGCTGAGCCTATTACAGGCGCAAATCAGACCGCTTTTTAAGACAATTATTGAACCGGATGACTACGCGCAAACTGCATATTTTAATTGCCGGAACAAATACAACCGATTTTGTATTGCTGAGTAATTACCTAAACCTGGCTTTTAATAAGCCGGTTTTAGTGTATTGTCAGGATCTGAAAAATGCAGCGGCTATTTGCAAAACGGTTATTTTTGATGTGCTGATTTCGGACGCAGATTTTTCCCAACAAATTGAAAAAGAGCTTTTTATTAGTATTTTTCAGGCTTAAAATGCACCAGTAGTAATTTTTTTAACAGAACAATATCAGGAAGATTTTGCGCTGGAAATTATTTTGGCCGGTGCCCAAGATTGTTTGCCGAAAGCAAATTTAAACAGCCGGACTTTGTATCAAAGCATCACGTTTGCGGTGGCGCGGCAACTTCGTAAAAGTGAAATTCCGGTATCAAATCCATACCAAAAATTGTTTGCTCAAAATCCGTTGCCGGTGGTGATTTATGAAGTTGAAAGTAAAAAAATGGTTTTGGCAAACGAAGTTGCTGCGGATTTTTACGGATATACTTTGTCAGAATTTGCTGCGCTTTCTATTGCTGATCTTCAACCTGAAGATAAATTAATTTTTACCGGACAAAAGAAGCATCGAACTAAAAATGGCAGATTGATTTTGGTTGAAGTGCTGACGAATCTGATCCGCATTGATCAAAAAACCTGTCGGCAAATGGTGGTGATTGATCTGGCAAAACGCATTCCAATTCAGCCCAAAAACGTGGATGAAATGCAGCAGCAACTGGTTTTGCTGCAAAATTGAAGTAAAAAGCGAGTTAAATAAAGGTACACGTTTTACGGTTTTCTTTAAAAAATAGCGATTTTTGGCAACAAAGCCGGGCATTTTTGCTTATTATGAGCTTAATACTTTTTTTATCAGGTAAAAATTATGCTGCATATCAAGTCGTTTGCCAACAATCCTTATCACGAAAATACTTATCTGCTGTTTGATGATACGCTGGAATGCGCCATTATAGATCCTGGCATGTACACAGCCGAAGAGCAGAATAGCGTGGTTAATTTTATCAAAGAAAATAAATTAAAACCTGTTTTATTGCTGAACACGCATTGCCACATTGACCATGTGTTAGGCAATAAATTTATTTTTGATCAATTTGGGTTGAAGCCGCAATTTCATGAAGGTGAGTTGCCGCTGCTTGCTGCTGTTCCGGGATACGCGCCGCAAATGGGCATTCGTTATGAAGTTTCGCCCTTGCCGGAAACTTTTTTACCCGAAACCGGAACGATAAAATATGGGGAAACTGAACTGCAACTGATTTTCGCGCCCGGACATTCTCCTGCACATTTATGTTTTTATGCGGCCAACGAACATTTGCTGATTGGCGGCGATGTGCTTTTTAAAGAAAGCATCGGCCGCACAGATTTGCCTGGCGGAAACACGGAACTGTTATTAAAAAACATCCGCGAAAAACTGTTTGTTTTGCCTGATCAGGTAATTGTTTATCCCGGCCACGGACCGGAAACAACGATCGGTTACGAAAAAGTATACAATCCTTTCCTGACCTGAACACTAAAAAAAGTATTGTAAAAGAAGCATCCTGAAAATTTGAACACATCAGCTTTTATAGCCAAACGCTACCTTTTCTCCAAAAAATCAACCAACGCTATCAACATTATTTCCGGCATTTCTATGCTGGGCGTTTTGGTTGGAAGTGCCGCATTGGTGCTCATTTTGTCGGTTTTTAACGGGTTTGAAACGATGATTGTATCGCTGTACAGCAGTTTTACCCCCGAATTGAAAGTGCTTCCGGCAAAAGGCAAAACGTTTGATCCGTCAGTTTTGCACTTAAATGATTTGCGCAAACAGCCAGGTATGTATTCGGTAACGGAAGTGCTGGAAGAAAAAGTGCTGCTGCGCTACGGCAAAGGGCAATTTATTGGCACGGTAAAAGGCGTTAGCAATGATTTTTTGAAAAGTCAGCATTTAGATAGCACTTTGCAAATGGGTTCTTTTACGCTGCATGATAACGGGCAAAACCTGGCCGTAATCGGTGCTTCGGTAGCAATCAGTCTGGGTGTCAATGTGAAAGACCAGTCCGCTATGTTGCAAATATATTCGCCGCGGCACAACGTGGTTAATTCTTTTAACCCGATGGATGAATTTGTGCTGCGAAGTATTGCGCCGTCGGGCGTATTTTCCGTTCAGCAGGATTTTGATGATATGGTGATCACGCCGCTCAGCTTTACCCGCGATTTGCTGGACGAGCCGCAGAAAATTTCTTATGTAGAACTGAATTTGCAGGACAACATCAACCCAAACAAAATACAACGGCAATTGCAGGATCAGTTTGGCAAAAACTTTGTCATCAAAAACCGGCAGCAGCAAAATACTTCGCTTTATAAACTGCTTAACTCCGAGAAATGGGCGATATTTTTGATCCTGACCTTTGTGCTGATTATTGCAATTTTCAACATCATTGGCTCGTTAACCATGCTGGTAATTGACAAACGAAAAGACATTGCCATTTTAACTAGTTTGGGTGCCGGTAAAACATTGGTGCAGCGTATTTTCTTTTATGAAGGAATGCTGATTACGCTGGTTGGCTGTTTGATTGGAATGCTGGCCGGATTGATTTTTGCGCTGATGCAGCAAAAATTTGGTTTTATCACAATGGGCGGCAGTACCATGATTCAGGCTTATCCGGTTACGCTAAAAGCAAGCGATTTTTTATTGGTTTTTATCACTGTAAGCGGTATTTCAATTTTGGCATCAGGCATCAGTGCTCATTTGAGCGTACAAAAACTGGATGAAATTAAACAGGAACTGTAACTTAGCAGCATGAAAAGGATAATTTTCATTGGGATGATTTTGAGCTTGGTTGCTGGCAGCAGTTGTAACAAACACAACGCCGCAGAAAGTAAGGTTTACAAAGGCTTGTACAGTTTTGGGCTGGAAGTAAAATCTTTTAAAGAATGCAGTACCGGCCGCGAATATTGGGTGAAAGACAGCTCTGGCAAACTGGAACTGGAATATTCAAACATGAACTTTGAAAAACCTTACGAACCGGTTTATGTAGAAGTGGAAGCCATGAAAATGAAATCCGGACAGGAAGGCATTGGTGCAGAGTTTGATAGCACGATAGTGGTTACCAAAGTGCAAAAAATTACTCGCGAAATTCCGGATGATATGTGTAATTAATCATCAATCAGCCTAAATTTTCTCAACCTCAAATTTCTCAATACTGTTTTTATCAATTAAAAATTGGTGTATGTAAGCTGAATGCAAAGGAAATTGCAAATGGTACGAAAACGATTACTCAAATATCTTACAGGAGAAATTCTGATTTATTTAAGATTCTATGTACAATTGTCTTAAACCTTAGTTACGGCAACCAATTATACCGCTATATTAAAAATCAGCTTAAATAATTTAACCTGAGAATTTGATAAATCAGTTTAGAAATTATGAAAAAACCGGCCTTATTTTTAACAGGTATTTTTTTAAGTATTTCATTATCATGCTTTTCGCAAAGTTATAGCTGGAATAATCTGCCAAAAATTCAAAATACTTCTTTTAAGGCTGATACTTTTAACATCACAAATTTTGGTGCCAAAGCGGATGGCATCACCCTAAATACCAAAAGCATTAACGATGCGATTGCAACGTGCAGCAATAAAGGTGGCGGCGTGGTTTTGATTCCGGGCGGTTTATGGTTAACCGGGCCGATTGAACTAAAAAGCAACGTAAACCTGCATGTAAACCGAGATGGTTTACTGCAATTTACAACTGATTTTAACCAGTATAAACTGGTGGAAGGTGATTGGGAGGGAAGGCCCGCCGTGCGCAATCAATCGCCTGTTTCGGGCAAAAATCTGGAAAATATTGCCATCACCGGAACTGGAATTATTGATGGCAATGGCGATGCCTGGCGCGCCGTTAAAAAAGATAAACTGACCGAAACACAATGGAAAAACAAAGTAGCTTCCGGCGGTTTATTAAGCGAAGATCAAAAAACCTGGTACCCTTCGGCACAATTTTTAAAAGGTTCAAAAACAGATAATGCAGGCGTTTTGCTTCCCGGAAAAACCGCTGCAGATTATGCGGATATCAAAGATTTTTTACGTCCGAATTTACTTGTTTTAAACAACTGCAAACGCGTTTTACTGGAAGGTGTAACGTTCCAGAATTCGCCAGCCTGGTGTTTGCACACTTTACTTTGTGAAGATTTGACGGTTAAAAATGTATATGCCAAAAATCCGGACTATGCACAAAATGGTGATGGAATTGATGTAGAATCCTGCAAAAATGTGCTTTTGGTAAGCAGCACTTTTGATGTGGGCGATGATGGCATCTGCATCAAATCCGGCCGTGATGCCGATGGACGTAAACGCGGCAAGCCAACCGAAAACATGATTGTTAAAAATTGTGTGGTTTATCATGCGCATGGCGGCTTTGTAATTGGCAGCGAAATGAGTGGCGGCGCGCGCAATCTGTTTGTTTCTGATTGCACTTTTATTGGTACGGATATCGGATTGCGTTTTAAAACGACGCGCGGCCGTGGTGGCGTGGTGGAGAAAATCTATGTGAAAAATATCGCTATGAAAGATATTGTGGGCGAAGCAATTTTGTTTGATATGTATTACATGGCCAAAGATCCGGTGCCACTGGCCGGCGAAAAACGCGATGCACCAAAAGTAGTTCTATTGCCCGTAACCGCAGAAACACCGATTTTCAGAGATTTCCACATCAGCAATGTGGTTTGCAACGGTGCTTCAAAAGCAGTTTTTATCAGAGGTTTGCCGGAAATGAAAATCAGTGATATCTACCTTGATCACTTAATTTTAACGGCTAAAAAAGGCATTGACTTGCAGGAAGCAAAAAATATCAGCTTTAAAGATGTGCACCTGGTTGTTGCGGATAGTAAGCCAGTGGTTAATATTTTAAACTCCAGCCTGCTAAATTTTGATCAGCTTCAATATAACCCTAATGCCGATTTGCTTTTTAGTGTAAACGGACAAAGCAGCGATATCCAGGTGAAAAACACTGATCCATCCAAAGCAAAAACCAAAACTACTTTTAATGCCGGTGCCGATAGCAAAGCGCTGTTGATGAAATAATAACAATGAAAAAAAACACCTGTAAAAGAAGCATCGGTTTATTATTTCTGCTGGCGATAAGCGGAATGATTCAAGCGCAATCGCTGTCAGAAAAAGTAGCGCAAACAGTAATGAAAATCTGGCCAGATACCAGTTCGGTAAAATTTACCAGATGGTCCTACGATCAAGGCGTGGTGTTGGAAGGTATGTCGGCCATCTGGCAACGCACCGGCAACGCAGAAT
>JBPBQN010000081.1:0-1792 GCA_050954865.1 Janthinobacterium lividum | reverse complement strand
CGCATTTCTTCTTTACCATGATTTTTGCGGAGATCTAGGAAATCGAAAATATCCGCATGCCAAGGCTCCAGATAAATGGCGAAAGCACCTTTACGTTTGCCGCCGCCCTGATCTACATAACGTGCAGTATCATTAAACACTTTTAGCATTGGAATGATGCCGTTGCTCGTTCCGTTTGTTCCACTGATGTAAGAACCGGTTGCACGCACATTGTGGATGCTCAAACCAATTCCACCAGCACTTTGCGAAATTTTAGCCGTTTGTTTCAGCGTATCGTAAATACCTTCAATACTGTCATCCTGCATGGTTAACAAGAAACAGGAAGACATTTGCGCTTTTGGCGTACCAGCGTTAAACAAAGTTGGTGTAGCATGCGTAAACCAACGCTCGCTCATTAAATGATATGTTTTGATAGCACTTTCCACATCGTGTTTATGGATACCAACGGCAACACGCATAAATAAGTGCTGCGGACGCTCGGCAATTATGCCATCAATTTTTAGCAGATATGATTTTTCAAGCGTTTTAAATCCGAAGTAATCAAAACCAAAATCACGATCGTAAATAATGGTACTGTCCAGCAATTCTGCATTTTGTTCGATCACTTCCCAAACATCATCTGCAATTAACGAAGCATTTTTGCCGGTTTTACGATCGATGTACAGATGCAATTTTTGCATCGTATCCGAAAAAGATTTGCGCGTATTTTTATGCAGATTGGAAACTGCAATCCGCGAAGCCAGCTGCGCATAATCAGGATGTTTTGTTGTTAAAGATGCTGCTGTTTCTGCTGCTAAATTATCCAGCTCAGAAGTAGTTACACCATCATACAATCCTTCGATTACTTTTTTGGCCACATCAACCGGATCAACCAGCGCCGGATTCAGTCCATAGCACAATTTCTCGATCCTTGCGGTTATTTTATCAAATTTTACGGATTCTGTTTTTCCGTCTCTTTTTATTACAAACATTCGGTTGGTATTTAGTAATTAGAATCAGGTATCAGGACCTGATCATACTGTTTTTATCGCCTATTTTATGCTGATAGCAAGTTTATCTTGATACTAAATACTTGCTAACTATACTCTTCCCCTAAAAATCTTCGTCCATTGAGAAAGCATTGCTTTTTGCTTCCACGTTCAACACACCACTTTTTTGGTAATCGCCAACGCGTTTTTCAAAGAAATTGGTTTTGCCCTGAAGCGAAATCATCTCCATAAAATCAAACGGATTGGTTGCATTATACAGTTTATCATAACCTAATTCTACCAACCATCTGTCGGCCACAAACTCAATGTATTGCGCCATCAAATCTGCATTCATACCGATCAATCTTACCGGCAACGCATCGGTCACAAATTCTTTTTCAATCGTAACCGCATCAGCAATAATTTCGGTTACTTCTTCCTGAGAAAGCTGCGTTTTTAACATGCTGTACAACAAACACGCAAACTCGCAATGCAAACCTTCATCTCTCGAAATCAATTCGTTGCTGAAAGTTAAACCCGGCATTAAACCACGTTTTTTCAACCAGAAAATCGAGCAAAAACTACCAGAAAAGAAAATACCTTCCACTGCGGCAAAAGCCACCAAACGCTGTGCAAAATTGCCGTTGTTGATCCATTTTAAAGCCCATTCAGCTTTTTTCTTTACGCAAGGAACGGTATCGATGGCATGGAACAAACGATCTTTTTCTACCGGATTTTTAATGTACGAATCGATCAGCAACGCATAAGTTTCAGAATGGATATTTTCCATCATGATCTGGAAACCATAAAAACAGCGTGCTTCC
>JBPBQN010000080.1:0-1935 GCA_050954865.1 Janthinobacterium lividum | reverse complement strand
CGCATACTGTTTTTACCGGCATAAAATTGAAGTGAATTTTTCCCTTCTTATAAAAAGTACATTTTCTGCAAACAATGCCTTAAAGTAATGCGTTTCCGATAGCAGTACACAAACTAACGTTAAATATCAAACTTATGACACTCACAAATTTCACCGGTTTAAATGATCAGGTTGATTATTTAAATGCTAAAGATCATACTTACGCAAACGAAACTTTGAATTCGATTTTCAAAAATTCACCGCAAAATGCAATTGCAGAAGAAGATGACGATGACGACGATGCAACTATTCCTGATCCGGATGAAGATGATTTGTATGATGAAGATGATGATACTTTTGCAGATTCAGATGAATTAGATAAGATAGATGACGATGATGATGCAGACGTAATAGATGACGACGATTTGCAAGATGATGACGATAAAGGAAGCACAACTTCCGGCATGGGTTCATCTTCTTTTGCTGATCGCCCGCAAGGACGTACAACTGGCCGCATGACAGATCATGAGCCAGGATCTGGTCAATAATCAAAATTGATTTTCAATAAAAAAGGGATGCTGTTTTTAGCATCCCTTTTTTATTGTTAAATTTTAACGAAATTAAGCCATTGCATACAGTTCTTCCTGTTGTTTTTTTACGGCATCACTGTTGATAAATTCATCATAGCCCATCAGCTTATCGATAACTCCGCCCGGCGTTAATTCGATAATGCGGCTGGCAACAGTTTCGGTCAATTCATGATCCCGAGAGGTAAACAAAATTGTTCCTCTGAAATCTTTCATGCCATTATTTAAAGCCGTAATTGATTCCAGATCCAAGTGATTGGTTGGCTCATCAAATAGCAAAACGTTGGCGTGTTGCAGCATCATCCGCGAAAACATGCAGCGCATTTTTTCTCCTCCGGAAAGTACGGTTGATTTTTTCAGCACTTCTTCTCCAGAGAACAACATTCTGCCTAAAAAACCACGGATAAACTGATCGTCTTTTTCGCCTTCAGAATAATCGCGCAGCCAGTCAATGAGGTTTTCGTTTTTGCCTTTAAAATATTCCTGATTGTCAATCGGAATATCTGCTGTTTTTATGGTTACGCCCCACTTAAAACTGCCGGTAAAATCAGTATCGCGGCCTGATAAAATATCGTAAAAAGCAGAAGTGGCCAAACTGTTTTGCGATAAAACGGCGATTTTATCACCTTTATTCACCATCAAATTTAGGCCTGAAAATAAAACTTCGCCATGCAAGGTTTTGCCTAAATTTTCGATTTGTAGGATTTGATCGCCAGCTTCTCTGCCTAAATTATTAAACAAAATAGCCGGATATTTTCGGTTGGAAGGTTTAATTTCATCCAAATTGATCTTATCCAAAGCTTTTTTACGGCTGGTTGCCTGTTTGGATTTGGAAGCATTTGCACTAAAGCGGCGGATAAATTCCTGCAATTCTTTCACACGATCTTCCGTCTTTTTGTTTTGATCGGAGCGTTGTTTCAACGCCAGCTGACTGGATTCGTACCAGAAAGAATAATTTCCGGTGTAAATTGTCATCTTCGCAAAATCAATATCCACAATGTGCGTACAAACGGTATCCAAAAAGTGCCTGTCGTGCGAAACCACCAACACAATTGCTTCATAACTCGCCAAAAAATCTTCCAGCCACGCTATTGTATTGATATCCAAATCGTTGGTTGGCTCATCCAGTAGCAAAATATCCGGATTACCGAATAAAGCCTGCGCCAATAAAACGCGTACTTTTTGGTTTCCGTCCAGCTCTTTCAGCTGTTTATAATGCAATTCTTCTTTAATGCCGAGGTTACTCAGTAAAGTTGCGGCGTTACTTTCGGCATTCCAGCCGTCCATTTCAGCAAACAGGTTTTCCAGTTCGCCGGCGCGTTCACCATCTTTGTCAGAAAAATCTTCTTTTAGGTAGATGGCATCTTTT
>JBPBQN010000079.1:0-2241 GCA_050954865.1 Janthinobacterium lividum | reverse complement strand
GTTGTTGCGGATAGTAAGCCAGTTGTTAATATTTTAAACTCCAGCCTGCTAAATTTTGATCAGCTTCAATATAACCCTAATGCCGATTTGCTTTTTAGTGTAAACGGACAAAGCAGCGATATCCAGGTGAAAAACACTGATCCATCCAAAGCAAAAACCAAAACTACTTTTAATGCCGGTGCCGATAGCAAAGCGCTGGTGATGAAATAATAACAATGAAAAAAAACACCTGTAAAAGAAGCATCGGTTTATTATTTCTGCTGGCGATAAGCGGAGTGATTCAAGCGCAATCGCTGCCAGAAAAAGTAGCGCAAACAGTAATGAAAATCTGGCCAGATACCAGTTCGGTAAAATTTACCAGGTGGTCTTACGATCAAGGCGTGGTGTTGGAAGGTATGTCGGCCATCTGGCAACGCACCGGCAACGCAGAATATTACCGTTACATCCAGAAAAGCGTTGATAAATTAGTAGATAAAGACGGCGTAATAACAGGTTACAAACAGCAAGATTATAACATTGATAATATTAAAACCGGTCGTTCCTTGCTGTTGCTTTATCGTGTAACAGGTCAGGAAAAATACTACAAAGCGTTAAGCCAGTTGCGCGAGCAATTAAAAGAACAGTCGCGTACATCAGAAGGTGATTTCTGGCATAAAAAAGTTTACGCAAATCAAATGTGGCTGGATGGTTTATATATGGGCGAACCATTTTATGCAGAATATGCAGCTGTTTTTGATGAGCCTGCTGATTTTGATGATATTACCAAACAGTTTATTTTGATGGAAAAGCATTCCCGCGATCCGAAAACTGGTTTGCTTTATCATGGTTGGGACGAATCAAAAGAGCAAAAATGGGCAAATAAAACAACCGGAACTTCACCAAATTTCTGGGGAAGAGCAATGGGCTGGTATGGAATGGCTTTGGTTGATGTACTGGAATATCTCCCGGAAAATCATCCGCAGCGAAAAGCTTTACTGGATATTTTAAACCATTATGCTGCTGCCGTTCAGAAATATGAAGATCCGAAATCCGGCGTTTGGTACCAGGTTTTGGATAAAGCAAACGAGAAAGGCAATTATTTAGAATCTTCTGCTTCCAGCATGTTTGTTTACACTTTGGCAAAAGGAACGCGTTTGGGCTATCTTCCGGAAAAATATAAAGCCGTTGCAAAAAAGGGTTATGACGGAACAGTTAAACAGTTTATCGAAACCGATGCTAACGGAAACACCAATTTAAAAGGAACCGTTGCCGTTGCAGGTTTGGGCGGAAATCCATATCGCGATGGTAGCTTTGAATATTACACCAAAGAAAAAGTAGTTACCAATGATCCAAATGGTGTTGGCGCTTTTATACAGGCAGCAAACGAGATGGAACTGGCCGAAATTCCGCAAACAGGAAAAGGGCAAACCGTTATGTTGGATTCCTACTTTAACAATGAACATATGAAGAATGCGGCAGGCCAAACTATTCCGTTCCATTACAAATGGAACGAGATGGATAATAATGGTTTTTATTTCTTTAAAGATGCTTTCAATTATAAAGGTGTAAAAACAGCAACGTTAAATTCTGCGCCAACGGCTCAAAACTTAATAGGCTCGAATATTTACTTGATTGTTGATCCGGATACGCAAAAAGAAACCGAGAAACCGAATTATGTAAATGAGAAAGATGCAACAGCAATAGCTAATTGGGTAAAAGCAGGAGGCGTGTTGATCATACTGGCTAATGATGCTGGCAATTGTGATTTGGAACATTTAAATATACTGACTCAAAAATTCGGAATTCATTTTAATGAAGACAGCCGGAACAAAGTAACTACGGATTTAACTACAGGCGATTTCCAGTTACCGGCCAACGATCCGGTTTTAAAACCTGTAAAAAAGTTCACATCAAAGAAATTTCTACCTTAAAATTAACACCACCAGCAGTTGCTTCTTTTACCGATAAAAAAGACGCGATTATGGCAACAGCAAAATACGGAAAAGGTGCTGTTTTTGCTGTTGGCGATCCTTGGTTTTATGATGAATATACGGATGGCCGTAAAATTCCGGCTGATTATCAAAACTATGAAGCCTGTCAGGATCTGGTAAATTGGGCGATTAAACAGGTTGCCGCAAAAAAATAATGCTATAATGAACCGATGCTTCTTTTACCAGTATTTTTTTATCGTCATCCATTTTATGCTGATAAAAACAGCATCGGCACAACAAAAAATTGTGGTTGATTTAGGCGGAAAAGGAA
>JBPBQN010000078.1:0-2364 GCA_050954865.1 Janthinobacterium lividum | reverse complement strand
AATTTAAAACTTATGTAGCTGATATTCAGAAAAAATTAAAAATGAATTAAAGCGAGAATCAAGCTTAACAAAAAAGTCCTGAACATATTGTTCAGGACTTTTTTTATGCCGGTAAAAACAGCATCATACTTTCAGCTCATCCATTTTCAGCAACGCAAACAACGCAGCCGTTACGTGTAAAGCTTGTCCGAATTTTTGATCCAACAACAACTGTTTAAACTCTGGAATAGAAACTTTCTCCACTACAATCTGCTCATGTGCATCCAATTTCTGGCCTTGCACCAGCTTTCCGCCTCGCGCTAAAAAAGCATGACAACGGTTGTTTCCGGTAGAAGGATTTGGGTAGATAACCGAAGTAAACTCGATATCATCAAACTGATAACCGGTTTCTTCCAGCAGTTCACGGCGGATAGCTTCTTTCGGATCTTCGCCCTGATCAATCACGCCACCCGGAATTTCGAGCAAAACTACATCTGCTGCATGGCGATATTGTTTGATCAGCAACACTTCATTATCTTCCGTTATAGCTACGGCATTTGCCCAATCGGGATATTCCAGAACATAATAATCATCTACAATTGTTCCGTCGGGCATTCGGCAAACATCCTTGCGCATAGTTGCCCACGGAACGTTAATTACATATTCAGAAGAAAGCTTTTCCCACTTTAGGTCATCCATATTTATTGTTGTAAAATTTGAAGGATTACACGTTCCTGATTCATATTTTCAAAAGATTGTGTGTGATGTTCCTGTGCCAGAAACTGGTAAATAGTCAACACGTGGCTTAAAATGATTACAGTTTCGGTATTATGCTGAAAAGGAGATACGCTTTCTACCAAAAACTTACTCAATAAATCCAGTTTTTCGGCTGGAAAATTCCGGACTAAAAGCAGTTGTTTTAATTGCTGTGGATCGGCTTCTTGAATTTCTTTCAAATCCAGATCAAAACTTTGGTTAAGCGTTTTATCCAGCAAAACCTCCGCTTCCTGATTTTGGGATGCTTCTTTTAGCCCCATAATTTTGGCCAAAGTTTGGGCAAGTTTTTCTATTTCAGCTTGCAAAAAATCTCTTCTGATCATAATTTTAGGTCGATAAAAGAAGCATTACCAGCTTCCGCTTGATCCGCCGCCGCCAAAGCTTCCGCCGCCAAAACCGCCAAATCCACCGCCGCCGCCGCCAGAATCTCCACCACCGAATCCGCCTCCGCCAAAACCACCGCCACCACTGTTTCTGCCTAAAACGTTGCCTGCTAAAAACCACCAAAACGGACTGGAACCGCCGCGGCCGCCAATTACCTGGTTTCCGCCACCGCCGCCTCTGCGTATTAAAATAATCACCACAATCACAATAATAATGATGATGAATATCGAACTTCCGCCGCCGCCATTATCTTTTTGCTGCGCTTTAGGATTAGCCTTGTATTCGCCTTTCATGTATTTAATCAGCGAAGTGGTGCCTGCATCTATCCCGGCATAATAATTTCCTTGTTTAAAGTTTGGTTTCAGGTCGTTCTCAATAATTTCATGCGTGGTAATATCTGGCACGGCACCTTCAGAACCATAACCGGTTTGGATAGAAACTTTCCGATCACCAACAGCAATCAGCATTAAAATACCGTTATTTTTTCCTTTTTGGCCGATGCCCCATTTGCGGCCTAATTGCGTGGCATATTCGTTGATATCGTAATCACCAACAGATTTTAAAAGTACAACCGCTATTTGGGTTGAGGTAGAATCATTAAACGCAACCAGCTTGTTTTCAAGGCTTTGTTTCTGATCCGTTGTAAGCGTATTGGTATAATCAGTAACTAAAGTGGTGGAAGGTTGCGGGAAATCCTGGGCAAATAAAAATACACTGCTGCACAAAAGCAGCCAGGTAAACAACAATTTTTTCAACATATTTATTAATTATTTACCATCCATAAAAGCAATGTCGTCTGGCAGTTCGTTGCTGTCGCTATCCAAACTTGGGAAGAATTTTTGCAACTGTTCTCCAGCCATTTTTATTCCAACGGAAATTCCTTCTGTTAAGTTGCCGTATTTAAAATGGCTCAGCATGTTTTCTTTCGTTGCATCCCAAAAATTTTGCGGCACAACTTTGTCAATTCCGGCATCGCCAATAATGGCAAATTTGCGATCAACGGTAGAAAGATAAATTAAAACGCCGTTACGCAGCCTGGTTTTGTGCATATTCAATTGCTTGAAATATTTTACTGCACGATCAAGCACTTCTTCGCTACAGGTTTTTTCAATACAAATCCGGATCTCGCCGGAAGTGCTTTTTTCTGCTGATTCTATCGCTTTCCTAATTTGCTGCTGTTCTTCTTCTGTAAATAATGCCATGGTTTAGGTTGATTAAATTTGA
>JBPBQN010000077.1:0-2802 GCA_050954865.1 Janthinobacterium lividum | reverse complement strand
CCTGCATATTTGATGTTAGCCTTGACTGAACAAGACAAGCGTTTAAATTTTGTGTATTGCATTACTCAAAACAAGTTTTTGTACACCAATATTGCTTTCAGGCATTTTTTTGGAGAAGCCATCCACGCATCACCCGAAACATTTTTAAGCTACGTTCACCCAGATTGTGTGGCTTATTTAAAACAGTGTTTTGCAGAACTGCAGTCTGGTGTTGCGAAACATAACATCGAAATTAGCTTGAATGCGCCGAATAAACAGACATGCCATTTAAGGCTAAGCTTAATTTACAACACCAATGCAGCCGGAGAAATGGCGCTAACCGGTTACGCAGAAGAAATACCATATCGCAAGGTAAATTATATCGTTTCTGAAGAATATCAGTTTAAGAAAAAAACGCTGTTAAACATTTTGTCGCATGATTTATTGAGTCCGATGGGTTCCATTCATAATCTTGCGGCTTTGCTTTCCCGAAAAAATGTTTTGGAAAAAGATCCGGAAGTGGGCAAATGGGTTTCAATGATCGAAAACATTAGCAAAAAAAGCATCCACATGATCCGTACGTTTGTTAAAAAAGAGTTTGCCGAACCATCCGGAACGCTGCATATCAAAGAATAACAAGCATAAAAAAAGCACGAAAGAAATTAATCCTTCATGCTTCTTTTATCGACTATTTTTCAGGCTGATTTAAGCCGTTTGTGGCAACGTTAAACCTAAAACTTTACTGGTTTCTGCGCGAAGTTTTATGGCAAGTTCTGCTTCTTTTCCTAAAGATTTTCCGTAGGAAGGAATCATTTCCTTCATTTTACTTTGCCATTCGGGCGTATTGATCTGGGTTTTGAAACATCTGTTCAGCAAATCCAGCATAATTGAAACCGCTGTAGATGCGCCCGGCGAAGCACCAAGCAAAGCGGCAATACTGCCATCTGCGGCACTAACCACTTCGGTTCCAAACTCTAAAACGCCGCCTTTTTCAGGATCGTTTTTGATTACCTGCACGCGTTGGCCGGCAACTTCCAGTTCCCAGTCTTCCATTTTGGCTTCCGGAAAATATTCTTTCAGCGCATTTAAACGATCTTGTGGAGATTGACGAACCTGATCGATTAAATATTTAGTCAGCGGAATATTTTTAACCCCAGCGGCCATCATCGGGAAAATATTGGTTGCTTTTATAGACAAAGGCAAATCCAGGTACGAACCTTTTTTGAGAAATTTGGTAGAAAAACCAGCATACGGACCGAACAGCAACTCGCGTTTGCCATCAATCATCCGCGTATCTAAATGCGGAACAGACATCGGCGGCGAACCAACCGAAGCTTTACCGTAAACTTTGGCCTGATGTTTTTTAATCACTTCCGGATTAACACATTTCAGCCATTGTCCGCTTACCGGAAATCCGCCAAAACCTTTCCCTTCCGAAATTCCCGATCTTTCTAACAAAGGCAAAGAACCACCACCGGCACCGATAAATACAAATTTGGCGGTTACTTTTTTACTTTCGCCAGTTGCCCGGTTTTTTACCCTAACCGTCCACAATTGATCTTTATTTTTTCTAAGCGTCAGCACATTATGATTGAATCCCAAATCAACACCGTTCATGGTTTTTAGCTTGCCAAACATGGCTTTGGTAAGCGCGCCAAAATTTACATCCGTACCGATTTCCATGCGTGTGGCCGAAACTTTTTCGTTCGGATCGCGACCGTCCATCACCAGCGGCATCCAATCTGCAAGCTGTTTTTTGTCGGCAGAATAAGTCATCTCTTTAAACAGATGATTTTTGGTGAGTGCTTCGTGGCGTTTGCGCAGATATTCTACGTTGGTATCGCCCCAAACAAAACTCATGTGCGGGATGCTTTTGATAAAACTCGGCGGATCAACCAGAAAGCCCTGCTGCACCAAAAAGCTCCAAAACTGTTTGGATTCTTCAAAAGATTCGGCAATTTTTATCGCTTTAATCGTTTCTATCGAACCGTCTTTCAGTTCAGGCGTATAGTTCAGCTCACAAAAAGCAGAATGGCCCGTTCCTGCATTGTTCCAGGCATCAGAACTTTCGGCTGCGGCGCTATCAAGCCGTTCAAAAATCTGTATTTTCAGGTTTGGGTCCAGTTCTTTCAGCATTACGCCAAGCGTAGCACTCATGATGCCGGCACCGATTAAAATTACATCCGTATTTTCAGAATTATTCATTGTTTATATCGAAGAAAGCAAAGATACACGCAAATATTTAAAGCAAGGATTTGAAAGATACGCCATCTGAATTTGATTTGCAAATGACAGGCACAATTTGTCTTTCCTTCAACCTCAACAAAATAAAGTCACAATTGATTTAACAGAGATTTACCAGTCAGCATACTGTTTTTATCCACCTAAAATTGGTGTGCTAAAAACAGCATCCGCATTTTGATTGGGCTTGAAAGAAATTTAATTCAAAATTTTATAAATCTTAAATCAGATTGTGTAAAACCGGTTATTTTTTGGAAGATATTTTTGCATCAATATGAAAAAACTGAAACTTCAATCCAAACTCATTGTGCTGTTGCTTTTTTTTATGCTGAAAAAAGCAGAAGCACAGCACGATATGGTTGGTATGAAAGCCATGGATATGAGCGATACTACCGCCAAAATGAACCTGCAGATGAACAGCGGCTACTCACTCAACCTGCCCATGAACCGTGATGGTTCCGGTACGGCCTGGTTGCCCGATGCTTCGCCGATGTACGGCATCATGCTCAATTCCGGCAAATGGATGTACATGGTGCACGGCAATATTGCGCCGCGTTTTACCAGTCAGGATTTTACAAACAA
>JBPBQN010000076.1:0-2835 GCA_050954865.1 Janthinobacterium lividum | reverse complement strand
CGCAGTATAATCTGGTTTATAAATATCATCATTAGTCTTTTCGGTACAGCAAACCAACTGCAATCCTGAAGCTTGTAAAAACTGTACAGTTTGCAGTAAATTTTGATGGCGGCAAACCGGAATCTGGTACAAAGCACCCGCAGAAGTTTTAATCGCATCTGCATTAATTTGTGCCGAACCTCTTGCAGGAATCACAATGGCCTGTACGCCAGCACATTCTGCTGTTCGGGCAATGGCGCCCATATTGCGCACATCGGTAATGCTATCCAAAACCAAAATAAGCGGCACTTCGCCCCTTTCGTAAACTTGCGGAATTAGATCTTCTATTTTTTGATAAGTAATTTCAGAAATAACTGCAATAATTCCCTGGTGATTTTTTGCGGTGATCCGGTTCAGTTTTTCTACCGGAACCTGCTGCGCCGTAATTTGATACTCGTTTAAAACTGATTTTAATTCCTGAAAAAGTTCTCCGCCCAAACCACGCTGCACATACAACGCCTCCATTTCTTTTCCGGAACGGATCGCTTCCATCACAGCACGAATGCCAAAAACCATCTGGTTGCTTTCCTTTTTAAACTGTGGGCGCTGCATCATCTTCTTTTTCTAATAAAGTGCGAAAGTAATTATAAATCTGCCGAAAAGCAGATTTTGAACCTGAATGCTTCTTTTATCAACCTAAATTTTGCACAGTAAAAAAGGTTATCCACATCAATATAAATGATTGATTTTCAATTGATAATAAATTTCATACACAGGTTATCCACAGTAATTGTGGAAAAGTAAGTGGATAAAGCTGCTGTTAAAAATTTAATACGCTCAAAATCAGGATTTGATGATTCTTACCAACAGATTGTTGATGAACGGAAAAGACAAACCGCTCAATTTTGTTTAATTTTGATTTTATGAGTTCAGAAGAAGAAAATTTTTCAGGCAGATCCGGTACATACAATTCCGATAAACGTTCACGTTTTTCTGCTCCGGTAGCAAGTGGAAATCTGGGGAAACTGCAACCGCAGGCAACCGATTTGGAAGAAGCAGTTTTAGGCGCGCTGATGCTGGAAAAAGATGCTTTATCTTCTGTAATTGATATTTTAAAACCCGAAGTTTTTTATCGTGATAGCCATCAGAAAATATTTATGGCGATAAAAACACTATTTGAAAAAACTTCTCCGGTTGATATTTTAACCGTAACCGCACAATTGCGCCAACAAGGTGATTTAGAGATGATTGGCGGTGCGTATTACATCACTGAACTAACCAATCGCGTAGCTTCTGCCGCAAATATTGAGTTCCATTCGCGCATCATTATTCAAAAATTTTTACAGCGAGAATTAATTAGGATTTCTACGGAAGTGATTTCTCAGGCTTATGAAGATACAACTGATGTGCTGGATCTGTTAGATAAAGCCGAGAAAAACCTGTTTGACATTGCCCAAAATAATCTCCGCAGAGATTCGCGGAAAATGGACGACCTGATGCACGAAACGCTAAAAGAAATGGAAGCGTTGAAGAACAAAAAAGACGGTTTAACAGGCGTTGCTTCCGGTTTTACGGATTTGGATCGAATGACTTCCGGCTGGCAAAAATCGGATTTGGTAATTATTGCCGCCCGACCGGCAATGGGAAAAACAGCTTTTGTATTGAGTTGTGCGCGTAATGCAGCCGTTGATTTTAACAAACCTGTTGTAGTATTTTCATTGGAAATGTCGTCGATTCAATTGGTAAACCGTTTGGTTTCGGGTGAAACACATATCGAACAAGAAAAAATCAGAAAAGGTAATCTGGAAGAATGGGAATGGCAGCAAATTCACTCCAAAATTGGCCGTTTGGAACAAGCGCCATTAATTATTGATGATACGCCTGCGCTGAATATTTTTGAATTTCGGGCTAAATGCAGAAGGTTAAAATCGCAGCACGATATTCAGATGATTATTATCGATTATTTGCAGCTGATGCATGGAAAAGGTGAGGGTAAAGGTGGCGGAAACCGGGAACAGGAAATCGGTAGTATTTCCAGGGCGTTAAAATCGGTTGCAAAAGAACTGAATGTGCCCGTGATTGCATTGTCGCAGTTAAGCCGTGCGGTAGAAAATCGTCCGGGCGGATCAAAACGTCCGATGTTGTCTGATTTGCGTGAATCCGGATCAATTGAGCAGGATGCGGATATGGTGTTATTTTTATATCGACCTGAATATTACGGTTTGGAATTTGATGAAGATAACAACCCGACACAAGGCGTTGGCGAAATTATCATTGCAAAACACCGAAACGGCGAAACTGGCCGTGTACGCTTAAAATTTGTAGGTAAATACGTGAAATTTACGGATTTGGATGATAATTCTGACAGTTTTGCGCCAAGTGCTTCTGCAGGTTTAACGCCTTCCAAAGAGTTTGAAAAACCGAATAACTTCATCATTAAACCTTCGCGGATGAATGATCAGGATTCGGAAGATGAAGTTCCGTTTTAATCAGAAAAAAATACTCAGCAAAACACCTAACAAAATAACGAATGGTGTTTTTATCGGTGTAAAATGGAGTAGTAAAAAAGCACCGAGCATCAGCCCAAGTCCTTTATAATCAGTTAGAAAAGGTTCGGCCAAAAGTAAAAACGCAGCAACCATAAAACCAACTGCTACGGCATTTATGCCGCTTAAAGAATTACGGATGCGACTGATTTTTTTCAGATCATTCCAAAACGGAACAATGAATAAAATCAAAATCAATCCTGGCAAATTAATTCCCATCATCGAAATAAAGCTGCCCATAATTTGTCCGCTGATGCCATAACCGCGGTTTCCCAGCGTTAATCCACCAATAAAAGAAGTGAAAGCAAAA
>JBPBQN010000075.1:0-3034 GCA_050954865.1 Janthinobacterium lividum | reverse complement strand
CCGGTTATCGATCAGCTTTACAAAGATTATGCTGAGAAAAACCATTTCCCGGCTTTGGTTTACGGAATTGTGGTGGATGGAAAACTGGTGCACACCGGCAACACGGGTTACACGGATTTGGAGAAGAAAACGCCTGCGACCGCAAATTCTGATTTCCGCATTGCTTCCATGACCAAAAGTTTTACGGCGATGGCCATTTTGAAGCTGCGCGATGAAGGTAAACTGCAGCTGGATGATCCGGCAAGTAAGTATATTCCGGAAATGAAAGGTTTAAAATACCTTACTTCGGATGCTTCGGAAATTACAATTCGAAATTTATTATCACATGCGGCTGGTTTTCCGGAGGATAATCCCTGGGGCGATCGGCAGCTGGCAGATTCTGATCAGCAATTATTAGAGCTATATAAAAAAGGGATTTCTTTTTCCAATAATCCCGGTTTGGGTTACGAATACAGCAATTTAGGTTTTGCCACGCTGGGTTACATCATCAAAAAAGTTTCGGGCAAAACTTACGAGCAATACATTTCAGATAACATTTTGAAGCCGCTGGGCATGTCGCACACTTACTGGGAATACACCAAAGTTCCGGCTGCGCAACTGGCGCATGGCTACCGCTGGCTAAACGAAAAGTGGGTGGAACAGCCGCTTTTGCACGATGGTTCTTACGGCGCGATGGGTGGTATGATTACCACGATTGAAGATTTCAGCAAATACATGGCCATCCATTTGGGTGCCTGGCCACCGCGCGATGGAGCCGAAATTTACCCTGTTAAAAGAAGCTCGATCCGCGAAATGCAATATCCGTGGGATGTTTCCGGCCTCAGTCCAAATGCAAAACTGACCAATGGCAAGCTTTGTCCAACCGTTTCTGCGTATGCTTACGGTTTGGGCTGGACGAAGGATTGCGAAAATAAAACCTATATCGGCCACAGCGGCGGCTTGCCCGGTTTCGGCAGTCAGTGGCGCATTATGCCCGAATATGGTATTGGCGTTGTCTCATTTGCCAACCTAACTTATGCCAACGCCGGCGCGCCAAACAAAATGGTGCTGGATACTTTACTGGCACTTTCTGGAATAAAACCGCGCGTTTTGCCGGCTTCGGCAATCTTAAATCAACGTAAAAACGAGTTGGTTAAGTTATTGCCTGAGTTTGAAAATGTTAAAGCAACGCCAATTTTTGCGGATAATTTCTGGCTGGATTACTTCCCCGAAAAATTAAAAGCCGATGCCGCCGCAGCGTTTGCCAAAACCGGAAAAATAATTTCTGTTGGAAATGTGGTTGCCGAAAACCAGTTGCGTGGTTATTTTTTGATGCAGGGAGAAAAAGCATCGATAAAAATAGCATTTACATTAACGCCCGAAAATCTGGCAAAAATTCAGGAATATCATTTGGATTTGGTGGAGAAGTGATTTGGGTTGATGCTTCTTTTATCGGTATAAATTTGGGTTGATAAAAGAAGCATCTGGCTTTTTGTCATTTCGATCGCAAGGAAAAATCTTCTTTTATATCAAGATAAAAAAACGTTACGCCAACAACTATAGATTTTCCAGTACAAATAATTTCTTTTATCAGCATAAAGTCAACACCAATTCCGCTTCAAACTCAAAACCAGAAATTGGCGTTAGTATCACATCAACACAAACAAAAAAATGGAATACAATAAATTAACACCCGAAGAACAATACGTGATTTTGCACAAGGGCACCGAGCGGCCTTTTACCGGCGAATACACGGATTTAAAAGAAGCCGGAACGTATGTTTGTCGCCAGTGCAATACGCCGCTTTACACTTCCGATACCAAGTTTGAATCGCATTGCGGCTGGCCAAGTTTTGATGATGAAATTCCGGGAGCAGTGAAACGCGTTGCCGACCGTGATGGCCGGAGAGTGGAAATTGTGTGCAATACCTGCGACGCGCATTTAGGTCATGTTTTTACCGGCGAAAGGTTTACGCCGAAAAATACACGTCACTGTGTTAACTCGATTTCGATGAAATTTATTCCGGCGAACGAAGCTGCAAAATAAAATGCGCTTACACGATAAGTTTCCGGATTGTTACCAATGTGGATAACTTTAAAAGTGTGTAAAACTTCATCTTCTTTGTAGCTTTCTCAACGGGTAGATTTGAGGTAATAAAAAAGCCTGACACAAATCAGATGAGGTCAGGCTTCTTAATTAACTTTAAATCAGACTTCGCACATCCGAATTAAAAAATACTATTGAATCAACGCTGTAAAATTAATAGTTGTTATGTTAATTAAGTTAAATATCTGGATACAATCTTTCCACATAATTTATTAACATGGAACCTTTAGAACACATTTTAGCTTTGCTGATTATTTATCAGTTGGTAAAAAGCAGACAGCCAGTTAAATGAAGTAAGCCCCTTTAAATGGGGGCTTCTCCATTTTTAAATCCCTTTTTAAACTACCTCCTGCTTTTTAAAAAAGCATTGGTATACGAATATGATAATGATAAGTTATTTCTTTATTGTTAATGTTAATAACTTTTTATTTGTTTAAAACTTCATATTCTCTATAGCTTTTCCAACGGCTATATTTGTATCAGAGGTAGGGTTAAACTGTTTAACCAAATAGTAATATATAAAAGTTACTGCCTCATTTTGAAACAATATCAACAAAATTATACCCGGTAAAAGAAGCCTTCCCAGCAGAAGGCTTTTTTTGGCGGCTCATATTACATCAAAAAAAAAGCTTACAAATGATTGAAAATCAGGAAGATGAAGTATTGCTGCGGGAAAACAAAGATCGTTTTGTGATTCTGCCGATCAATTATCCCACCATTTGGGAGATGTACAAAAAGCACGAAGCCAGTTTTTGGACGGCAGAAGAAATCGATTTATCAGACGACCAGAAACATTGGGACAGTTTGAGCGATGGCGAGCGGCACTTCATTTCGCACGTGCTGGCATTTTTTGCAGCAAGCGACGGAATTGTGAACGAAAATCTGGCCGTTAACTTTATGAGCGAAGTGCAGGTTCCGGAAGCACGCTGTTTTTATGGTTTCCAGATCA
>JBPBQN010000074.1:0-3061 GCA_050954865.1 Janthinobacterium lividum | reverse complement strand
GGCCATGATGTGCACGTGGCTTATCAAACTTCGGGCAACAATGCGGTTTGGGACGATGATGCTGTGCGTTATTTAGAGTTTGCGATTGATTTTGTGAAGAGCCAGCATCAGGAAGAATCTCAATTGGAAGATTTATACCATAACCTGCGTGCTTTTGCCAAAAATAAACAACCCAACGAAGCAGATCCGCAGGAAATGAAAACGGTAAAAGGCTTGATCCGGAAAGGTGAAGCGATTGCAGGCGCACGTTTTGCAGGCGTGCCCGATGATCATATTCACTTTATGGATCTGCCGTTTTATGATCGGGCCAAAGTGCAAAAAGAGGTGAGTTTTGAAGATGATATCCAGGAAACAATGAAACTGTTGCAGGCCGTGCAGCCACATCAGATTTTTGCTGCCGGAGATTTTGCCGATCCGCACGGCACGCACAAAATCTGTTTCGATATTATGGTTGAAGCTTTAAAACGACTTGCAAACGAAGCATGGACAAAAGATTGCTGGGTTTGGCTGTACCGCGGCGCGTGGCACGAGTTTGAAACGCATGAAATTGAGATGGCCGTGCCGCTTTCTCCGCAGGAAGTGATCCGCAAACGGCTGGCCATTTACAAGCACCAGTCGCAAAAGGATCTGCCGGTTTTCCCTGGTGATGATGCGCGCGAATTTTGGGTTCGGGCAGAAGACCGCAACCGCGAAACGGCTTGTGCTTATGATAAATTAGGACTTGCAGAATATGAGGCCATGGAAGCTTTTGTGCGGTTTCGATTTTAAAAAAAGGTTTTCGTTGTGCCATCATCCCTGCGATAGGAGGGATCTTTATTGAAGCAACAAATTTATGCCGGTAAAAGAAGCATATCGCTTTGATCAGGATTTCTCCCTTCGGTCGAAATGACAAGGTGGCGAAATGGCAAATCGGCGAAACAGCAAAAACGGATAACAAAACACCGTACTTCTTTTACCGGGTAAAATTCAGATATAGATTTTTAAAATAGTAAACATGACAAACGCAACCAACCCGTCGGCAAGCATCAGTGCTGATAAAAGTTCTAAAGCCATTTTCATTATTGGTGCCCTGTTTTTCATTTTCGGTTTCGTAACCTGGATGAACTCGGTTTTAATTCCATACTTAAAACTCGCCTGCGAACTGAACAATTTTGAATCCTATCTTGTCGCTTTTGCTTTCTACATTTCGTATTTGGTGATGGCCATTCCATCGGCCTGGCTGCTCAAAAAAACGGGTTTTAAAAATGGCATGTCGGCAGGTTTAGCCATCATGGCCGTTGGTGCGCTGATATTTATTCCGGCTGCATTGAGCCGGACTTACCTGCTGTTTTTACTCGGTTTATTTGTGCAGGGCACGGGTTTGGCGGTTTTGCAAACGGCTTCCAATCCGTACATTACCATTTTAGGTCCGGCAGAAAGTGCTGCCAAACGCATCAGCATTATGGGCATTTGTAACAAAGTTGCAGGTTCTATTGCGCCGATTGTTTTAGGTGCGATTACTTTAAAAGATGCCGACGGACTGAAAGCGCGTTTGGTAAACATGCCCTCCGCAGAAAAAATAAACGAGCTGAACCAGCTGGCACACCGCGTAATTACACCTTATATTGTAATTGTAATTGTTCTGGTGATCCTGGCAATTCTGGTCTCTTTTTCCACTTTGCCCGAAATTGATACCGATCACGAAGATGAAACAGTAGCCGCTGCAAACACCAATAAAACCAGCATATTCCAGTTTCCGCATTTGCTGATGGGCGTGTTTACTTTGTTTTTATATGTTGGGGTTGAAGTTTTGGCTGGAGATTCAATCATCAGTTATGGCGCAAGTCAGGGCATTCCGTTATCAACTGCCAAATTTTTCACCACTTGTACTTTACTCGGCATGATCATCGGTTACGTTACCGGCATCATCTGCATTCCGAAATATTTCAAGCAGGAACAAGCGCTTAAAGTCTCCGCCGTTTTAGGTGTGATTTTTTCGTTTTGTGCTATTTTTACCACCGGGTATATTTCCGTTTTGTTTATCGCTTTGTTGGGTTTGGCCAACTCGTTATTATGGCCAGCCATCTGGCCGCTGGCAATTGCCGGTTTGGGCAGATTTACCAAAATCGGTTCTTCATTTATGATTATGGCGATTGCCGGCGGTGCGTTAATTCCACTGGCTTATGGTCGTTTGGCCGATGTTGTTAACCCAACCAACGCTTACTGGTTGTTGATTCCGTGTTATCTGTTCATTTTATTTTACGGAATAAAAGGCCATACCATCGGTTTAAATATCAGCCCAAAAGTTAAAAACACATTTCCGATTGCAGAGTAAAAAATAGATTATAGTGAATGGTTAATGGTTTTTGGCAGGTTGCTGAAAGCTGATTGCTATTACTTCAACCCAATGAAAAGAAGCACATTTTTGCAGCAAACCGGTTTGCTTTCTGCCGGTTTACTTATTAATAAATCTGTTTTTGCAGATTTTGTTTCCTTCACGAGCCACCGTCCGCCGCTTGCCAAGCGCAACTTTACGAGCAAAGCGGTCGAAGATGCGATTGTGCAGTTTAAGGCCAAGGTGAAAGATCCGGAGTTGGCCTGGCTGTTTGAAAACTGTTTCCCAAACACTTTAGATACCACCGTTTTTTATGCCCTAAAAGAAGCACGGCCTGATACCTACGTGATCACGGGCGATATTGATGCGATGTGGCTGCGCGACAGTTGCGCGCAGGTTTGGCCGTATCTGCCTTTTATCAAAAAAGACGAAAAGTTAAGGCAACTGATTGCTGGCGTAATTAACCGCCAGGCGCATTGTGTACTGGAAGATCCGTACGCCAACGCTTTTTATAAAGATGAAACGAAAATAAGTGAGTGGAAAACCGATCAGACCGATATGAAGCCGGGCATTCATGAGCGCAAATACGAAATTGATTCGCTTTGTTATCCGATTCGTTTAGCGCACCGTTACTGGAAAGAAACCGGCGACAAATCGCCATTTAATGCCGAGTGGAAAAAATCCATCGAGCTGATCCTGCAAACGTTCAAAACGCAGCAGCGCAAAACTAACCGCGGTCCGTACCAT
>JBPBQN010000073.1:0-3190 GCA_050954865.1 Janthinobacterium lividum | reverse complement strand
CAAATTAGTTTCGAAAAAAAATCCAGATTCAAATAGGGAACAAAGAAGAAAAATTGCAATTAAAATCAAAAAATTGCCAAGGGAATTACTCCTAAACACCATAGATGATATTATTCAAAACGATCTAAAAATGCGTGGTGTTACTTGTTTTAGTAAAAAATATGATAATTTACTGATGTGGTCTCACTATGGAAAATCTCATGAAGGAATTAGTATTGGATTTAATTTAAAGCAGTTATATTACTATATAAATACTGTTCATTATTACGACATGTTTTTTATTAAAGCAAAATATGAAGTTGAATTTGAAGCAATGGATTACTTTAAAAATAAAAATCAAGCTATAATAAATTGGCTTAGAACTAAATCTATTGATTGGAAGTATGAAGAAGAAGTCCGAATAGTTCTTTCAGACTTAAAATTTAATTCAGAAGGTTTATATATTTTACCAATTGATAAAAATTGCATAAAGCATGTTTATTTAGGAAGTAGAATTCTACCTGAACATGAAAGTTGTGTAAGAGAATTAATTGCAAAACAATATCCTGAAGTTATTATAAAGAAGCTAAAACTAAACACAAATAAGTTTGAACTGATAGATGAATGAATAAACTTAATGCTTCTTTTACTAACTAAAATTTTACCTTGTCCTAACCAATTGTAAATCATTCTTCATGAAATATCTACTTTCCAAAATAGCTCTGCTATCACTTGCTGTTTTTACCACTGTTTTTTCTGCATCTGCACAAAAACAGAATGGACAAAAGCCAAATCAGAAAAATGGTTTAAAAGTCGGATTTGGGCAAATGGCATGAAGCTAAACGTTTCTGAAACGGTTGATAAACAGGAATTTGCAAGGCAATATACCGCAAATAAAGCTTATTGGGATAAAGCATTCGCTTATTTCAGAGATACGGATTTAGAAAAAGTGCCAGTTGGAAAACAGGTTTTAAATAGCGGACATGTTTCGGTTGCAATTACAGAAAATCCTACAAAACCTTTCGATCAAACTAACTGGGAATCACACCAAAAAAATATTGATGTACAATATGTTTCGGTTGGTGCAGAAAAAATGGGCGAAGTAAAAGTTGGCGATGCAAAAGTGACTGAACAATACAACGCGGCAAAAGATGTAGCACATTACGAGGCAGAAGGCAAATTTTATGAAGCGCAGCCCGGCACAATTTTTATATTTTTCCCAAATGATGTTCATCGGGTTAACGTAAAAGTTGATGGTATTGAGAAAGACAAAAAGATTGTTATCAAAATCAGTGCAGCGCCTTAAATGCTTCTTTTATCGCCTTAAAATCTGCCACTTAAAATTTCTGCCTGAAAACAAACCGAATAATTATTAGGTTTAAAAAAATAATTTCAAAATAAATCTTATCAAATCAATTTATGATCACTATAGAAAATGATTTTCTAAAAGTTGCCGTCCGTACTCAAGGTGCGGAAATGACTTCCATCTACCATAAACAAACACAAACCGAGCAATTATGGCAAGGCGATCCGGCAGTTTGGCCGTGGCACGCGCCAAATTTATTTCCGATTGTTGGCGGTTTGGTTAATAATGAGTTGCAGGTTAACAAACAATCGTATCACATGACTCGGCACGGTTTTACCCGCGAATCTGAGTTTAGTTTGGTGGATTCGAGCCAAACGCACGCAAAATTTTCATTGCCTTTTAGCGAATCAACTTTGGCTGTTTATCCGTTTCGGTTTGAATTTCAGGTTTTGTATGATTTAAAAGATCAGGATTTACATGTTACTTATAAGGTAATTAATCAGGATGAGCAAACCGTTTATTTTTCTGTTGGCGCGCATCCGGCGTTTAATGTTCCGTTTTTTCCGAATGAAAATTATGAAGATTATTACCTCGAATTTGAAACTTCGGAACCATTGTTAACGCATTTGTTAATGGATGGCTTGTTAAGCGGCGAAACAGAAATGGTACCGACGGATGGACAAAAAATTTGGTTAACCAAAAGTTTGTTTGATCGTGATGCACTGATTTTTAAGGATATTACTTCAAAAAATGTAATCATCCGCAGCAAAAACCATCAGCAAAGCTTAGCAGTAAGTTTTCAGGATTTTAAAGATTTAGGCATCTGGGCAAAACCGGGCGCGCCGTTTGTTTGCATTGAACCTTGGCTGGGCTACTCAGATTCGGCAGGAAAAGTAACAGATTTTAAAGACAAAGAAGGTATCAAAGCTGTTGGAGTTGGACACGTTTTTGAAGCTGATTTTGTAATTTCTTTATCAAACTAACTCAAAATTTAACCGATAAAAGAAGCATCGGTAATTTGCCGATGCTTCTTTTATCAACCTAAATTTGGTGTTTATTTTTTGCTGAAACTGATTACAACCGTAAAAGCAATCAACGCAGCTGCGCCAATCACGCTTCCCAACAAAACCGGATTATTTTTTGCTGGCGGAACATATTTTACGCCTTCCGTATCGGTTTTTGCGGCCTCTTTTACATATCGTCCGTGCGTTGGGATGGCTTCTTCAGGAAAGTTTTTCCCCAAATTTTGTAAAGCTTTTTTAAATTCATTCACAGCCATTGGTTTGCCATGTCCGGTTGCAACAATTTGCGGATGTAAACCAATTAGTTTTCTAACAGAAATTCCTGCGGCTTTCCAATCACAGGTAAAGTATTTTGGCGGACCGCTGATCACTTTTCTTTGTAAAATTACCGACAAAGCAGATTCCTGAACGGTAGTAACAAAAGCATCACCTGCAATTAGTAAATGGTCGCTTTTCCGAAACAAAGAAACATGTCCGGGTGCGTGTCCGGGCGTAAAAATAATACGCCAGTGTGGCAAACCAGGTGTTTCTTCTTCCGGAAACTCATGTACTTTATCGCCTAAATTAATAGGTTTATTGGGGAACATCCAGGAAGTTAAGCTCATTAAACCGCCGCCTACAAACGGGTCTGCTGGCGGATAAGCAGATTTTCCGGTTAAATATGGCATTTCCAGCGGATGTGCATAAACCGGAACATCCCAAATTTTCAGCAAATCCTGCAAACTGCCGATATGATCAAAATGCCCGTGCGTTAAAATAATGTTTTCAGGTTTTGTTCCTTCACCAAAAATATCTTCGGCCATGGCTTGTATTTTGTGCGAAGAATGTGGCAAACCAGCATCTACCAAAACCCATTTCTTACTGTCAGGGTCGCCGGAAGCAA
>JBPBQN010000072.1:0-3383 GCA_050954865.1 Janthinobacterium lividum | reverse complement strand
ATACTTATTCAATAAAACACCCCTTCATTACTTTTGTAGTGAAGGGGTGTTTGCGTTTATAAAGGAATTCGTAATGGAGAAAAGAATAAGAGATGGAATGTTTGGAGTAAATTTCTAAATCGTATCGAATTGGTGAAAATAAAATATATTTTATACTTGAAAAGTAAATATTAATATTGTTATTAAAATATAAACATGATAATTATTAAGTTAAGTATTTTAATACCTAAATAGTATAATATTAATCTATTTATATTAAATGTATAAGTAATTTAAACATGTGCTATATACTAATAAGCTTCTGCGGATTGTTAAACGCAAATTGATAAATTAAATTTTTAACATAATCATTTTCTGGATAAGGTTGTAATACTTCTTTTATCACCTTTAAATCAGTATGGTTAAAAATTCTTTCTGCATAACCTATTCCATAGAACTGCCCTTTTTCCATCAAAATAAAACTTTGCTCTGCTGTTTCTCTTCCATCATCATAAATAATAAAAGTAGGCATGTTGGTACGCAAATTTTCAATTGCTTGCTTAACACGAATATTATATTCCTTCAGAGATTCAATTCCTAAACATGCACCTTTGCAATGGTGATTGACTATGCCCGAACACTCCTCATCGTTTTGCTGTACAAAACATAATTTCGGACATAAATGATAATCAATCATCAACTTTCGCAGTACTTCATATCCTTCCAGCATCAACCCAAAGCTGTAAACAGATTGCTGATATTTCTTTTTCTTGCCAATAGCCAATCTTAAATATCCATTTTGATCTTCAAACTGATATAAGGCATAAGCTAAATCAAAGCGTTTTAACGAACGATTATGTTCTGGCCATAAACGCTTAATTTCAGTAGCTTCTAAAATCAAGGCAATTAGTTCAGTTCCACAAATTTGCCAGGTAACATTGTAAATATCGCGCAAAAAGTTTTGTCTTTGCCGGTTAGGATTATTTCCGGAGAAGTGACTATTCACTCTTTTTTTTATATTTTTAGCTTTGCCTACATAAACCACTTTTCCTTTTTGATCATGGAAGTAATAAACTCCAGGATTTTTTGGTAATTGATCCATGATGTTTTTTGGCAAGTGCGGTGGCAATAACTGCTCTTTTGATTTGATCAGTAATGATTGCTGTACATGTCCATCCTGGTCATTAATTAAAAGCATAGAAAACAAGGTTGCAGTTGCAAAAGCATCTCCCATGGCACGGTGTCGACTGTCGTTTTCAATGCCGAGCTGATGACATAATTTGCCCAAACTATATGAAGGATAACCAGGAATTATTTTTCTACTCAGCCTTACGGTGCACAATTTTTTGCAATCCAAAGTAAATCCGGCAGCTGCCAAATGGTATCTTACAAAAGAATAATCAAAGTTTACGTTATGGGCGATGAAGATTTTATCATGCAATAATTCGTAAATTTCCGCCGCAACATCTGCAAAAAGCGGTGCTTCTTTTACCATATCATTATTGATGCCGGTAAGTGCCTGAATGTAAATTGGAATTGGTTGCTGAGGATTGATCAACGATTGAAAACGATGATATACTTTTTTTCCATCATGTAAAACGATGGCAATATCTGTAATTCCGTTTGCACTGGCGTGGCCACCAGTTGTTTCAATATCAACAATTGCATACATAAATAAATCCTTTTCGGCTCAAAATTAAAGCTGCGTAAAGATATATAAAACTAAATTTATTAGTAGTGAAGGTGGTTTAGTTTGAAGAAAAAAGACTCAAATTTTACACGATAAAAGAAGCATACACCTGTGCACTAAATTCTTTTGGCTTTGTTTCAAATTTTCTAACTTCACCCCAAATCATTTTTTAATTACATGAAATTGTTAGAAGGAAAAGTAGCTCTGGTAACCGGAGCTTCTAAAGGAATCGGGCGAAAAATAGCAGAAAAATTTGCCGAACATGGTGCTAAAGTTGCCTTTACTTATTTGTCTTCTGTAGAAAAAGGGCAAGCTTTAGAACAGGAATTACAGCGGTTTGGAACACAGATAAAAGGCTATCAATCAGACGCTTCTAATTTTGAAGAAGCAGAAAAGCTGATCAATCAAATTGTTGCAGATTTTGGTACAATTAATATTGTGGTAAACAACGCCGGCATTACCAAAGATGGTTTGCTGATGCGCATGACGGAACAACAATGGGACGAAGTGTTAAACGTGAACCTGAAATCAATTTTTAACGTAACAAAAGCAGCATCCAAAATTATGATGAAAAACCGCAATGGTGTTTTTATCAATATGAGTTCTGTGGTTGGCGTGCAGGGAAATGCTGGTCAAGCAAATTACGCTGCTTCAAAGGCCGGAATTATCGGTTTTTCTAAATCTATCGCCAAAGAATTAGGTTCTCGGAATATACGTACCAATGTTGTTGCTCCAGGATTTATCCGTACAGAGATGACGGATGTTTTGGATCCGAAAGTGGTACAAGGCTGGACGGATACCATCCCCTTAAAACGCGCCGGCGAAACAGAAGATGTGGCAAATACCTGTGTTTTTTTAGCTTCGGATATGAGCAGCTATATTACTGGCCAGGTTTTTCCGGTGGATGGCGGAATACTTTAAACGGCTATTTTCAATCTAAAATTGAGCACAAAGGAAATTCAAAAAGTGATATTGGAAATGGCAACAGATCGGGGAGCAGAGAAAACCATCTGCCCTTCGGAAGTTGCCCGGAAAATGTTTGGCGCTAGCTGGCGCGAACACATGCAAACGGTGCGCGATATTGCTTTTGATTTGGCTTCGGATAATCAGGTTATAATCATGCAAAAAGGCCAAAAAGTTGATCCAAAGGAAATAAAAGGACCAATCAGAATCCGGATCAAAACCTCAAAATAACTGAAGAATAGTTTTTCACTGCAAAAGTTTTTAACCAAATATGCTGTATTTAATTTCAGTTTCTTGGGGAACAGTTTCTGGCTGGTGGACGCTTGCCTGTCTGGCAATTGCAGTTATGTACAGCTCGGTTTTGTATTTCAAACCTGCAAATCTTAACAAGCTTTGGCGGAACGCACTGTTTACCATTCGTACGATTGCTGTTTTTATCGTATCTTTTTTGTTGCTTGCTCCGCTAATTAAAACCGTAAACAAGCATTTGCAAAAACCATTAATCCTAATTTTGCAGGATAATTCTTCTTCCGTCAAACAGTTTCCGGCGAAAAATTTTCAGCTTAAATCTTTTTTGGAAGCATTAAATCAGCTTAAAAATAATTTGGGTAACGATTATGAAGTTCGTGAATTTCATTTCGATAAAAATCTTCACAACAATTTTTCCGATTCTTTAAATGGTAAACAAACTGATATTTCTGCCGCATTTCAAACTTTAAATAATCGGTTTGATAATCAAAATATTGGTGCT
>JBPBQN010000071.1:0-3684 GCA_050954865.1 Janthinobacterium lividum | reverse complement strand
ATTTGTATCTATATAACATTCCCACGAAAAAAGTAACGCAACTCACCAACGATAAATACACCGATTATCAGCCAAGTTTTTCGCATGATGGAAAGAAGATCGTTTTCAGCAGCGATCGGTCAACTTACGATCAATCGCTGGCGCAAACCATTCCGTTTAATTTGGCGGTTTATGATCTTTTATCTAAAACCACCACGGATATCAAGATTTTTAACGGTGCAAATAATTTAAATCCGGCGTTTTCTGCGGATGATCAGTCTGTTTATTTTTTAAGTAACCGTGATGGTTTCCGTAACATGTACCGTTACAATTTAAGTGCTGGTACAACCGAGCAGATGACGGATCTATTTACCGGCATTTCCGGTATTACAGAGTTTTCGCCGGCACTGAGTTTATCAGCTAAAAATGATGTGGTTTACTCCTACTACCGTTCGCAGCGATACACCATTTACAATGCAAAAGTGGCTGACTTCAAACCAAGACCAGTAGAAAACCAGGCAATTAATTTTGATGCGGCCATGCTTCCTCCGCCAAAATCGGTTGGTGTGGATCTGATCAACACCAACCTGAACAACTTTTTAGCTTATCAGAAAATCCCGGTTGATTCGATCAGTAACATTCCTTTTAAACCACAATTTAAACTTGATTATTTGGGAAGCAGTGGCATTGGAGCGGGCGTGAGTCGTTTTGGTGCCGGTTTGGCCAGCGGCATTCAGGGCTTGTTCAGCGATATTACTGGCCGGAACCAGATTTATGCCGGTGCTGCCATTAACGGACAGATTTACGATTTTGGCGCACAATTAGCTTATATCAACCAGCAAGGCCGCTGGAATTTTGGTGTAAGTGTTTCGCACACACCGTTTCAATATGCTACTTATCGGGAAGGAATTACCAGCATCATCCAAAATAACAAGCCGGTAAGTGTTTACGAATCGCGCTATGATTTAACCCGCACTTTTCAGGACGCCTTGCAGGTTTTTACCTCTTATCCGTTTTCTAAAGTTACCCGGATTGAATTTGGTGCCGGTGCTTCGCGTTATTATTACCGCGTTGATCGGTACAGCACGTACTATAATTACATCACCTCAAACAACAATTCTATTACGCCGACAAACGTTTTATATTCTGAGCACGATCAAATTTCGCGCGAACAATACCGCAACGAAACCGGTTACGATCTGATGCCTTTTACGTTGTATCAGCTCAATACGGCTTTAATTGGTGATAATTCTTATTTCGGCATTGCTTCTCCGCTGGCTGGTTATCGTTATCGCATTGGTATTGAGGGAAATGTGGGCGATTATAAATTCTTCGCCCCGACCATCGATTTACGAAAAAACGTTCGCCTGAAACCAATAACTTTTGCTGCCCGCATTTATGCTTACGGCCGGTTTGGCAACAGCAGCCAGGCATTGTTTCCGTTGTTTATCGGTTATCCTTACCTAATCCGTGGTTATGAAGCAACCAGTTTTTATAACAATAATTCGCGCAACACGGGCAACTTCACCATTAATCAGTTGGAAGGAAGCCGTACGGCAGTGGCTAATTTTGAAGTGCGTTTACCGTTTACCGGACCTGAAAAATTATCGCAGATCAAATCCAAATTTTTGTTTACCGAGCTGAATTTCTTTTTTGATGCCGGTTTGGCCTGGAACGCCGGTGATAAAATCGCCTTTAAAAAAGAACCTGATGCCAACCAATATTCAGTTGATGCCAGCGGAAACCCGGTTTATGACCGTTTCGGACAGTTGGTTTATCCATCAGGTTACAACCGCGTTCCGGCTTTTTCTACCGGTATTTCGCTGCGGATAAATATTTTTGGCGCGTTTGTGATCGAGCCTTACGTGGCCATTCCTTTCCAGCGGACGGATGTGCAAAAACCAGTTTTTGGTTTAACATTTGCGCCGGGCTGGTAATGCTGTTTTTACCAACATAAATTTATTTGAAAATTATTATAGTGAGAAGAAATATTAGAATTTAAGTGTATTTTTCAAAAAAATTAATTGATCATCCTATGAAAAAATTATCCTTATTTCTACCGCTGGCTGTTGTATTAAGCTGTTCCATAAGTTCATGTGCAACAGTTTTTGGCGGCAAGATAACTTCTGCCCAAAGAACTAAACCAGCCCCAGGGCAACCATCCAGAAAAATCAGAGCAGTTGCAATGATAGCTGACATCGTTCTTTTTCCAGTAGGTTTGATTGTAGATTTTGCAACAGATGCTATCTACAAACCAGAAAAAAGTGTAATTACTACTCCTTCAAAATAATGGTGATATACAATTAATGCTGTTTTTACCGACATAAAAAAAGCGGTTCGTAAGTGATCCGCTTTTTTGTTTTGGGTGAAAATTAAAACCGCTGTATTTCTGACGGTGCCGGCGTTCCGGGATATTCCGGACTGATTGTTGGCAACGGATTTTCTTCCGGAAAACGATCCGGTTCGGGCATTTCCGGTGAGCGCATCGGTGTTGGGTCTTCCATAGGGATTTCCGGTTGCGGACTTTCCTGCGGCGTTTGCTCTGGCGTAATTTCCGGATCCGGCGTTTCCATATTGTAAATTGCTGTTGTGTTCATGATGCTTCTTTTATCTACCTAAAACTGGTGCGGCTTCAAAATGTTTTCTGCGGAGATTTATCCATCTTTGTCAATCAATTTTATTTTTTTTGAAGATCAAACAGCAACTTTACCAGCTTTGTGCCGAACAGATTCAGCATAAAATTACGGAAGCAGAAAACGCCATTGCCGATGCGCGGAAGTCATCCGGAAACGAAACCAAAAGCAGTGCCGGCGATAAATACGAAACCAGTCGCGCCATGTTGCAGCAGGAAATCGACCTTAATTCGCGCCAGCTTTTAGAAGCCCGGAAACAGCAAACACAACTGCAACAAATCAGTCCGGATTCGGAACATTCAGTTGCACAAGCCGGAAGTTTGGTTGAAACTGATCAGCAAAACTTTTACCTCGCGGTTGGCGCCGGTGCTTTTTTTATCGACCAAAAACAGTATTACACTATTTCGCTGGCTTCGCCGATTGGTTTGCAGATTAAAGGTAAATCCGCAGGTGAAAGTTTTAAACTGAATGGTAAAGAATTTAAAATTTTGCAGGTTTGTTAGAGGCTGATTTTATACCGATAAAAGAAGCATCACCAAAATACTACACAAAAACCGATGCTGTTTTTAGCAACACTTTTTCATCAATAAGGATTTAAAAATCGGTTAATTACAGTTCAGGATGATGGTTTTGCAAAAATTCTTGAAACAACTTCTGGCAATTATGAAAAAGTGCTATCGCTTTTAAACCCTTTTCTGTAATCACGGTGCTACCGCCGCCTTTGCCGCCGCGGTTAGCTATAATAACCGGTTCGCCCAGCTGCTGGTTCATGTGTTGGATCATTTCCCAGGCTTGTTTGTACGACATTTTCATCTGCAAAGCCGCCTGACGCAATGATCCTGATTGCTGTATGCGCTCCAAAAGTTCTACCCGGCCGGCACCGAGCACTTTTCCTTCTGCGTTTTCCAGCCAGATGCGACCGGTTAATTTCAATTGCTGTGCTGCCATGAGCCGCAAATTACCGAATATTTATGTTGATAAAAGCAACACATCAAATTACAGTTCAGCAGCAATACTTCTTTTACCGGTATAAAACTGACTTATCTGCTACGAAATCAACAAGTACAGTTGA
>JBPBQN010000070.1:0-3700 GCA_050954865.1 Janthinobacterium lividum | reverse complement strand
AAACTTTCCGGATAGTTTTGCTGGATGAAAGTGACGAGGTTTTCGCGCACAAAACACCGCAAATCAAATGCGCGGGAAGAATCCGAAGCACTCATCAGCGCACGCAGTTCGATGGTTTGTTCTTTAGAATCTGTTACTTGCAAAACATTTACACGCTTGTCCCACAGCGGATTAATTTCCAGCAAACGCGTTAATTCATCTCGAACAGGCTGGATTGGCAGCGTGTAATCTACATGGATAAAAACAGTACCGAGGATATCCGCAGAAATGCGCGTCCAGTTTTGAAACGGTTTTTCAATAAAATACGTGATGGGCAAAATCAGCCGGCGCAAATCCCAAATGCGCACCACCACATACGTCAGCGTAATTTCTTCCACGCGGCCCCATTCGCCTTCCACAATCAGCACATCATCAATGCGGATGGGTTGTGTAAAAGCGATCTGGAAACCGGCAAACAAATTTCCTAGGGATTTCTGCGCAGCAAAACCAACAATAATTCCGCCGATGCCTACGCTGGTGATGAGGTAAGAACCGATTTTGCGCATACTCTCAAAGCTGAGCAATATGGCTGCGATGGTTAAAATGATGATTAAAACGATACCGATTTTGCGTAAAAACTGTAGCTGCGTACGAACTTTTCGCTCTTTGAGGTTATCCGTTTTCTGCATATCAAAAGCATGATACACATAATCTTCAAACACAGAAATGGTGCGGATCAGCAACATGGCAAACGCAATTACCAGCGCCATGTACAGCAGTTTTGTAAAAACGATGATGATTTTCGGTCCAAATAAAAACCAGGGAAGCAACAGGTTGAGGATCAGCAGCGGAATAAACCAGGTTAACGGGCCGCCCAAGTGTTTGGTGATGGTTCGGAAAGTAGAATATTCTTCTTTGTTTTGGTAAAAACCAGCCAGCCGCATCAGAATAAATTTTAAAATCAGCCCGATAATTACCGCTCCGGAAATTAAAAGGAGGTTCCAAACGTAAGGCGGGAAAAAGTCGGAAATATCTTGAATTTTAAAAACCATGTTAATCTATTTGAGCACAAAACAGCAATTTATTTTCCGCTGTTTCGATAATTTTTTGGCTGAAAATTATCCGGTAAAAACAGTATTGCTGTTGCAAAATAAAAAAATCCGAGGTTAAAAACAGCGGTTTTTGTTTTGTGGTGATGCTTTATTTATAGTTCTTTCAAACTAAAAAAAGCATCATTTTAAAAACTTATTGCTTTTTTAAGGGCTTATAAAGACAAGAATTTAAGCTATATGACAGGTAAAACGATTATTGTTTCCAACAGATTACCCGTAAAAATACAGGAAAAAGAAGGCGAATATACTTCATCTGCAAGCGAAGGCGGACTGGCAACCGGTTTGGGTTCAATTTATCAAGAAGGTGATAATGTGTGGATTGGCTGGCCTGGAACAGAAATATCCGCAGAAAAACAGCCGGAAATTACCCAGCAGCTGGCAGAACTGAGTTTGATGCCTGTTTTTTTAAGTCAGGAAGAAATCAGCGAATATTATGAAGGTTTTTCTAACGATGTGCTGTGGCCGGTTTTCCACTATTATGCTTCTACCTACAGCAATTACAAGCAATCCAACTGGGAATTTTATCAGCAGGTGAACCAAAAATTTGCAGATGTGGTTTTAAGTGTTGCGCAGCCAGGCGATAAAATCTGGATACATGATTACCAGTTGCTGCTTTTACCGGCCTTAATTCGGGCAAAATTGCCGGATGTTTCCATTGGATTTTTCCTGCACATTCCTTTTCCGTCGTTCCAGCTTTTCCATTTAATTCCGTGGCGAACGGAGTTGCTGGAAGGTTTGCTCGGTGCAGATCTGGTTGGTTTCCACACGTTTGATGATGTGCAGCATTTTACACAGGCTTGTGCGCGGCTGCTGCATGTTAATTTATCGTCCAACATTATTTCGTTGCCGAATCGATTGGTTGTGGCAGAAGCTTTTCCGATGGGAATTGACGAGCAGAAATATGCTTCCCTCGTACAAAGTGAAGCCGTGCAAAAGGAAATCATCCACTTAAAAGAAAGTTTTAATGGGATAAAAACAGTATTATCGGTTGATCGGCTGGATTATAGCAAAGGCATTTTGCAGCGTTTGCAGGCATTTGAAGAGTTGCTTCGAACCAAACCTGAATATTTGGAAAAAGTGGTTTTATACATGATTGTGGTGCCATCGCGCGATACCGTTCCGCAGTATAAAAACCTGCGCAATGAAATTGATAAGCGTGTGGGCAACATCAATTCGTTGTTCCGGACGATGGACTGGAGTCCGGTGCAATATTTTTACCGTTCTTTTCCAATCGAAACATTATCAGCCTTATATGCAACCGCCGATGTGGCTTTGGTTACGCCAATGCGCGACGGAATGAATTTGGTGAGCAAAGAATATGTAGCCAGCAGAATTCAAAATAATGGCGTTTTGATTTTAAGTGAGATGGCCGGTTCTTCGCGCGAACTGATTGATGCGCTAATTGTGAACCCGAACGACATCAACATGATGACATCTGCAATTGAACAAGCTTTGGAAATGCCGGCCAACGAACAGGAAATCCGGATGATCAAACTGCGGCAAAACGTATCCAAATTCAACGTAAAACATTGGGTTAAAATTTTTATGGATCGCCTGCGGGAAGTAAAAGATATGCAGCAGGCCCTGCACACGCGCTATGTGGGCGAAGTTACGCGCAAAGCCATCTATAAAATTTATGCTAAAACAAGCAAGCGCATTTTTTTCCTGGATTATGATGGCACGCTGGTTGGTTTTCATGCTGATCCGCAAAAGGCTTCTCCGGATGAAAAGTTATATCAAATTTTGCAGAATTTAACGGCTGATCCTTTAAATAAAGTGGTGATTATCAGCGGAAGAGATTATGAAACGCTGGAAAAATGGTTTGGTTATTTGCCGATTACTTTAATTGCAGATCATGGTGCCTGGCAAAAATTAAATGGCGATTGGGAACGTATTCCGGCTTTGGATGCCAGCTGGAAAAAACAGATTCAGCCGGTATTAGAAACTTTTGCTGATCGAACGCCAGGTTCTTTTATTGAAGAAAAAACCTATTCGCTGGCCTGGCATTACCGCAATGTAGAATCCGGTTTAGGCGATTTGCGTGCCGGAGAACTCATTAATAATCTGCGGTTTAGCGTTGTAGATAAAGGTTTGCAAATTTTGCCTGGTAACAAAGTGATCGAGGTAAAAAACATGGAAATTAACAAAGGCAAAAGCGTTACGGCCTTGCTGCATAGTCAGGATTACGATTTTGCCATGGCCATTGGCGATGACCATACTGATGAAGATACTTTTAAAGCCATGCCTGATAATTCTGCCACAATTAAAGTGGGCAACAACAGTTCGGCGGCCAAGTATTATTTAAATAATGTGCAGGAAGTGCGGCTTTTGCTGGAAGGTTTTGTTGCAGAAGTGCCAGCCTGAATTTAGGTCGGTAAAAGAAGCATCAGCAGTATTTGATGCTTCTTTTACCGATGTTTTTTCAGGAAGTTATGATTCTTTTATTTCCCGATCATTTTCAACGTTTGCCCATCTGTTTTTCCTCCAAAAAATTTATTCAAAACAGCTTGAAAAACCGGATTTGGATCATCCAAAGCCGCAAATAATGTCATGGATGATTTAAGTTTCATATCATCCGGACTACCAAAAACCTGCATTGCATTACTTGA
>JBPBQN010000069.1:0-3714 GCA_050954865.1 Janthinobacterium lividum | reverse complement strand
TTATTGGCATATTTTATTACAGTATGTCTGCCGGGAATGGCTGCCGATGGAAGAACCGTTATGTTTCCGGCACGATCAATTCCACCAATGTACGATTGCCAGTTTTTTAACGTTCCGTCTTCAAAACCAATATTTTCCGGGCACGTTTGCGCTTTGGCTTTGACCAGCATCAGGCAAAAACAAACCAATAAGATGCTGCAAAATTTCATGCGGTAAAAACAGTATGAAGTGCTGATTTTGAGGATTATAATTCATTTACGAATATTTATAAATCTAAGGCTATTAAATTGAGAATAAATAAATTTCTTTATAAAATAAAAAAGAAGCATCATTGGCTGATGCTTCTTTTATCGACTAAAAATCAGTGAAGTTTAATGCGGTTTCTCTTCTTCAGGTTTAGCATTGGCTTTCATTTCATCCAGCTTTTCTTTACCATAAGCAAATTTAGTAATGATAACGTACAAAACCGGTACAATAAAAATAGCAATCAGCGTGGCGGCCAGCATCCCGCCTAAAACCGTGTATCCAATGGTTTGCCGTGATTGCGCGCCTGCACCGGAGGCAAAAACCAATGGCAAAATACCAAGCATAAAAGCCAGGGAAGTCATCACAATCGGCCTTAAACGGAGCCTGACGGCTTCCAGAGTGGATTCTTCCAGATCCATACCTTTATCTACCCGTTCTTTGGCAAACTCTACAATCAAAATAGCATTTTTGGCAGCCAGACCGATGAGCGTAATCAAACCGATCTGTGCATAAACGTTGTTGTCAATATGGGGCACAAACGTTAAAAACAAAATCGCCCCGAAAGCACCAATCGGCACGGCAAGCAGTACTGAAAACGGTACAGACCAGCTTTCGTACAATGCAGCCAGAAACAAGAATACAAACATGATTGATAAAGCAAAAATGTATATTGTTTTAGAACCTGAGGCCAGCTCTTCCCTGCTCAATCCAGAAAACTCGTAACCATATCCTTGCGGTAAAGTGGAAGCAGCTACTTCTTTTAAAGCATTTAAAGCGTCACCGCTACTATAACCGGGTGCCGCGCCGCCATCTACTTCGGAGGAACGGAAAAGATTATAGTGTGAAATCAGTGGCGCACTTTCGATAACTTTATAAGATGTAAGCGTGCTTAAAGGCACCATTGTTCCGGCAGAATTTCGCACAAAATACTGTCCGAGGTTTTTAATATCTGTTCGATAAGAAGAATCCGCCTGCTCTACTACACGGAAATTACGACCGTAAATAGTAAAATCGTTTACATACGTACTACCCATGTAAGTTTGTAAAGCACTAAATACATCTGAAACAAGTACACCCAATTTTTTGGCTTTTTCACGATCCACTTCTAACTGGTAACTTGGTGTTTTGGCCGTAAAGAAGGTAAAAGCACGGGAAATTTCCGGTCGTTTGTTAGCTGCTGCAACAAAATTCTGGATTACGTTTTCAAACCCTTTTATATCTGTGCTGGGTTCGGTTTGCTCAATGATAAAAGAAAAACCAGCCGTATTACCCAAACCCGGAATTGGCGGCGGCGGAATTACAACTACCGTTGCTTCTTTTATCGCCGATAATTTTTGCTGCAAGGTGGCAATTACGGCCTGCAACTGCTGCGATTTATCTTTACGTTCATCCCAGGGTTTAAGCGAGCAAAAAATAGTACCACTGTTGGATTTGTTAGCGAAGGTTACTACGTTTAGTCCGCCTAAAGCTGCATAATGTCCAACCGCAGGAACACTATCCAAAATACTCATCATGTGCTTCAGCACTTCCACGCTTCGGGTTGTGGATGAAGCTTCCGGCAAATCAAAGGTAATATACAAACGGCCTTCATCTTCCACCGGGATAAACCCCGACGGCTTATTTTTGAAGAGTAAAACCGTTCCTATGATAATACACACCAGTATAATAACCACAAATTTAGCATGATTGATTCCTCGGTCTACACCATTGCGATATTTATCAGCTATTCGGCCAAACCAACCGTTAAAAGCATTGAAAAAACGGTCCAACCAGGATTTCTTTTTTTCTTTATCTTTTTCTGAAGGTCTTAAAATCAGTGTACACAATGCCGGTGTTAACGATAAAGCCACAAAAGCAGAAATCAAAACCGAAATGGCAATAGTGATAGCAAACTGCTGATACAGCCGCCCAACAATACCCGGAATAAAACCAACCGGCACAAACACGGCCGATAAAATCAAAGCAATAGCAATTACCGGAGCCGAGATATCGCGCATGGCGTGCAAAGTTGCATCAGCTGGTTCCATGCCTTCTTCATCCATATAATGCTGTACGGCTTCCACTACCACAATGGCATCATCTACCACAATACCAATAGCCAGCACAAAACCAAACAGTGTTAATGTATTGATGGTGAAGCCTAAAGGAATAAAAAATATAAATGTACCGATGATAGAAACCGGAATAGCCAGGATTGGAATTATGGTAGCGCGCCAGGTTTGTAAAAACAGATACACTACGATTGTTACCAGAATCAAAGCAATTATCAGTGTTTCAATTACTTCATGTACAGATACTTTTACTACCGAAATAGATTCAAATGGTACTACATAAGCTACATCGGCAGGAAAACGCTTTTTTAATTGATCCATCATCGCATAAACACCTTCTGCTGTAGCCAAAGCGTTGCTTCCCGGAGCCTGATAAACCAATAAATAAGATGCACGTTTATTATCTACAAAAGAGTTATTGCTATAACTAAACTTACCTAATTGTATGCGGGCCACATCTCTTAAATAAACAATAGCACCAGTTGACGGATCAGTTTTAACAATTATCTGCCCAAATTCTTCAGGCTTAACCAAACGGCCTTTTACAAATACGGTATATTCATATACTTGTGAATTTCTTTGCGGCGGTGCACCTACTGTTCCGGCTGCAACCTGCATATTCTGTTCCTGTATAGCAGCTGTAACTTGTGCTGCAGTAATGTTTAACTCCGCCAATTTATCTGGCTTTAGCCAAACCCGCATACTAAAATCATCAGCGCGGGTAAAAACATCTCCTACACCTTTGGTTCTGCCAAGTGCATCTTTAATAAAAACATTGGTATAGTTATCTAAAAAAGTAACATCATGGGTCCCTTTTGGAGAGTATAAAGCAACCAGCATCAAAATACTTGGGTTTCTTTTCCGTACAGTGATCCCAATACGTTGTACTTCCTGCGGGATAGTAGGTGCTGCAATACTAACGCGATTTTGCACATCCAGAGTAGCAATATTAATATCAGTACCTATATCAAAATTAGCCGTCATGGTCATTTGCCCATTGCTCGTGCTGTTACTGGTTAAATAGGTCATTCCTGGCGTACCGTTAACCTGCACTTCTATCGGTGTAGCTACAGTTTGTTCAACCGTTTGGGCATCAGCTCCTGTATAAGTAGCTGTGATTTGTGCTGTTGGCGGTGTAATTTCGGGATACTGGCCGATGGATAAAGAACTCATGGCCAGCAGACCAACAATCACAATTACCAAAGAGATCACAATGGCGGTAACGGGCCTGCGTATAAAAGTTTCTGCAATCATGTTGATGCTTTCCTGTTTTTTCTAAAATTTATTTTCCTGCCTGCTGACCTTGTGGTGCTTTTTTAGGTTCACCTAATGTAATGTGGCTACTATCGCGCAGTTTTTGCAACCCTTCTGTGATTATTTTGTCGCCCTCTTTTAAACCACTAAAAATTACAATCTG
>JBPBQN010000068.1:0-3896 GCA_050954865.1 Janthinobacterium lividum | reverse complement strand
AAATACTTTTGCCCGTTTAGGAATTCAGTTTGAACTACGTGGAGATGATTTGTTTATTCCGGCACAAAAGCACTACGAGATTGATACTTTTATTGATGGTTCGATCTTAACCGTTGCCGATGCGCCCTGGCCGGGATTCACGCCGGATTTGCTGAGTATTGTGCTGGTAATTGCTACACAGGCAAAAGGTTCTGTATTGATCCACCAGAAAATGTTTGAAAGCCGTTTGTTTTTTGTCGATAAACTGATCGATATGGGCGCACAGATTATCCTTTGTGATCCGCATCGCGCAACTGTAATCGGCTTAGATAAAAAAGTAAAACTGCGCGGTATCGAAATGACTTCTCCGGATATTCGTGCCGGCGTTTCCTTACTGATTGCTGCATTATCTGCAAAAGGCAAATCCGTAATCAGCAATATTGAGCAAATTGAACGCGGTTATCAGCATATCGATCAGCGTTTACTGGCTTTAGGAGCAGATATCCGCAGAATATAATTCATCAGTTTTAGGTGGTAAAAGAAGCATTGCTTTAATAAAGCAATGCTTCTTTTATGTTGTATTTTTTCTAACTTACCAACTGCTAAGGAAGTTATGAAAAAATTGAATCAGTATTATGCGTTAATTTTTCTGTTCGTACTGATAAAAATAGCTTTAAATTTATTTGCTGCACCTCATTTTGGCTATCATCGAGATGAACTTTTACACCTAACTTTGGCTGATCATTTGGATTGGGGCTACAAAGAAGTTCCGCCGTTTATTGCTCTTTTAGCTAAAATTTCTTTAACAAATTTTTGGTGATACTGTTTTTACAGCAAGAATATTCCCAACCATAACCGCCGGATTCATAATCTGGCTAATCGGTTTAATTACCATTGAACTTAGCGGCAGTAAATTTGCGATTAGTTTGGCTTGTTTAACCCTGATTTTTTCACCGGCATTTATAGCAAGCGATTATCTTTTTCAACCGGTTGTGTTTGATCAGTTATGGTGGGTTCTTAGCGTTTATCTGCTCATCAAATACATCAACACAACTCGCTTTAGGTATTTATATTGGCTCGGTTTGGTGATGGGTTTAGGCATGCTAACCAAATATACCATGGCATTTTTTGTGTTTTCACTCATTGCCGCCATACTGATCAGCAAACAGCGTAAACTATTTTTTAACCGGCATGTACTTGGCGCGGCACTACTTGCGCTAATACTGTTTTTACCCAATATAATTTGGCAGCTTCAGCATCATTTTCCGGTAATTACACACATGAAAGCGCTGCAAAAAGAGCAGTTAGATTACATTTCGCCAGGCAATTTTATCAAACAGCAATTAACTGTAAATGGCGTTGCAGTGTTGGTTTGGTTAGTTGGATTTGTATTTCTGCTATTTAATGCGCAGCTACAAAAGTTTAGGTTTATTGCTTTTGCCTACTTGCTCATTTTTATTTTTTTGCTGAAAATGAATGGTAAAAATTATTACCTGTTTGGTGCTTATCCAATGCTGTTTGCAGCCGGAGGTTTTGGTTTTGAACAACTTATCAAAGCGCGTTATTATACTTTACGAACGTTTATTGTTGCTTTGTTTACCTTGCCAAATTTGGTATTGCTGCCGTTGCTGCTTCCGGTTTTCTCGCTACAACAAACACTGGCTGTTATAAAATTTGACAGTCAGCACATTTCAGTAATGCGTTTTGCGATTACTTGGGAAGATCAGAAACAACATCCGCTTACACAAGATTATGCTGATATGCTCGGCTGGGAAGAAATGGTCGCCGCATCAGCAAAAATTTACAATACTTTATCAGCAGAAGAAAAAGCACACACCACAATTATTGCTGATAATTATGGAGAAGCAGGTGCTTTTCAACGTTTTGGTGCTAAATATCATTTACCCAAAGTGGTTTGCTTAAATAGTAGTTTCGCATTATGGGCGTCCGAAAATCTATCAGCAAAAACCATTATTTACGTTAGTGATGATAAAGATGTTAGCGATTTAAAGTCCGTTGTAGGAAGTTCAAAACTCCTGTATGAAGTAGCAAACCCATTGGCACGAGAGTCAGACACCGGAATTTTTCTTTTAAAAGATGTAAAAGCCGGGCTTAACAAAATTTATCATCACGATATACTGGAAACCCGAACACAATAATTGCAATGCTTCTTTTACCGTACTAAAATCGGATCAGGCTGAAATCGCATTAATAATATCATACTGTGTGATAATTTTAAATTTTCCGCGCTCATCTTCCACCAAAACCGCCGTATTTTCTTTGTTGATTAAGGAAGAAATTTTATCAATGGAAGTATTCAGATCCACAAACGGAAATGGCGAAGTAATAATATCTTTTACCGGATGAGATTTTAAAGACGGGTTTTCCAGCAACGCATCCAAAATATCGCTTTCCGTAATTTTACCAATGATCATTTCCTGCTGCGTAACTGGAATTTGAGAAATGTTAAGCGATTTAATTAGGCTAATCGCTTTGGAAATACTTTCTTCCGCATCGATCGTAACAATATCTTGATTTGATTCTTTGCTGATAATGCTTCTGGCCGTCAGTTTTTCATTCTTGATAAAACCACGTTCGCGCAGCCAGTCTTCATTGTACATTTTCCCCATGTAACGGGAACCGTGATCCGGAAAAATAACCACTACCACGTCGCCTTCTTTAAATCGATCTTTCATCTGCATCAAACCTGCCACGGCTGATCCGGCAGAATTTCCGGCGAAAATGCCTTCTTTTCGGGCAATTTCGCGTGTCATCAAAGCAGCATCTTTATCGGTAACTTTTTCAAAATAATCAATTACCGAAAAATCAACATTTTCGGGCAAAAAGTCCTCTCCTATTCCTTCCGTGATGTACGGATAAATTTCGTTTTTGTCAAAAATCCCGGTTTCTTTATATTTTTTAAAAACCGATCCGTAGGTATCAATTCCTAAAACCTGAATAGCGGGGTTTTGCTCTTTCAGATATTTTCCAGCACCGGAAATTGTGCCGCCTGTTCCTGCTCCTACAATTAAATGTGTAATTTTTCCTTCCGTCTGCTGCCAGATTTCCGGTCCGGTTTGCTCATAATTGGCTTTGGTGTTGGAGGGATTATCATACTGGTTTGGCTTCCACGATTTCGGAACTTCCCGCTCCAAACGTGTAGAAACCGAATAGTACGAACGCGGATCTTCCGGATCAACATTTGTAGGACAAACAATTACCTCGGCACCAAAAGCACGCAAAGCATCAACTTTTTCTTTGGATTGCTTATCTGTTGTGGTGAAAATACATTTATAACCTTTAATTACTGCAGCAATGGCCAAACCCATTCCGGTATTGCCGGAAGTTCCTTCAATGATGGTTCCGCCAGGCTTCAGTTTCCCGCTCTGTTCAGCATCTTCAATCATTTGTAAAGCCATACGGTCTTTGATGGAATTGCCCGGATTGGTCGTTTCAATCTTGGCCAAAACCGTTGCTTTAATTTCCTTCGGGATGACGTTTAGCTTAACCAAAGGCGTGTTACCGATGGTTTCGAGAATGTTATTGTACCACATAATATTATAATTTGGGGTGATGCTTCTTTTATCGGTATAAATTCAGTCTCGAAAAACTAAAAGTGCAAATGCTTAACCGTTTGCCCGTGGTTGATTAATTGTTTTAAAGAATCAATGCCAACGCGAAGATGCGTTTCTACATATTTTTCGGTTACAGAAGAATCACTTTCTGCCGTTTTTACCCCTTCCGGAATCATCGGCTGATCAGAAACCAGTAACAGCGCACCAGTTGGAATTTTGTTGGCAAAACCGGTAACAAATATGGTTGCTGTTTCCATATCCACAGCCATACAGCGCAAACTTTTCAGGTATTTTTTAAAGCTTTTATCATGTTCCCAAACGCGGCGATTGGTTGTATAACAG
>JBPBQN010000067.1:0-3918 GCA_050954865.1 Janthinobacterium lividum | reverse complement strand
ATATTTATCTGGCGGATGAAAATTTCCGGGTTCATCAAAACTCTGCATTTTTAGGAAACCTTGGGAAAGGAATCACATCGCGGATATTGCCCATTCCCGTTACAAACTGCACCAAACGTTCAAAACATAAACCAAAACCGGCGTGTTCACAGGCACCAAACCGGCGCGTATCCAAATACCAGTCCAGTTCTTCTTTCGGAATGTTCATCTCGTCCATGCGGCGTTCCAATTTATCCAAACGTTCTTCCCGCTGCGATCCGCCAACCATTTCGCCAATTCCGGGAAACAAAATATCCATCGCACGAACCGTTTGTCGGCCTTCCGCGTCAGGTTCATTCTGGCGCATGTAAAACGCTTTAATTTCGGCCGGATAATCTGTTAAAATCACCGGTTTTTTAAAATGTTTTTCAACCAGATAACGCTCATGTTCTGATTGCAAATCGGCGCCCCAGCTTTCAATCAGGTAATTAAATTTCTTCTTTTTATTTTGGGATGAATTTTTCAGGATTTCAATTGCTTTAGTATAAGTCAATCGTTCAAAATCACTGTCTAAACAAAACTGCAATTTCTCCAGCAAGCCTAATTCCAAACGTTCATTTTGCGGTTTTTGCTTTTCCTCTTCAGCCAAACGTTGGGCTAAAAATTCCAGATCATCGGCATTTTTTTCCAATGCTTCTTTTATCACGTATTTTAACAGCGCTTCGGCCAGATTGGCATTATCTTCCAAATCGCAAAAAGCCATTTCCGGTTCGATCATCCAAAACTCAGCTAAATGGCGCGTGGTGTTGGAGTTTTCGGCGCGAAAAGTTGGACCGAAAGTATAAATATCACTCAAAGCCATTGCGCCCAATTCGCCTTCTAATTGACCAGAAACGGTGAGATTGGTTGCTTTTCCGAAGAAATCTTCTTTGTAATCAATCTCGCCTTCAGCTGTTTTTGGTACATTATTCAGGTCGAAATTGGTTACATGAAACGTTTCTCCTGCGCCTTCCGCATCCGAAGCAGTAATTATTGGCGTGTTGAGATAAACAAAACCGCGTTCCTGGAAAAACTGATGCACGGCAAAAGCCAGCGTATTTCTCACCCTAAAAACAGCACCAAATGTGTTTGTGCGGAAACGTAAATGCGCAATTTCACGCAAAAATTCCAAGCTGTGTTTTTTGGGTTGAAGCGGATATTTCTCCGGATCAGAATCGCCCAAAATTTCGATGGCTGCTGCTTTTACCTCTACTTTTTGTCCTTTTCCTAATGAAGCAACAATTTGCCCGGTCACGCTGATGGCCGCGCCGGTAGTGATACGTTTTAGCAACGCCGGATCAGTGTTTTCAAAATCAACCACCACTTGCAGGTTATTATTGGTAGAACCATCATTTAGCGCGATAAACTGGTTGTTGCGGAAAGTGCGCACCCAGCCTTTTACGGTAGTTTCAAATCCGGTTTCTCCGCTTTGCAAAAGCGATTTGATTTTTGTTCGCTGACTCATAAATAAATCCTTTTTAGAAGCCGCGAAAATACGATTTATTCAATACAGAATATTTGATCCATAATTTTGAAAGTTGATGGAAGCAAAAGGATAAATTGTAATCAATTTAAACAAAAGGTTTTTGAGGTGGTTAGAAATTCAAACTGTACATTATTAATCAATCTTTTATGAAAAAAAACTTCCATTCTGAAGCAAAATCCTTAAAAAGCAAATACCGTCTTTATCTTTTCGGCTGTACCTTGGCACTTGCAACTTTATCATTATCTGCCTGTAATAACAAAGGTAAGGGAGATACAACCACGCATGATGATACTTCCAGCACAGTATCGGGTAAAGTAGATACTACCGGAAATGCAGGAACCAAACAACCTTAAAGCCAACTGAAACAGCAAGTTTTATTTTACAAAGCTGCTTTATTAAGTTAAAGTAGCTTTTTTAGTTACTGGGCAACTTAATTTACAAACTTTTTAAGTGCTGCCTACGTAAGTTTAGCCAACAATTTTAACTTATAACTTCTAATCATTTGCAAATCATTCGGAACAAAACATCCGCAATTCCGTTGGAAGCAACTGTTATAATACTAATTAATATTTCAAATTATCATTCATGAAAACACCTTTCTCAAAATTATTTAAGCCGAAAGCCAAGCGCACCGGTTTATCACTTTCTGTTTGTGCCGTAGCAATTGCAGCCGTAACTTTTACCGCTTGTAACAGCACTAAAACCACAACCAGCACAAAAGATTCAACCGGTACAACATCAGCAACTACAGCTACTGCTGACAGTTCTTCGTCAGCTAAAGCTTTAAAACCAAAAGGCCCGAAACCAGCCTGGGGACCAAATTTGGCACCAGAAATGGCCGTAGTTATAGAAAAATTATCCAGCTATGGTGATAAACCAATTGAAAGCTTAACTGCTGTTCAGGCTCGTAAAAACCATACGGCAAGTGATGCGGTAATGGATGTGATGAAAGATAATAATATCCCGATGCCGCCATCAAAAGTGGATACAATGGGAAAAGAAATTCCGGTTGCTGGCGGAAATATTCACTTAAGAATCTATACGCCGAAAGAGAAAAAAGATTCTTATCCGGTAATTGTTTATTATCACGGCGGCGGTTTTGTGATTGCTAATATTGATGTGTACAACGCATCTGCACAAGCAATGGCCGAGCAGGTTGGCGCAGTTGTAGTAGCAGTTGCTTATCGTTTGGCTCCGGAACATAAATTCCCGATTGCGCATGATGATGCTTATGCAGCTTATGCCTGGGTTGTTAAAAATGCGGCTTCAATCAAAGGTGATCCGAAGAAAATTGCTGTTTTAGGTGAAAGTGCCGGCGGAAACTTAGCTGTAGCAACTGCCATTAAAGCACGTGATAACAAGATTATGGTTCCTACACATATTGTAAGTGTTTACCCAATTGCAAACAGCGATACCAAAACCGATTCTTACCTGAAACAGGCTGATGATAAACCATTAAATAAACCGATGATGATCTGGTTTACAACCAATTATACTAAATCTCCTGCTGATGCAAAAGATCCGCGTATTTCTTTGGTAAATGCTAATTTAAAAGGTTTGCCGGCAACAACAATCATTACAGATGAGTATGATCCTTTGCATGATGATGGTATAAAACTGGCTGAAAAGCTAAAAGCTGCCGGTGTAACCGTTAACAGCAAAAACTACGATGGCGTAACCCACGAATTTTTTGGAATGGCAACCGTAGTTCCTCAAGCTAAAGAAGCACAGGCTTTTGCTGCAAGCGAATTGAAAAAAGCTTTCGGCATGTAACCCGAAGTAATTTTATTGATCAAAAGAGCTGCCCGGCATATGTTGGGCGGCTCTTTTTATTTTCTGCTAAACACATTATCCTGCCGAATACGGTCGCCAATATTGGTTTCTATAAACTGCAACGTAATGCTCATGGCTTCCAGTTTATCTGTAATTTGGCTAATCATATCTTCCATCTGGCTGTTTAAACCATAGTTTACCATCAGTGCTGTGTAAACCAAGCCGCGTTTTGGGTCGAAACAGGTATTCATCGAAACTACTTTGTAGCCGTCAACCGCTTTCTCATCCAGCAATAATTCCAGTTCTGTAGCCGAATTGCTATCTAAAATGATGTAATCAATTTCCATCCTTGCTTAAATAATTGTGCAGTTTGTTACGGCAATGGCTTGGTTTTGTTGGTATTTCAGCAATAATTTTTTAGGCTAAATGAGATGCTTCTTTTATCAACCTAAAATCAGCGTAACTAATTTAGGTTGATAAAAGAAGCATCTTCAACCTAAATTTAAACTAACTTCCTGCATGAAAATCGGATTAGTTTCGTAAAACCAGCAATTAAACGGCAACCAAAAAGCCTTGATTGATTTTGTGTTGATGCTGTTTTTATCAACCTTTTTTCTGCACTGATTTTCCAAACAATTAAA
>JBPBQN010000066.1:0-3924 GCA_050954865.1 Janthinobacterium lividum | reverse complement strand
GCATCGGCGTTGGGCCACAACTGTTAGAACCAACGCCCAAAGTTTTATAACTCACACATAAAACAGTTGCTTTTGATGCCGGCAAATCAATTCTATACTCAACCGGTGCTAATTCTTCATCACTGTAAGGCAACGCAGAAACCTGTAATAAACTGTTGCTGCTTTTTACTTCCAGCCCGTTTCCGGCGTTGTTAATCAGTTTTGCCCAGCGCACATCTTCGTGGTTGCCGCATTCCATCGGCTTTTCGTAAGGCGTTAACTGCTGCAAAACCGAACTGTTGTACAAGCCAATTTCTGAACCTGATTTCCGATCCGAATAATTTTCCATCGGTCCTCTGCCAAAATAACTGAATTGCTGATAATCTTTGCTGAGGAACATTCGCACGCCCATCCGCGCCAAATTTAACTTCGGAACGCTGGATTTTACCTCATTGTTAACTACCATTTTTCCATCACTAAAAACAGTATAAACCACATGATGCGTAATTGAAAAATCTTTTTTTCCTGTTGCCGATAGATCAGCCGAAACCATGATTTCCGTTGGGGAAACCTGTTTGGCAACCACATTTTTAGCCGTCCATTTCAGATCTTTCAAACCATAATCTTCCCATTCTTTATCGGCCCATATATCATCATTTCGGTGCGGCGCGCGCCATAAATGCAGCATCGGTCCGCCGTTTTGGTTCAACAAATTCTGACCACTATTTTGAATGAAAGCAATTGTTCCGCTGGTTTTATCAAACTCAATCTGGAAGTTTTTTCCTTTAACGAGGATTTTATTATTCGCTTCCAACAAACTGAGCGGTGCTGTTTTTATGCCGGTAAAAACAGCACCAGCTTTTACAACCGGAAACTCAAACTGCTCGGCTGCAATCTCATAACCTTTTTTCGCCCATAATTCTTCTTTTTTCAGGTTGAAGGAAAGGCGGACGTGATAAACTGCGCCCGGCTCAAATCTGGAAACATCGTATGGAATTTTAATGATCTTTTCTGAAGTTGGTTTGATCTCACCCAAATCCAATTCCCCTTCTGCATCTTTTACGCCATTTTTAGTAATTTCCCATTTTCCCGAAAAACCGGATAAATCAATGAACTGATATTTGTTTCGGATGGTAAATGTTCCTTTCGCCAGGTCAACCGCTTTAATACCAATCCATTGAAACTCATGCTTCATTTCCGGATAATGTGGTTTTAGCGATCGATCTGAAAAAACCGTTCCTTTATGGATAAAATAATGGTCGTTCGGAAATTCGCCAAAACCACCGCCAAACGCCAGTCTCGGGTGCTGTGGATCGCGCCGGTTCCAAATTCCCTGATCCTGAAATTCCCAAATTGCACCACCTAAAAGCTGCGGATATTTGTCAAACAGATCATTGTATTCTTTCAGCGACCCCATCGAATTAAACATCGCGTGGGCAAACTCGCACAAATAAAACGGCTTGGTTAATTTCGGATCCAAAGCAGCACGTTCCAAAGACGATAACAACTTCTTTTTCAAGTTATTAGAATCTGCATACGGAATAATTGGTGGATACATTTTACTGTCTATATCTGCCGGGTTTTTCTCGCCCACACCAAAACCTTCGTAATGCGTTGGCCGCGTTGTATCGATGGATTTTACTGTATTTAAAGCAGCTAAAAAGTTAGAACCACCGGTTCCAAACTCATTGCCCAACGACCAGATAATTACCGAAGGATGGTTTTTAAAACTCTCTACATTGGCCCGATTCCGATCTACAATTGCGGCTTTAATTCGCGGTTCTTCGTTCAGTTTATTCATCAAACCATGCGCTTCTACGTTTGCTTCGGCAACTAAATAAATGCCGTATTTATCGCACAATTCGTACCAGCGCGGATCATCAGAATAATGGCAAGTGCGGATATGATTGCAGTTTCCCTGTTTAATTACTTCCAAATCGCGGCGCATCTGGTCTTCGGTAATCGCATGGCCCACTTCCGGCCAGTTTTCGTGCCGGTTTACACCTTTTAATTTGATCGGCACGCCATTCACCAGAAACAAACGTCCTTTTATTTCGATTTCCCGGAAGCCAATTTTCTGAGAAATGGTTTCAGTAACTTTTTGATTTTGTTTGATTTGAATAACCGCAGTATATAAATTTGGCGTTTCTGCGGTCCATTTAAGCGGATCAGAAACTTGCAGGTTTAGATCAACTTTAACTTCTTCATTCGCATTTAAAGCTGAAACGGATGCTGTTTTTACCGCTATAATTTTGTTGTCGTTATCGTAAATTGTGGCCGATACTGTTTCTAACGCTGTTTTTTGGGTGCCAAAATTTTTGATTTTTGCTGAGATTAAAGCCGTTGCATCTTTATACTGATTATCCAAATCGGTTTTAATAAAAAAATCGCGGATGTGTTCTTCGGGAGCTTTCCACAATGTAACATTTCTAAAAATTCCATGTAGCCGCCACATATCCTGATCTTCCAGATAACTGCCCGAATTGTACTGATAAACCTCGGCAGCAACCATATTTTTACCCGGCTTTACATAATTGGTAATATCAAATTCAGCAGCGTTCCGGCTGTTTACGCTGTAGCCAACTTTCTGGCCATTTATCCACAGAAAAAACCCGGAATCTACGCCGTCAAAAGTTATAAAAATCCGTCCACCGCTCCAGTTTGCTGGAACGTCAAAATTCCGGCGGTAACTGCCAACCGGATTTCGTTCTTTAAACGCCGTATAAGTTTCTGGTGGCGTACTCATCACCTTTGGAAAATCGATTTTAAACGTATAGCCGATGTTGCGATAAGAAGGCGTGCCGTAACCGTGTATTTCCCAATTGGACGGAACTGGGATATTTTTCCAGCAGGAAACATCATAACCGGTTTTATAAAAATCTGCCGGGCGATCTTTTGGCCAGGCCACCCAGTTAAATTTCCAGTTGCCATTTAAACTCCGGGCAAAACTTGATGCGCGGCGATTGCCCGTTAAAGCTTCTTTTAGGTTGGCATAAGGCATCAGCGTAGCGTGCGTGGGTTGTTTGTTGATGCCCAAAATTTCCGGGTTTTCAATCTCTGTTGGAAAATCAGTTTTGCCGATAGTATCTGCGGAAACCGTTTTTGAAGGATTTGCCCAGGCAGAAATTTGCAAGCAAAATGACAGAACGAACGCGGCGATTAATATTTTCATGAACTAAATTTTGTATAATAAAAAAAGTATCCAACCAATTTTTCCAGTCAAAACTTCTTACTATTTTGTTATTCCTTTAGGCTGATTTTCCAGTTTTGCCGTCCAATTCTGATCAGGTAAATCCTGCAAAAAAACCTCCAGTTTGCCGCCTTTTACTACATCTGCATAACGGATAAAATTGCTTCGCATTGGTTTTCCATCCAGTTTTGCGGCGTAGATATAACTTGATTTGATACTGTTTTTATGGCACAAAATTTCAAAGCTTTTACCATTTTGCAGCGCAATTTTAGTTTGATCAAAGCGCGGCGCACACAGCAAATATTCCCCCGAAACGGGATTTAGCGGATAAAAACCCATCGAAGCAAAAACGTACCAGGCCGACATTTGCCCAGCGTCATCATTTCCACTCAAACCGCCCGGGCCATCGCTGTATTCATTATCCAAAATCTCTTTTACGACACGTTGCGTTTTCCAGGGCGAAGCCGTAAAATTGTACATCAGCGGAATCTGGTGGCCCGGTTCGTTGCCGTGCCAGTATTCATTTTTGGCGAAAAGACTGTCCAACTCATTTTCCAAACTTTTTCTGCCGCCCATTAATTTTGAAAGTCCGGGCACATCCTGCGGCACGTAAAAAGTGTATTGTCGCGGTGTTCCTTCCGTAATAAAACTCACTTTCTGATCTGGGTTGAAATTGGAAACCCAAGTTCCATCCGCATATCTTCCTCGCACAAAACCGGTTTTCTCATCAAAAACATTTTTATAATTGGATGCTC
>JBPBQN010000065.1:0-4041 GCA_050954865.1 Janthinobacterium lividum | reverse complement strand
GTGATCAAACAATAAAAGCTTTTGCGGATAGTTCGGCCAACCAAACGCATTGGTTGCGCAAGCGGTTTTATGCAGAAGCGCAATATGATTTGCCGGGAGAAAAGTTTAAAGCAAGCTTAAATCTGCCCGTAAATGCGCAGCAGATTGATTATTCGGATAGTTTATATCACTTCCATCAAAATTTAACACGCTTGTTTTTCAACCCTAAAATTAGCCTGATTTATAAAATTGCGACCGAAAAAACCATCAGCTTAAATTATAATCTGCGTAATGATTTTGGAAGTATTGAAGATGTTTATCGTGGTTACATTTTAACCAATTACCGCTCTTTGTTTGCCAATAATGCGGATTTAACCGAGCGGCAAACCAACACTTTTGCCTTAAATTACAATCATCGCAAAGCGATTGCGATGTTTTTTTTCTCCATCAACGCTTTGTATAATCACATCAGCAGCAACAATATTGCATCGAGTTTAATCACCAGCAGTTTCCAGCAGCGCGTACTTTTACCTTATAAAAACAGCATTGATTCCTGGACGCTTAACGCCAATAGCAGCAAGTATTTGTTTGCCTTACATACTACTTTGGCTGGCGGTTTCACGCTGCAATCCAACCGATCCAACCAAATTCAAAACGGCGAATTATTGCCTTACAGTACCGTTTTAACCAGCCTTACGGTTAGTGCCGAAACCAAGTTTAACAACCGTTTAAACGCCAGTTATAAATTGAATTACAGTTGGACGGAAAGTTCATCTTCCGCAGCCATTCCAAAAACAACGGTAAAACAAGCGTTGCAGGAAGCGGCATTGAATTATTCGCCCATCAACAATCTGCTGGTTAATTTATCCGGCAATTATTACCTGACCGTTCAAAATCAAAACAATCAATTAAAATATTTTTTTGCGGATGCTTTTGCAAGATATAAACTCCAAAAAATACATGCTGATCTGGAATTGGATTTAAATAATATGCTCAATACCAAACAATACAGCGCGGTTTATTTATCAGCCAATACGTATTCCTTCAGTTCTTACCAGCTGCCTGGCAGAATGATGTTGTTGAAAGCAACTTTCAATATTTAAATCGTTAAAACTCATACTGTTTTTATGCCGGTAAAAACAGCATCGCATAAAAAAGTTAGTTTTGCGGCGATGTTCAACCCAAAACAACGTTTCATTTTACCGCTGATTGTTTTTTCGCAGTTTGCCTGCACTTCGCTTTGGTTTGCTGCCAATGCCGTGATGCCAGATTTGGTTCGCGAATTAAAAATTTTACCTTCCGCAATCGGTTTCATCACTTCTTCCGTAATGTTAGGTTTTATCGCTGGCACGCTTGTTTTTGCTTTGTTCGCGATAACCGATCGTTTTTCGCCTTCCAAAGTATTTTTTATCAACGCAATTCTGGCGGCAATTTTCAACATCAGCATCACATTTGGTCAGCCGGATTTAACGATGCTGCTTTTATTACGTTTTATTACCGGTTTCTTTTTAGCCGGAATTTATCCTGTTGGGATGAAAATTGCTGCCGATCACTTTGCAAACGGTTTAGGCAAAGCCTTAGGATTTTTGGTTGGTGCGCTGGTTTTGGGCACCGCGTTTCCGCATTTTTTAAAAGCTTTCGGTTCGGTTTTACCCTGGAAATATTTGATTATTGCTACTTCAGCCTGTTCCGTTTTGGGCGGATTGCTGGTAATGTTTTTTGTTCCGGACGGCCCATTTCGCCAAATCAACACAATCATCAGTTTTAAAGGCGTTTTCAGCGTTTTTCAGAAAAAAGATTTCCGTGCGGCCGCGCTCGGCTATTTCGGTCACATGTGGGAAATTTACACCGTTTGGGCATTTTTACCTTTAATTTTGCAAACTTACCTGCGACTGCATTCGGGTTACAACTTAAATATTTCGCTGTTTTCCTTTCTGATCATTGCTTCCGGTTCTATAGCTGATGTTATTGGCGGTTATCTTTCGCAATCTTTCGGCAGCAAAATGGTAGCGGCAACTGCGCTTTTACTTTCAGGATTATGCTGCGTGTTGTCGCCACTGTTTTTCCAGTTTGGACCAATACTGTTTTTATCGGTACTTTTTTTCTGGAACATGAACATCGCCGCAGATTCGCCCCAGTTTTCAACCTTAACTGCTTTAAACGCGCCTTCAGAACTAAAAGGAAGCGCGCTAACACTGGTAAATTGCATCGGCTTTTCCATTACAATCATCAGCATTCAGTTAACCAATAGTTTGGTATTAAAATTTAATCCGGTTTATGTTTTTCCAGTTTTAGCTTTAGGGCCGATTTTGGGGTTGATTGCATTAAAACCGAAGTTTTTTTCAGCCCAAACGAATGAAAACACAACAAATAATCTGGTAGATAAATAGAAAGGTAAAAACTTGAAAAGTAGTCACCCAGACGCGTTGGGCTGCATTTCGCCCGAAGGCGATCCGAAATGCTTGATTTTTTGGTTCTTTTTGATCAAGCAAAGAGAACTTAAAAAGCGATAAGATTTATACCGATAAAAGAAGCATTAACTAAAATAAGATTTCTCCTTCCAGTCGGAATGACAAAAAGGAGAAATCTGCAAAAAACTAAACCGCGTCTGATAACGAGCTGAACGTAAAATCCCGAATTTTCATCGGCGGAATCATCGAATGTGTACCAGATTCGCCGCTAACGGTGCGTTCCGGTTTGCCTAAAGCTTCCAGATTATTCAGCATAATCACCGGACTCTCATTAAACCGGAAGTTTTTTACCGGAAATTTGATCTGGCCATTTTCAATATAAAAAGTACCATCACGCGTTAAGCCCGTCAGCAATAACGTCTGCGGATCAACTGAACGGATATACCAAAGTCGCGTAACCAAAATGCCTTTTTCGGTGCTTTTAATCAGGTCTTCCAGCGATGCCGTTCCGCCTTCCATAATTACGCCGTTGGGTTGCGGTATTGCTTTTACACCTTTTTTTTGCGCCCAATAACGCGAATAATACAGGTTTTTCACTACACCTTTATCAATCCAGGTTACTTTTTCCTGCGGACGGCCATCGCCGCTCCATGTGCTGGTTGGCAAATCCGGGTCCTGCGGATCAGAATAAAAAGTAACACGCTCATCTACCAGTTTTTGCCCCAGTTTTGTTTTCCCTCCGGGGAGGCTGATAAAACTCCGGCCTTCATCCGCAGAACGTGCATCAAAATTATAAAACAGGTTTTCGAGCAAAACAATGGCTGCCGCCGGCTCTAAAATTACTGTATATTTTCCCGGTTCAATCGCTTTTGCTGCGGATGAAGCTGCTGCTTTTTGCGCCGCAATCCGCGTAGCTGCGCCAACATCAAGTTTGGTTACGTCATTATAACCCTTGGAAGCGTAGCCGGAACCTTTTCCGTCTGGCGTTCTTACGGTTACGTTGAAGTTGACATTGGTGCCCGTTCTGTAAGCAAACAAACCTTTCGAGTTCATCATGGCCGAATAGCCAGCTGAATTATCGTAAAAACCTGCTGCGGTTAAATTTCCTTTTTTGGCAATGTCTAAACTTGTAGCTACAGCATCGGCACGTTTTTTTGGATCGATATCCGCCGTAGCTTGTACAAAAGTTTTAGATTCCTGATAGTTTTGCGGACCTAAAAAAGGCATAAATTCCGGATTTTCCGGAGCAAGATGCGCCAGTTCTTCTGCCCGTTGCACTACTTTTTGCAACGAAGCATCATCAAACTCATTGATCGTTGCCGTTCCGAGTTTTTTGCCGAAAGCAGAAGAAACGACTAAACTTTGCTCGCTGATGCCGCCGCTGGTAGAAACTGCACTTCGCGCATAACGGATATTGCCGCCATCAGAACCGCTTAAATTAACCTCGCATTCATCAGCTTTAGAGTAGCTGAGCACTTTTTTTAACAAAGCCTGCGCTTCGTCTTTATTTAAAATTGGCATATCTTTTTTAATTATTAATTACACTGATTTAATCAGAATTTATAGGATTTGAAAATTAACAGGATGCTTCTTTTATCAGCTTAAAACTTGCGATAGTTTTTCTTCTAAGTTTGATCGATACGAACACTAA
>JBPBQN010000064.1:0-4169 GCA_050954865.1 Janthinobacterium lividum | reverse complement strand
AACCGTGCATCTACAGAAATGGTATCTTTTAAAAAATGAAGCTTATTTAACCGTGCTCCTTTAATATCAGAAACAAAATGAAATACTGGTAATGCCGGATTAAGGTTTACACTTCCTTTAAAATTAAGGTTAAGGTTCGGATCATTCACCAGCACCGCACCATCAAAATTCTTTTTGCGGAAAGTGCCATTTACAGCCAGATTATTGTAACGGTACTTGTTGAAATCCAGATATTTAATTTTGGCATCCAGTTTCCCGGTCAACTCTTTTAAACTAAATCCGGCGCCTTTAATATCAGCAGAAAGCGTAGCACGGTTTAAAGAATTTTCGTCCAGCAAAGTTCCAAAATCAAAATCGTAGGTTTTAATGTTGCCGCTGTAACTTGGCACATCACCCTTAATTTTCATATTCACATCCGAGCTGAATTTGCCCAGTTTTGTTTTGAAACTTCCGTAAGCCACAAAATCGTTCTGAAAACCGTTAAACTGTCCGCTAAAACTGATGTTGCCAAATTTTTGCACAATCGCCGGAATTTCGGTACTTCTTTTATCGGCAAAATTTTTGTACAAAAAATCCAGGTCTTTTTTGTTGGTCGAAACCTGTTCAATATCCAGTTCCATCAGCGTTTGATCCCAATCGGGCAAACCTTTAAAATCAAAATTTCCCTTAATAAAAGTAGCCTGGCCAGCTTGCACCATCAGGTTTTTCGCTTTCAGATGATCTACTTTTCCTTTGATTACGCCGTTTACACCCAGCTCAAATTTTATATGACGCAACTCATCCGCAAAAAAAGCAATGTCTTTGGAGGATAAATGCGCTTCCTGAAAATCGGCCGTCATTATAACTTTGTGTTCAAAATCATTGTCGATATCATCAAAACTGTTAAACTTCATCCCAAAATATTTTTTCAGATGGGAATTTGGCGTATTGAGGATCAGATTCTGCAATTCAATCTGATTGGTATCTACCGTAACCATCGAAGCGAGCTTATTTACAATGAACCCACTTTTTTCATGGAAAGACAAGTTGCTGATTTGGGCTTTAAATAAATGACTTTTTAAATCGAGATGACTGGCGGTAATATTCAGTTTTGTTAAGTCAATATCTTTATAATTAACCCGATTCATCATGCTGGTATCAAAACGCTGGTTTTTATACCTGAAGTGAAAATTATTGAGGGCAATCTGTTCAAAATTAATCGTCCAGGGTTTACTTTTTTTCTTAGGTTTTTTCGTATCCGAATTAAAATAATCAATTATAAATTTGAGGTTACTGTTTTTATCCTTTAATTTTTTGAGGTAAAAAGAGCCATTATTTAGCGTGATACTTTTAAAATCAATTTTGCGCGCCGAAATGCTGTTGAAAACTGAAAAACCACTCACCTGCACATCCAGCAAAGGCGTACGCAATAATGTATCTTTTTGCTGATCCAGCACAAACAAATCTTCCAAAACCACCGAAGAAAAAGGTTTTAAATACAGGCTTTTAATCGAAACCGTAGTGTTCAACTCTTTAGACAAATATCCCGCAGCTTTTTTGGCTGCCCAGGTTTGTACCGATTTAAATTGAAAAGAAAATATCACCAATCCCAGCATCAAGATGAGCAGGAACAGCGTGATTAAGGTTATTTTAAGTGCTTTTTTAATAACTTTGTGGGCTAAATATCATTGTTAATGCCTGTTATTTTAGGGATAGAATCTTCTTGCGATGAAACTTCTGCTGCCATTTGCATTGATGGCCGCATAGTTAGCAATACCATCAATAGTCAAAATATCCATGCAGCATACGGCGGCGTGGTGCCAGAATTGGCTTCACGCGTTCATCAGCAAAATATTATTCCCGTTGTTCAACAAGCACTTTTAACGGCTAAAGTTACAAAAAATGATATTGATGCGGTGAGTTTTACCCGCGGTCCCGGACTTTTAGGTGCGCTACTGGTTGGTGTTTCTTTTGCCAAGGCTTTTGCGCTGGCCCGAAACCTGCCGCTAATTGAGGTAAATCACATGCAGGCGCATATTATGGCAAACTTTATTCAGGATCCGAAACCGAAGTTTCCGTTTATATGCCTCACGGTTTCTGGCGGACATACGCAGATTGTGTTAGTAAAAGATTATTTTGATCTGGAAATTATTGGCGAAACTTTGGATGATGCCGCCGGCGAGGCGATGGATAAAACCAGCCGGATTTTAGGCTTGCCTTATCCCGGCGGACCACTGATTGATAAATATGCACGTTTGGGAAACCCGGACGCTTTTAAATTTCCGGAACCACAAATCCCGGGTTTGAACTTCAGTTTTAGTGGGCTAAAAACAGCATTCCTTTATTTTATGCGGGATCGTGTTGCTGCTGATCCTGATTTTTTGAAGAATAACTTGCCTGATCTATGCGCCTCTATCGAAAAACGCATTGCTACGATTTTGATTAACAAACTCAAAAAAGCGGCTAACCAATATCAGGTTACAGAAATTGCTTTGGCTGGAGGCGTTTCTGCCAATACTGGTTTGCGCAACTTATTACAGGAAACCGGCACCCAAAAAGGCTGGAATTGCTACATTCCTGCGTTTGAATATTGCACCGATAATGCTGCCATGATTGCAGCAACCGGTTATTATAAATTTTTAAAACAGGATTTTGTTGGTCAGCAAATTGCACCGCTGGCCCGGATGCCATTTTAACAACACAACAATTATGGGTACGGCTTCTTTTATTTTTTGGGCAATTTTTGTTTTACCATTAGTGGCGTTTTTGATCTGGCTGATGCGGCAGGACAAGAAAAAAGGCACAACAGGATTATTCGTTTTAATTTTAGGTGTAATCGGTGCAATTATTTACATGTACGCCAGAACGGGCGGAAAATAAAAGAAGCATCTGCTTTCAGGCAAATGCTTCTTTTATCGAGTATTTTTTGGGAAGTTAAATTTACTCTGCTACTTCAGCTACAGGTGCAACTTCTACGCCTGCTACAGCATCTTTAATTTTCTTTTCCAGTTCTTCCATCATCTCCGGATTATCTAGAATCAATGCTTTTACAGCATCTCTTCCTTGTCCTAAACGCGTATCACCGTAACTAAACCAAGAACCTGCTTTTTTGATGATGTTATATTCTACACCTAAATCAATAATTTCGCCGGCTTTGGAAATTCCTTCACCAAACATAATATCAAATTCAGCCAAACGGAACGGCGGCGCAACTTTGTTTTTTACAATTTTCACTTTTACACGGTTACCAGAAACTTCGTCTGTATCTTTAATTTGAGAAATACGACGCACATCCAAACGTACAGAAGCATAAAACTTTAAAGCATTACCGCCAGTTGTGGTTTCCGGGTTACCAAACATCACTCCAATTTTTTCACGCAATTGGTTGATGAAGATACAGCAACATCCGGTTTTGCTGATCATGCCTGTTAATTTACGCAATGCCTGAGACATCAAACGTGCTTGCAAACCCATTTTAGAATCACCCATTTCGCCTTCAATCTCTGCTTTTGGAACCAAAGCCGCAACAGAGTCAATTACGATAATATCTATTGCACCAGAACGAATCAGATTATCCGCAATTTCCAAAGCTTGTTCACCATTATCTGGCTGAGAGATCAACAGATTCTCGATATCAACACCTAATTTCTGTGCATAAATACGATCGAAAGCATGTTCTGCATCAATGAAAGCAGCAATACCACCTCTTTTCTGAGATTCTGCAATGGCATGAATGGCCAAAGTAGTTTTACCAGAAGATTCTGGTCCGTAAATTTCTACCACACGACCTTTTGGCAAACCACCAATCCCTAAAGCGATATCCAAACCGATAGATCCGGTTGGAATAAATTCTATCGGTTCAATTGTTGTATCGCCCAATTTCATTACCGTTCCTTTACCGTAAGATTTTTCCAGTTTATCCAAAGTAAGCTGTAAAGCCTTTAATTTATCAGTGCTGTTTTTATCTGTATTGCTCATATTTTTAGTTTTTCAATGCTCGAAGATAGGATTATAATTTGATTTATGCTAATATTTTTATCAATACAATCTCATAAAAATCAACATAAAAGAAGTAGTAAATATAGATAATTATTCTGCATTATCAACCGGATTTTGTACGACATACTGCTCCAACCCTTTTGCAATCTGCTTGAGTTTTCTATTTTTTTGAAGCAATTTGGCTTTTTGAA
>JBPBQN010000063.1:0-4231 GCA_050954865.1 Janthinobacterium lividum | reverse complement strand
TGGGCATGATGGGCCACGCGGTGGTGCTTAAATACGATGGTTCCGTTTACATGCACCTGCATCCGGTAGGCACATTTTCGATGGCTTCACAAGAGATCATCGAAAACCGGATGAAAGGCAACGAAAAAATGCCAGTTGCACCTGATCCGAAACGTTTTCGCGATAGCATTGATCAGGAAATGGTTAAACTGCGCAACATGAGCGAAGAAGACCGGAACAAATTTTTGATGGCCGGCATGCCGAAAATGGTGATGCCTGAACATAACAAAATGGATGGTATGGTGGTTTTTCCGTACGCTTTTCCGAGTGCCGGTAAATACCGAATCTGGGTGCAGATGAAGCGCAATGGCAAAATTTTAAACAGTGCGTTTGATGCAACGGTAGAGTAAGCTACTTTTGTCATTTCGATCTGCAGGGAGAAATCTCCACTGAAGTCCAATGCTTCTTTTATCGGTATAAATTTAAGGTAGATAAATTGTGTAGCATTTCTTTCAACTAATACTGTTTTTATCCACCAAAAATTAGAAATACCTTTGCTCAACGTGGCAATTTCTCCAGAAACTACAAAAACCTCCAAAAACATAATCCGCATCACCGTTGGTGTGATGTTTTTTTTGGCGGGATTAACTTTTGCCAGCTGGGCTTCGCGCATTGCGGCCGTTCAGCAAAAATTAAACTTATCTGACACCGCTTTGGGCGGCATTTTATTTACGCTTCCGGTTGGATTGATGGTTTCGCTGCCTTTTTCCGGCTGGATTATTACCCGTATCGGCAGTCGGAAATTACTTTTATTTGCCTTGCCCTTGTATGCTGTAGCTTTGGCCTGTCTCGGCTTGGCACAAACTACTTTACAGCTGATTGCCGGCCTTTTTTGCTTCGGATTTTTTAGTAACGCCATGAATATTGCGGTAAATACGCAGGCTGTAGCTGCCGAAAAGCTGTACAATAAACCAATCATGGCTTCTTTTCATGGGCTGTGGAGTTTGGCCGGATTTGCCGGTGCAGCAATCGGTACGCTCATGATTGGTTATGGCGTTGATCCGTCCGTGCATTTCAGCGTGATTTTGGTTTTGGTTTTGATTGGAATTGCCGTTTCCTACCGCAATTTGCAGGACGATGCTGGAAAAGTGCAAAGCGGACCGCTTTTCGTTATTCCGGATAATTCTTTGCTTAAACTGGGTGCCGTAGCTTTTTGCTCAATGATTTGCGAAGGTGCCATGTTTGATTGGAGCGTAATCTACTTTAAAAAAGTAATTCATGCTGAAAATGCCTGGATTGCAGCCGGTTATACCGCATTTATGAGCACGATGGCTGGTGGCCGTTTTGTGGCCGATTGGTTTTCCGGAAGATTTGGGTTGAAAAGAACGCTGCAATTAAGCGGAAGTTTAACCGCCATTGGATTGGTTGTAGCCGTAGTTTTTCCGGTGATGATTCCTGCAATTATTGGTTTTATGCTGGTTGGCGCAGGCGTTTCCTCTGTTGTGCCGTTGGTTTACAGCGCTGCCGGCAAATCCGGAACGATGTCGCCGGGCGTAGCAATTGCGGCCGTTTCTACCATTGGTTTTGTTGGATTTCTGGTTGGTCCGCCGGTTATCGGTTTTGTAGCCGGTGCGTTTAGTTTGCGCGCATCTTTTATGCTGATTGCCGCAATGGGCATGTGCGTAGTAATTGTTTCCTCCAAAGCAAAACTTTAAGATGCTGTTTTTATCGGCATAAAATCAGTATAAAATCCATCTTGCCAAGCTGCTATTTTCTACCTAAACATTTGTAACTTTATCACCATTAGCGCGGCAACCAGCTCGTTAACTAAACCTATTTTCCAATTTTATATAAACAGAATGATGCAGCAACATGCAACCTTTCAGGTGATTAATTTTTTGCGTCAACTATCCAGCATAAAATCCGTAATCCATCTTCAAAACAAACTGAATATGAAGTATCAATTTGGCATACTGTTTTTAGCAGTGATTTTTTCGGCTGCTGTTATTTCTTCCTGCGCAGGCAAAAAAGATTCGCCGCAACCAGCCAGCACCAGTACAACCAATGTTTCAACAACGCCGGTTGATAAAAGCTGGACTTTTGAAACAACACCATTTTTTACAGATGAATTTAGCATCACCGGAAAACCTGATACAACCAAATGGACATACGATATTGGCGGCGGTGGTTGGGGAAATAATGAGTTGGAATACTACACCAATCTGGCCGGCAACGCCAGCGTTTCCAACGGAATTTTATCAATCACAGCCAAAAAAGAAGCCTATAACAATATGAATTATACTTCGGCCAGACTGGTTTCTAAAGGTTTGGGTTCGATGCTTTACGGGCGGATTGAAGTGAGCGCAAAATTACCTTCGGGCAGAGGCATGTGGCCGGCCGTTTGGATGCTTTCAAACGATAATGTTTATGGCAGCTGGCCAAAATCCGGCGAAATCGATGTGATGGAAAACGTTGGTTATGATCCGAATCCGGTTTATTTTACCATCCATACGCAGCTTTATAATGGTGCCATCGGAACGCAGAAAGGTGGCAACAAAAGTATGCCGGATGCTTCTACCGTTTTCCATAAATACCGTGTTGACTGGACGCCTTATGCCGTGCGCGGTTATTATGACGACGTTTTGCTGTTTACTTACGTTAACGACGGGCAAGGTGCGCCTTCCTGGCCTTTTGATCAGAAATTTCATCTGCTGCTCAACATTGCAGTTGGCGGCAATTGGGGCGGTATAAAAGGCGTTGATGATAGCGCTTTCCCAACCAGCATGCAGGTTGATTACGTGCATTTTTATAAGATGATTGACAAGTAATTTAGGTTGATAAAATAAGTATATTGCTTTAAACCAGATGCTGTTTTTATCACCCCAAATTTTGTGTGATAAAAACAGCATCAAACCAAATTATGAGTTGATTAAGATGAATAAACATTTACTGATTGTACTGCTGACTTTTGCTTTGTGTGTGTTTAAGGTTGAAGCGCAAAATAAATTTATCAGCGTAAAAGGAAAAGAAATTATTGGTACAAACGGCAAACCAATGTTGTTAAAAGGCACGAACCTGGGCAACTGGATGATTCCGGAAGGTTATATGTTTAAGTTTAACGATGTTTCTTCGCCGCGACTTATTAACGAAGCGATTACCGAAATGATCGGCCCGGATGAAGCAAAATATTTTTGGCAAAAATATCTGGATAATTACGTTACCGAAGCTGATATCCATTATTTAAAAAGTACGGGTATGAACTCGCTGCGCGTTCCGTTTAATTATCGGCTTTTTACCAACGAAACTTACCTCGGCACAACTGATGCAAACCGTGGTTTTGCGTTGCTGGATAAACTGATTAGCTGGGCCAGAAAAGAAAACATTTACCTGATTTTAGATATGCACAGCGCGCCCGGCGGCCAGACGGGCGATAACATTGATGATGGTTATGGTTATCCGTTTTTGTTTGAAAGCGAACAAAGTCAGCAATTAACGATTAACATCTGGAAAAAAATTGCAGATCGGTACAAAAACGAACCAATTGTTATGGGTTATGATTTGCTGAACGAGCCGATTGCAACTCATTTTGACGCAGCGAAATTCAACCCACTGCTGGAACCGCTTTATAAAAGGATTACGGCTGCTATCAGAATAGTAGATCAAAATCACCTGATATTTTTGGGCGGCGCGCAGTGGGACGGCAATTTCAGTGTTTTCGGTGCACCGTTTGATCCGAAACTGGTTTACACTTTTCATACTTACTGGACGGAAGTAAAGCAGGAAGTAATCCAGAAATATATTGATTTCAGAGACAAATACAACGTGCCCATTTACATTGGCGAAACGGGCGAAAACAACGACGGATGGATAAAAGGTTTCCGTGAACTGCTCGAAAAAAACAACATCGGCTGGCATTACTGGCCATACAAAAAAATGGATGCTAAAAGCAGTATCGTCCAGTTTAAACAACCTTTAAATTATGAACTTTTAATCAACTTCTCCCAAAAACCAAGAACAACTTTTAAAGAAATTAGGGAAGCCGGACCAGTTAATCAACAGCAAGTAAAACAGGCGTTAAATGAACTGTTGAAAAATTGTTTATTTGAAAATTGTACGCCAAACCAAGCTTATGTGGAAGGTTTGGGCTTGAAGCCTTAATTTGCGCAGCATAAATTAAGTTTCTTTTATGCTGAAAGTTAACATGATTTTGAGTTGAAGGCTTGATTGAATACTGTTTTTATCAGCTATTTTT
>JBPBQN010000062.1:0-4305 GCA_050954865.1 Janthinobacterium lividum | reverse complement strand
CTGCTCACGCCAACAACTGTACCGGTGTTGAACATGGAATTAATGCCGCATTTGGCATGATCGGCCAAAATTAAACCGCAAAACTGCAAACCTGTATTTCGAAGTTTTTGGGTTGAATAATCCCACAGTTTTACTTCGGAATAGTTATTTTTAAGATTGGAATTGTTAGAATCCGCACCAATATTACACCATTCGCCCAGCACAGAGTTGCCTAAATAACCTTCATGGCCTTTGGAAGAATAACCCCAAATCACTGAATTTTTGATTTCTCCGCCAACAGTACAATGCGGGCCAACGGTGGTTCCGCTATAAACTTTGGCTCCCATTTTTACCTGCGAGTATTCGCCTAAAAAAAAACTACCGCGAATGTTGGCACCTTCAAAAACCTCCGAATTTTTGCTGAGGTAAATCGGTCCTAATTTTGTGTTGAAAGTAGCACACTCTGCCTTTGCGCCTTCTTCTGCAAAAAAATCTTCACCTAAAATAATGTTGGTCTGGCTAATGGTTGCGCTGGTTTTTCCTTTGGTTAGCAAGGCAAAATCTTTACGCAACTCTACATCATTCAGCATAAAAATATCTTCGGGATGAGTTATTTTAACCAAATCTCCGGTGTAATTTATGCCGATAAAAGAAGCAACAGCAGTTTCCCAGTTTGCTACATCTAAACCGGAAATCCTTGCTGCAATCAATAAATCTTTCTGCTTTAAAATTTCGCCTTCCTGCAAATCATTAATCGCTTCCAACAAAGCTTTATCCGGACAAATGGATCCATTAATCAATAAATTCCAATCAGAAATTTTTAATGGAAATTTTCCCTGAAGATAATTTTGGGTGATAAAAGAAGTATTTTGTTGAAGATACTTTTGCCATTTTTCGGCAATCGTTAACATACCGATACGCAAATCGGCAATGGGCCGCGTAAAGGTTAACGGCAGCAGAGTTTGCTGCGCAGCATCATCAAAAAGAATAATTCCCATTAAACAAAAATAAAAAAAGTCCCGGCTGTGTTAACCGAGACTGCTTATTATCTTAAATAAAGCTTATTTTTTGTTGTAACGAGTACGGAATTTATCGATACGGCCTGCAGTATCAACCAATTTCATTTTACCAGTATAAAAAGGATGCGAAGTGTGCGAAATTTCCAGTTTAATTAATGGATACTCTTGTCCGTCTTCCCATTGTACGGTTTCTTTTGAATCTATGCAAGATTTAGTTATGAAAGAATAGTCGTTAGACATATCTTTAAAAACTACTAATCTATAATTTGATGGGTGAATTTCTTTTTTCATTTTGATAACGTTCTTTTCAAAAACAGGCGCAAATATAGTATTTTTATCAGTATAACAAACACCTGTTTAAAATTTGTAAAACAGGTTGAAGGGTTTGATTTCAGCCCAAATCAGCTGATTTTAAAATTGCAAGTTCATGACTGTAAAACCCTGTTTTTACGCACAAATTTGAAAATTTAACTTAAAAGATTTAATATATTTGCATCAACATTAATACTTAGTAATCAATTTCATGGATCTTCCTATTTATTTAGATAACAACGCCACAACGCCGATGGACCCACGGGTTTTAGAAGCGATGATACCTTACTTTGTGCAAAAATTTGGTAATTCTGCCAGTCGTAACCACGCTTTCGGCTGGGTTGCTGAAGAAGCGGTTGATTATGCACGTGAGCAGGTTGCACAATTGATCGGCGCAAACGAAAAAGAAATTATTTTTACTTCCGGTGCCACAGAATCTGATAACCTGGCGTTGAAAGGTGTTTTTGAAATGTATAAGGAAAAAGGTAATCACATTATTACGATGACTACCGAACATAAAGCTGTTTTAGATGCCTGTAAACACATTGAAAAACTTGGCGGACGTGTTACTTATCTTTCTCCAAAACCGGATGGAATGATTGATTTGGAACAATTAATTGCAGCCATGACACAGGAAACTATTTTGGTTTCGATCATGTATGGCAACAATGAAATTGGTGTTATTCAGCCGGTTAAAGAAATTACAGCGATTGCACATCAGTTTGGTGCTTTGTTTATGACGGATGCGACACAAGCTGTAGGCAAAATTCCGGTTAATGTGATTGAAGACGGAATTGACCTGTTAGCTTTATCAGCCCATAAAATGTATGGGCCAAAAGGTGTTGGTGCATTATATGTTCGCCGTAAAAATCCTCGTGTTAAAGTTACGGCACAAATGGACGGCGGCGGTCATGAAAGAGGAATGCGTTCTGGTACTTTAAATGTTCCCGGAATTGTAGGTTTAGGTAAAGCTTGCGAATTGGGCCGTTTGGAGATGCAGCAAGATGCAATCAGACTTTCTGCTTTGCGTGATAAATTGGAAAATGCTTTATCACAATTAGAAGAATCTTATGTAAACGGTAATGTAAACCATCGTTTGCCGCACACCGCAAATATTTCCTTTAAATATGTTGAAGGCGAAGGATTGATGATGGCGATGAAAGATTTAGCGGTTTCTTCTGGATCTGCCTGTACTTCAGCTTCTTTAGAACCTTCTTATGTTTTAAAAAGCTTAGGTTTATCTGATGATCTGGCACATTCTTCCATTCGTTTTGGTTTGGGTAGATTTACAACGGAAGAAGAAGTTGACCGCGCAATCGAAGTTACCCGCAATGCCGTAACGCACCTTCGCGAACTTTCTCCGCTTTGGGAAATGTTTAAAGAAGGTATCGATTTGGATTCTATTGAGTGGGCAGAACACTAAATTTTTACCCGATAAAAACAGCATTGACAAACTGTCTGTTATCTTTACAACGGCAGTATTTTTGAATATCAAACATTAAACTAAAAACATAAAGCTATGGCTTATTCAGATAAAGTAATTGATCATTATTCAAATCCACGCAACGTTGGAACTTTGGATAAAAGCAGCAACATGGTTGGAACCGGATTAGTTGGCGCACCAGAATGCGGCGACGTAATGCGTTTGCAAATTGAAGTAGATGAATTTAACGTGATTAAAGACGCAAAATTCAAAACTTTTGGTTGCGGTTCTGCTATCGCTTCTTCTTCTTTGGCAACTGAATGGTTAAAAGGAAAAAGTATTGACGATGCCATGAAAATTGACAACATGGATATTGTTGAAGAATTAGCATTGCCACCGGTTAAAATTCATTGCTCTGTTTTGGCAGAAGATGCGATCAAAGCGGCCATCAATGATTTCCGTGTTAAAAATGGCCTTGCTCCTATCGAATCAGAAAAAGTGCACCATTAAGAAAGTTGTAAGTGGCAAGTTGTAGATTGTTAGTTTTATAAACAATTTCAATCTTCAACTTTCCATACTGTTTTTAGCACGTGTTTTTTCATTTGCTATTTAACTTAAAACTTACAACCAAAACTTATAACTCATAAAAATGATTACAGTAACCGATAAAGCAAAAAGTAAAGTTGAAGAACTGATTCAGGCTTCAGCTTTAAATGAATCTTATTTTTTACGGGTTTCTGTTGCTGGCGGAGGATGTTCAGGTTTATCATACAAACTTGATTTCGACAATGAAATTAAGCCGGGAGATCAGTTTTTTGAAGATAAAGGAATCAGGATTTCTTTAGATATGAAGTCTTTCTTATATCTGGCCGGTACAGAATTGGATTTTTCAGATGGTTTAAACGGAAAAGGTTTTAATTTTAACAATCCAAATGCCAGCCGTACCTGCGGTTGTGGCGACAGTTTTTCTGTATAAAAATCTTTACAAATATTTTCAAAAAAGGGATGCTAAAAACAGCATCCCTTTTTTTGTTTTAATACTTAATAAATTTAAGTTTGGCCTGCCAAAAAATATAATTTATAAACCTGTTTTTCCATGAATCCGGTAACAGAAAGTTCAACCGTTCCAAGTCTGCTTCAGAATATCATTCAGCATATTCATTCGCTTGATGCTGTTTTTATGACACATAAAGTGGAGGAAGTTTGGGAAGAAATAACCTATAATCAGGCTTTAGAAAAGATCAATGCCATTTCTGCTTATTTCCTGGATATCGGCATTAAAAAAAATGATCGCTTAGCACTAATTCTTGAAAACGGTCCGGATTACGTGTACTATGATCAAGCGTTACAGCAAATTGGTGCCGTAAATACTTCTATCTATCCTACTCTTTCGGAGACGGAAATTGAATATATTTTGAATGATTCCGGTGCGAGAACTCTGTTGATCGGCACACCATTTCTCCTTAAAAAGATATTAAAAATTGCAAACAGTTGCAAAGAACTTGTTCGTATTATTCCGGTTTTTGATGATTATCAAAAGTTTACTGAAAACGCTAAATTCGATGCCGGCAT
>JBPBQN010000061.1:0-4491 GCA_050954865.1 Janthinobacterium lividum | reverse complement strand
TTGATGCGAAACACACCTTTGCTATCCGTAACTACGCCGTTTAACGGTGCTTTTCCGCCGCTGCGGTATAAGGTAATTGTGGCGTAATCAACAGGTTTTTTGCTGACAGAATCAATCACAGTTCCTACAATACGGCCAGTAACTGATGACCCGCCGCCACCGCCCGGAAATTGTGCCCGCGCAGTAATTGCAAAAATGGATAAGGAAAAAAGTATAAGTAAACGTTTCATTTCAATGGTTTATAATTAGGAGGAACGAAATTGATAATTGTTACGGCGAAAATCTTTTTTTGTATGATAAAAGAAGTATTGTAACCCGTTCTTTACATTTCAGCACAAAACGGAATACTTCTTTTACCGGCAAAAATTTATTAAGTTCTATTAACTTATATTGACAGAGTTATTTAAAGAAATATTAAACCACCATATTTACAATGCGACCTTTTACCACAATCACTTTTTTAGGCGTTTGTCCGGCCAGATATTTTTGTACGTTTTCATCAGCTAAAACCATGGTTTCCACTTCTTTTGAGTCAAGGCTAAGCGGAATTTCCAGGTTGGTTTTTGTTTTTCCGTTGATGGAAATCGGGTACGAAAACGCATCTTCTACCAAAAACTCCGGATTGAATTTCGGATAAGCTGCGTAAGATAAAGTTCCGGATTCATTGCCTAAAAGCTTCCACAATTCCTCGCAAATGTGCGGCGCGTAAGGCGACAAGATAATTACCATATCCTGCAGAATGCTTCTTTTAGCACACTTTATTTCGGTTAGTTCATTCACCGCAATCATAAAGCTGGAAACGGAAGTATTAAACGAGAAACGCTCTACATCATCTTCCACTTTTTTAATGATTTTGTGGAGCGATTTCAGTTCGGCTTTTGTTGGTGCTTCGTTTACCACCCTAAAATTGAAGTTATCATCATGAAACAGTTTCCAGAACTTCCGCAGAAACTTGAAAACGCCTTCAATTCCGTTGGTGTTCCAGGGTTTGGATTGTTCCAGCGGACCTAAAAACATTTCGTACATCCGCAAAGTATCCGCGCCGTAACGTTCAATCATTTCATCCGGATTAACCACGTTAAACTTGGATTTGGACATTTTTTCTACTTCGTGTCCACAGATGAATCGCTCACCCTTTTCATCAACATTAGTAACAACAAAAGAAAAATCCGGAAATATTGATCCGTCTTCAAGAATAAGTTCTGCGTTCTTATACTCGTCACGAGAGTTGATGAAAGCAACTTTATCTAAAACATCATTTGAGACAATATTAACATCAACATGACTAGATGAATAAAAATGAGGTGGGATATTAGCTATAAATCCAATTTTACTAAAAAATTCTTTATCTATAAATTCACTATTAGTTAGTTTGTCATAGATTGACTTGGAAAGATAATAAGTTTTATATTCATTGTTTGCTAATTGAATTCGTAGTTGGTACATCAAGCTCGATCTTCCCTGAATCATTCCCTGATTAATCAGCTTTTTAAAAGGTTCCTCAGCTTCAACCAAACCCAGATCTTTTAAAAACTTGTTCCAGAAACGGCTGTACAGCAAATGCCCAGTTGCGTGTTCGCTGCCACCGATGTACAAATCCACATCTTTCCAGTAATCTATCGCTTCTTTTGGGGCGAAAACGTTCTCCGCCCGCTCCTCTTTGGTCGCCATATAACGATGCCAGTACCAGCTGCTGCCTGCCCAGCCTGGCATGGTGCTTAGTTCGTACTCAAACTCATTTTGGTATTTCCAGTTTTCGGCGCGGGCCAAAGGCGGTTCGCCGCTTTCTGTTGGTAGATACTTATCAACTTCCGGCAAAACCAAAGGCAATTCGGTTTCATCAATTAACTGCGGCAATCCATCTTTAAAATAAACCGGAACAGGTTCGCCCCAGTAACGCTGCCTGCCAAAAATCGCATCGCGCTGGCGGTAATTGATTTTGGCTTTTCCGGCACCTAATTCTTCCAGTTTGGCAATTACCGCAGCTGTTGCTTCTTTGTAAATCATTCCGTTGATAAAACCGGAATTGATGTAATGGCCTTCTTTGGTGGCATCTGCTTCTTTTACCACCTCTTTTTGGGTATCCAAAATGGCAACAATTGGCAAATTAAAATGCGTGGCAAAACGATGATCGCGCGCATCACCGGAAGGAACACCCATCACCGCGCCAGTTCCGTATCCTGCTAAAACATAATCGGCAATCCAAACCGGAATTTTATTTCCATCCAGTGGATTAAGCACATAACTTCCTGTAAAAGCACCGGAAACGGTTTTGGTATCAGCCATACGGTCCAGTTCCGATTTCTTTTTCGCCTGATCGATGTACGCATCAATATCTGTCTGCTGATCTGGTGTGGTTAAATGTTTAACCAGCTCATGTTCCGGTGCCAAAACCACGAAAGTTACGCCGAAAGTGGTATCAACACGCGTAGTAAAAACCGCAATTTTTGCCGGTTCCAGCGGACTATCCTGCGATAATTCAAAATTGCCAACAACAGGTTCAACATCAAACTCTACCATTGCGCCAACACTTTTCCCGATCCAGTTGCGCTGCATTTCTTTCAGCGGTTCCGGCCAGTCGATGGTGTCCAAACCTTGCAGCAAACGCTCGGCATAAGCAGTGATGCGCATGCTCCACTGCATCATTTTTTTCTGTTCTACGGGATAACCGCCGCGTTCAGAAAAACCGTCTTTTACTTCATCATTTGCCAAAACAGTTCCTAACGCCGCGCACCAGTTTACCGTGCTTTCGCGGAGATAAGTTAAACGGTATTTCAGCAGTTCTTCCTGCTTTTCTATGTCGGTGAAAGTAATCCATTCTTCTGCAGAAAAAGTAATTACGTCATCATCCGATGCTGCTTTTACCAATACATTTCCATCAGCCTCAAACTTTTGAATCAAGGCAGAAATCGGTTCTGCTTTGTCCGTTTCCTGATTGTACCAGGAGTTGAAAAGCTGCATAAAAATCCACTGCGTCCATTTATAATAATCTGGCGAACTGGTGCGTACTTCGCGGCTCCAATCAAAAGAAAAACCAATCTGGTCAAGCTGACGACGATAAGTGGCAATATTTTGTTCGGTGGTGATGGCCGGATGCTGCCCGGTTTGTATCGCGTATTGTTCGGCAGGAAGTCCGAAAGAATCGTAACCCATCGGATGCAGCACGTTAAAACCTTTCAGCCGTTTGTAGCGCGCAAAAATATCCGAAGCAATATAACCCAGCGGATGGCCAACGTGCAAACCGGCTCCGGAAGGATACGGAAACATGTCCATCACATAATATTTGGGTTTGGAAGAATGGTTTTCGGCTTTAAAAGTCTGGTTTTCGGCCCAAAACTTTTGCCATTCGCTTTCTATTTTTTTAAACTGATAATCCATTTTCGGTTCTGCGGAGAATTGAACCGCGAAATTAAAAAATTTGACGGGTTAAGGCTGAATGTTTTATGCTGATGAATTTATACCGGTAAAAGAAGCATCATCAATTACTTCATCTTCATCAAACTTGGATAAATCCTCAAAAAAACTTCTCCGGCATACGGGTTTTTACCATATAAATTATCCAAACGGTCATCAGCATGATACGCAGAAAGCTGTCCGCCAATAGCCACACGAATTTTTCCGATGTATAGCAAATCATAATTTAAACCCAAAGTCAAAGCGTTAACCGGGAAAAGCGTATCTTCTCCGTATAAATTTTCATCTAAATTCAGTTCCTCGCGGGATTTTTGCACCCATTCGTAGCGCGTGTAAAATTCAAATTTCCGCAGGCGGTAACTGGCTTCCAGCAAAGCCGTATTCTGGCCGTCCTGATTTTTGTATTTATTCAATCCCCACAAAGCCGTTACGTTTAAAAACTGCTCGCCCACAAAAGGTTTGCTGTAAATAGCGGAAGCGATGGTTCGGTTTACATTTTCGGCTGGCATCAGCATTTCCGGACTTTTTATAAAACCGTGCGAAACTTCCAAAGCCCAGTTTTGCGTTGGATTGTAGGACAAACGGCCGCTCCAGGAATCAAAACGCGGTTTATCAAAATTTAGGCGGTTTTCGTCTGGCTCCCGCCCGGTAAAAGAGGAACCTTCCAGCTTAAATTTATTTAAACGAAAACCCAAAGTTGCCACGCCAAAAGTGATATGCGTGCCATCGTTCCAGTGGTGGCCAATTGGCGCATCCGGATTGGATAAAGCAGAAGGCCGGTGCATAAAAGCGGTTGAACCCAAAGCAGGTTCGCCAGGATATCCGAGATAAAAACTCAAATCTGTTTTTTTGGTGAAGCTGTACGAATAACTGGCGGCCAGTTCAGAAAACAGATCATGCGGATGCTGGCGATCTACCAGCGGAACATTTTTCCAGCTTTCGCCGGTTTGAAAAAGCAGCGGATAACCGTTTCCGCCTTCTGTAAAACGATCCGCAGAAAGCATTACGTTGAAATGAAAAACACCTTTTTGTCCGATTTGTCGCTGCCCCATCGCCATAAACCAGTTGGGCGCATCA
>JBPBQN010000060.1:0-4904 GCA_050954865.1 Janthinobacterium lividum | reverse complement strand
TGTAAACAAAACAATTACCATTGCACCCGGCGAAAAATGGTACGGCGGCACGGTGGATGATGGCACAGCAATGCCGTTTAAAAACGGGTATGGTTTTGATCTTTATGGCAATAATAAAGATAATCAATCGGAACCGCTGTTGTTATCTACCAAAGGCTGCTACATCTGGAGTAATCAGCCTTTTAAATTTACAATTACAGCTAACGAAATCATCATCAGTAATACGCTGGACAGCGTAATTGTTGGCAGCGGAGGCAGCAGTTTATCAGCAGCATTTAAAAAAGTAAGCAAGCTGAAATTTCCGGCAAGTGGTAAAATGCCCGATCCGCTTTTATTTGCCCGCCCGCAATATAATACCTGGATAGAACTGGTTTATAACCAAAACCAAACGGATATTTTGAAATATGCGCACGCGATCATCAACAATGGTTTTCCGCCGGGTGTGTTGATGATTGATGATAACTGGATGGATTTTTATGGCAAATTCAGCTTCAGGAAAGATCGTTTCCCCGATCCTGTTCAAATGGTGAAAGAACTGCACCAGCTTGGCTTTAAAGTGATGGTTTGGGTTTGTCCGTTTATTTCTTCGGATACACAAATCTTTCGTGATCTAAACGATAAAAAACTGCTTTTGATGAACAATAAAGGCAACGCAAACACAACCTGGAGCCAGGCAACAGATCCGGCCATCATCAGTTGGTGGAACGGTTACAGCGCAGTTTTGGATTTTACCAATCCCGATGCCGTTACCTGGTACAGAAAACAGCTGCAAGGCTTGGTTGATAATTATGGCATTGATGGTTTCAAATTCGATGCAGGCGATATTGAGTTTTACACCGGAAATGTTGCGCCTTTTAAAGCACTTAATGCCAACGAGCAGTGCAGTTTATATGGAAACTTCGGCCTGATGTTTCCGCTGAATGAATTCAGGGCCATGTGGAAACAGGGCGGCCAGCCGCTGGCCGAACGCCTGCGCGACAAAAAACACAACTGGCAGGATATTCAAAAACTCATCCCAAACATCACTGCGGCAGGCTTGCTGGGTTACCAGTTTACCTGCCCGGATATGATTGGCGGCGGCGAATACGGCTCCTTTATCGGCGTGGATCAACTGGATCAGGATCTGGTGGTTAGATCAGCCGAGTGCAGTGCCTTGATGCCCATGATGCAGTTTTCGGCAGCTCCCTGGCGCATACTGGATCCGGCACATTTAAAAGCAGTTAAACAAAGCGTTGCCCTGCGGATGAAATACACGCCTTACATCCTGCAAACGGTTAAAGAATCTGCGCAAACCGGAGAACCTGTCATCCGGAACCTGGAGTATAATTTCCCCGGACAAGGTTTGGAGGAAATTAAAGACCAATTTATGTTGGGTGAAACATTGATGGTTGCACCGATGACGGAAAAAGGAACTCGCCGGAAAATCGTTTTCCCGAAAGGAAAATGGATAAACGAAACCGGAAAGGTTTTTAAAGGCCCAACCACTAAAGAAGTTGATGTTGCACTGGATGAAATACCTGTTTTTAAAAAAACTGAATAATGGTATCAGCCCAAAACCGTGATGCTGTTTTTATCACTATAAATTTATGCTGATATATGATACCGGAATAAAGCAGAGCAGATCAAAATTTTTACCCGATAAAAGAAGCATCAGTTGTAAACAAATGATCAACAGCGTTTTGCGCACAATAATACTATTTAAATGATAACCAAATTTGAACCGTATAACCAATGAATTACAAAATATGGGCCTTGCTGGCACTCTTACACGTATTGGCCGCTAATGGCTTTGCGCAGCTAACCTATCCCGGCGTGCAGCCAAGCCACGCTACGTTTAGTGTTTCAAAAGGAGTTTACACTTTAGCAAATAATACGGTTAGTTATCGGTTTAAACTGGTTAATCAAAAATTGCTTCCGTTAAGTTTTGAAGATGTAGCGGCGCATGATCAACTAGATCTGGCTAACTCGCCGCTTTTTGAACTGGAATTACCTGGAAATAAAACGCTGTCATCAAAAGATTTTATAGTTGTTAACAACCGTGTTTCAATTGTAAGCGACAATCAAAATCCCAAAAAAGGTAAAAAGCTGGTTGCAGAATTAACTAATCCGGCAACCGGCATCCGGGTGCAATGGACAGTAGTTTTGGATGACGGCGCCAGTTATCTTCGCCATATTATCATGGTCAGTTCCAAAAATACCGTCCGAATAAACCGTATTTCTTTAACAAAGCTTCCGCTTGATATCGGTTTAAAACGAGAAGGTACGGTAGATGGATCTCCCTTTATCCATCACAATATGTTTTTTGCTTTGGAGCACCCGATGAGCCAGATTTTAAATAATCAAACTTATATGTACACCAGTTTGCAGCGTTTAAATCCGGTAACCAAAACCAGTTCATTCACCGTTTCTGCCGTTTTGGGGGCAACACCAAAAGATCAGTTAAGAAGAGGATTTTTGTATTATACAGAAAAGGAACGCGCAAATCCTTACCACCAGATGCTGCATTACAATTCGTGGTTTGATATCTCCTATGACACCATGAAACTGAATGAAACCATTTGCCTTGATCGGATTAAAACCTATGGCGACAGTTTGATTGAAAAAAGGCACGTAAAAATGAATGCTTTTTTGTTTGACGATGGCTGGGATGACAATAAAACTTTATGGCAATTTAACAAGGGTTTCCCGCATGGATTTGATAATTTGAGGAAAGCAAGTGCCGCTTATCATGCCGGAATTGGCGTTTGGATTTCTCCCTGGGGAGGTTATAATGAACCCAAAGCGCAACGGCTGGCCTACGGTAAAACGCAAAGTCCGCCGTTTGAAACCAACGAAAACGGGTTTTCATTATCCGGCCCGGTTTACAATAAACGATTTACCGCTGTTACCACTGATTTTATCAGGAAATATAATGTTTCGATGTTCAAGTTTGATGGTGTTGGTGCCGGAAACGGTGCAAGCGGAGCCAGTTTAAAATATCAAAAAGACATAGAAGCTTTATTAAAACTCATCAGCAAGATGAGAGAAATTAAACCTGATTTATATTTCAGCCTGACGGTTGGCACCTGGCCTTCTGTTTACTGGCTTAAATATGGTGATGCCATTTGGCGGGCCGGAGAAGATACCGGGCTTGATGGCGAAGGCCCCAAAAGGCAACAATGGATTACTTACAGAGATGGCCAAACTTATAAAAACATTGTTCAGCGGGCGCCGCTTTATCCGCTAAATGCAATGATGAATCATGGCATTACCATTGCAGATCATGGCTTGCCGGATTCGTTGGAAATGGACAACAAAAACATTGCGGATGAAATCTGGTCGTTTTTTGGCACCGGAACCAGTTTGCAGGAACTGTATATCAATCCTCATAAACTCAATTCTAATAATTGGGATTGTTTAAGCGCGGCAGCAAACTGGGCAAAAGCTAATGAAGCTATTTTAGCTGATGTGCATTGGATTGGTGGCGATCCGTCAAAAGGAGAAGTTTATGGTTTTGCTGCATGGCAAAATGGAAAAGGTACAGTTACCCTAAGAAATCCGACATCAACAACCAAATCTTTTGCTTGCTCAGTGCAAAGCGCTTTCGAAATACCTGCCGAAAAATCGGCTGATTATGTGTTTAGCGATGCAAAAAGTCTTACGCATGCAAAAGTAACCGAAGGCAACCAGCTAAACATGGAATTAAAACCTTTTCAGGTTATCGTTTTAAATGCTGTAGAAAAATAATTTTCACCTGTAACGTACTTAAAACTTTAGCTATTCTAAACCTAAATGAACACAATAACAACCTATAATTTTAAGCATATTTTAAGCAATTTTGATATTGATGTAGATTTATCAACTATTAAAACTTACGGCTCCGGACATATTAACGATACTTTTTTTGTAAAAAATACCTTGCGAAAAGAGCCTGATTACTTGCTTCAAAAAATTAACGATTACGTTTTTAAGGATGTTGCCGGTTTGATGAAAAACATAGAATTAGTCATCAAACATCTAAAGCAAAAAACATTATTTGCTACAGATGCTGACAAAAATGTTTTAACATTAGTAAACTGCAAAAACGGGCAAACTTATTTTAAAGATGAAGACGGTAATCATTGGCGAGTATTTTATTTCTTGTCTAACACCAGGAGCTATGATTCCATCACAACTCCTCAGCAGGCACAACAAGGTGGAATGGCATTCGGCAGGTTTCAAAGTTTGTTGTCTGATCTTGATCCTACGTTGCTTATCCAAACAATTCCAAACTTTTTAAACATAGAAAAACGTCTGAATGATTTTCATCTTGCAATTGAAAATGATAGTGCTGGAAGAGTAATTGAGGTAACAGCAGAAATTTATTTTTTATTGGAAAGGGCTGAAGGTATGATTGAAATATTGCAGCTTGGAAAAACCGGCATACTTCCGTTAAGAATCACCCACAACGACACTAAATTTAATAACGTTTTATTGGATCAGGAAGACCACTTTCAATGTGTAATTGATTTGGACACGGTTATGCCAGGATATGTAGCATACGATTTTGGTGATGCAATCAGAACAATTATTAATAAAGGCGCAGAAGATGAACCGGATCTGAACAAGATACAATTAAACATTCCATTATTTGAAGCATTTACCCAAGGCTATTTAAGTGAAACAAATAGCTTTTTAACCGGGCAAGAGGTAAAATCATTGATAAAAGGAGTATTGCTTTTACCGTACATGCAAGCGGTGCGTTTTCTAACAGATTACCTGCAGGGAGACATTTATTATAAAGTTCATTCTACTTCGCATAATCTTCAGCGAACCCGCGCGCAGATTCAACTCGTTAAGATGCTTGAAAAAAATTCTTGTGGATTACAGGATATAATAGAAAAAGAGTGGGAAACAAAATTTGATTCAAAATTCTAAAATTATAT
>JBPBQN010000059.1:0-4920 GCA_050954865.1 Janthinobacterium lividum | reverse complement strand
TTGCTGGCAATTCGGTACATCCAGGTATAAAGCTGTGCATCGTTGCGAAAACCAAGCAGGTTTTTCCAGATTTTTACAAAAACATCCTGCACCAAATCATCAGCATCATCATGATTAATCACCATCCGCCGGATATGCCAGTATATTTTTTGCTGATACTTTTTGAGTAACAGGTTAAAAGCCTCGTTCCGGGTTTTTTCATCCTGAAACTTGCTCAGTATTTCTTGATCTTCAACCTGTGCAGACATGTAGAGTTTTAATATAGATGATCGGATTATTTACACAAACTTAATCTTTTTACGAGATTATTGTTGGCTTAGATGATAAAGCAACACAAATTTAGGCAGATAAAAACAGTTTGACCCGTAAAAATGGTACAGGTTTAATTAATTTTTAAGCTGAAAATATTCAGGCCAATAAATCCAAAACCTGCTGAGAAGCGTTTTTAGTATCCACTTTCTCAATCATTTTCAGGATGATACTGTTTTTATTGATCAAAAAAGTAGTTCGCGCCGTGCCCATGTATACTTTGCCATACATGTTTTTCTCCACCCAAACACCGTAACTTTCTGATATGGATCTATCCGTATCAGCAATCAGCGGAAAAGGAAGCTGATGCTTGCTTTCAAACTTTTTATGCGATTTTTCATCATCCGTACTCACGCCAACCACATTATAACCTTGCTGCAAAAGCAATTGATAGTTATCCCGGAAACTGCAGGCCTGTGCCGTACAGCCTGGCGTGTCATCTTTTGGGTAGAAGTACAAAATCAGGGTTTTATCCAGGAAATCTGAAAGTGAAACCGAGCTTCCATTTTGATCTTTTGCGTTGAAATCCGGCGCTTGATCACCTTCTTTTAAAAGCTTGTTTTTCATGGTTGATGGTTTTTGGGTGATGCTGTTTTTACCGGTAAAAATTTAGCGTCAATTTTTTGGTATTTTCTTTCTGATCGGTAGCCACCACTTCCAGCTGGTGTTTTCCGGACGGGCAATGTTCCTCAAAAAAATACTTGAACATTTTACTTTTATAATCATGTTCCAGCAAAACCCACTGGCCATCAATATAAGCGTTATAAGATTTAATTCCTGCTAAATTATCGCCAATCCGGAAAGCGATGTAGTTTGTCGCAGTCATGTTTTTTCCTTCGGAAATATTTACTGGCAAAATTACCGGTGCAACCGTATCCACCGCAATATAATAATCGCCAAAACTCTTGATTTTGGTTTTTACATAACCATCCTTGAAAAAACCGCCTTGCGCACCGTGTCCGCTATTTACAATGATGGCTTTATCAGCATAATTCCCCAGGGAAACATTCGGTTTAATCCACAAATCAACCTGATCATGCAACGGCGTAAAACGATTATGAATGCGATGAACAACCGAATATCCACCAGCTTTTTGTGGCAAAGTGCTGTACGCAAAATCCAGGTTTTCGTACAAAACACCTTCCGGAAAAATAACTTTCACCTGATCTGTGGCAAAAGTATTTTGCTGATTGGTTTTGAAAAAATTTCCGCCCGGCGCAGGCGTTTCCACAGCTGCTGGCGGCGTGGATTTTACCTGAAATTTTAAGGTTGAAGTATTGCCGGCTACATCTTTTACCACATATTCCAGCTCGTGCAGCGCATCATCATTAAAGTTGATTACGCCCCGGTTTTGCGTGCCGTTGTATAAACCAATCTGGTTGCCGGGATCAACAAAACTTTTCTGAATATATTTACCCGAATTTAAAAAAGCCGGATAATCCAGGTGCGAATTGATGGCGTGCGTTTGATCAAAAGCAAAACGATCAATAGTAAACTGATAAACCGTTTTTCCATCTTCATCGAGCTGGATCGAATAGATGCCGTTTCGGTTCATCGAAGAACTGTTCATGTCATTCGTGATAATCCCAAATGCAGATTCGCCGCTCAAATGAATTGGCGATGCTTCTTTTAGCCGGTAATTTCCGGCAGCACCAACTATTGGAATCAGTTGCTTCGTGGTGTTTTCATTAAATGGTTTTCCGTTGAGGTGATAGGCGTAAATTGCAGCAATGGAAGGCGGAACACGATCCGGAATCGTTAAGCCAAATAACTGAGGATTTATGGTTTGTTCCGTCTGCGTATCTCGGATTTCAAAATGCACATGCGGACCGGCAGAAGCTCCGGCATTGCCAGACCAGGCAAAAACATCGCCTTTTTGCAGCGGCATTTGCGTGGGTTGCAACTGAATGTCAGCCTCGTAAACCTGATTTTTATACTGATAATCTTTAATGATTTTGGCTAGCTCCGGCGTTACGCGTTCCAGGTGTCCGTAAACCGTGGTGTAACCGTTAGGATGACTGATGTAAACGGCCAATCCAAATCCGCCGAATTGCACTCGCATCCGCGAAACAAATCCTTCTGCAACCGCATGAACCGGATAACCTGTGCGCTGGTTGGTTTTGAAATCTAGGCCGGAGTGAAAGTGATTTGGCCTCAATTCGCCAAAAGTGCCTGCCGTGGTTGGCGGCAAATCCAGCGGATAACGAAAATAACCCTGCGGATAACGGTAAATGCTTTGCGGTAACGTGCTGCTTGGTGTGAGAATTTGAGCTTGAACATCAGGATAAAAAATACCTGATAAAAACAGTATCGGGAAAAACTTTCGCAACATTTTATCGCACCAAAAAATCAAGCATTTTCTCATTCTCCAGATAACCTTCCAGGCGGTCGCCTGCTTTTACGCGTGCTACGCCAGCTGGGGTTCCGGTAAAAATTAAATCTCCTTTTTTCAGGGTGATGTATTGCGATACAAAAACGATGATCTGCTCAAAAGAAAACAACAAATCTTTGGTATTACCGCTTTGCCGCGTTTCCTGGTTCACATCCAGATGAAAATTCAGCTCATACAAATCCGGAAATTGCGTTTTCGGCACAAAATTGCTGATCGGGGCAGAGTTGTCAAAACCTTTGGCCAATTCCCAGGGCAAGCCTTTTTCTTTGTGTTTTTGCTGAATGTCTCGCGCGGTAAAATCGATGCCTAAACCAATTTCATCATAATAAGTGGCCGCAAATTTCTCGGCAATATTTTTACCTTCTTTGGAAACTTTCAACACAATTTCAATTTCATGGTGGATATCGTCAGAAAATTCCGGGTGATAAAAAGGCTTGTTATCTTTTAGGATAGCGGTATCAGGCTTCATAAAAATAACCGGCGTGGCAGGAACCGGGTTATTTAATTCTTTGGCGTGTTCGGCATAATTCCGGCCGATGGCAATGATTTTCATTTGCTTTTATTTTCTGCCAAAACTAAAAAATAAAAACAGGCTGTATTTTAAAAAAGACAGCTTTATTAACATAAAATAGCTGTTACAGAATAGAAATACGTTTGATAAAAGGTTCCGTTCCAACAATTATTCGAACAAAATAAAAGCCCGGAGAAATGCGGTTGCTTAACAGAAAGGAATTTTTTTGTTCGCCGGCTTCTACACGTTGAGACATTAAAGTAAGCACATCATTTCCCAAAATATCCATAATTTTGATGGACACATTAGTATTTCGCTTCACATTATAAGTCATGTTAATTTTATCCGTAATCGGATTTGGATAAATAGATACATCACTCAATAATTTCTCATTATCAGATTTAATTGTGTTTTGTTTGGAGGTAACTGATTGATTTTGAACAGGTTTTATAGGAGGAAGAGCGGTTTTAAAACCATTTTTAAGATAAGAAACGTGCTCTGATTTAGTTGAAAACTTAGTAGGAAGGCTGTTAAATTTTATTTTTGCTGAAGCATCTGTGCTCAAGGCAAAACTCATCATAGTTACCGCAGACAACAAAATAAGTAAAGCAAATACTGAAGAGTAAAGTTGTTTCATGTATAAATTCTATTCAAAAGTATTAAAATCTTTATCCCAAAAAATTATCTATGTTAAAAACAGTATGCATTTAACAATATTTAACATCTGAAAAACTCTAAATTCGTGCCAGGTTTATAACACATGTTGCTCTTGTACGAGTTAATAAATATAATAAGTTTGATTTAATTACTAAAACGTGAATCATAAAGATCTACACAAGTTTTCCGCTGCCGGATTTTTAATTAGCCTGGGCATCATTTATGGTGATATTGGTACATCGCCGTTGTACGTTTTTACGGCAATTGTAAACCGGCAGCCCATTTCTAACATTTTAATTTTGGGAGGCATGTCCTGCATCTTCTGGACGTTAACCTTGCAAACCACTTTAAAATATGTTGTTATCACGCTTCAGGCCGATAACAAAGGCGAAGGTGGCATTTTTTCACTCTTTTCTTTGGTGCGAAAAAAGGCAAGATGGCTGGTTGTGCCGGCGGTTATTGGTGGTTGCGCGCTTCTGGCCGATGGTATTATTACGCCGCCAATCACCATATCTTCGGCCATACAAGGGCTGGATATTTTGTACACCGGTTTGCCCACCATTTACATTGTAATTGCTATTATTATCGGTTTATTTTTGATACAGCAATATGGTACATCGCTGGTTGGTAAAGCATTTGGGCCAATTATGCTAATCTGGTTTACCATGATGGGCGTTTTAGGTGCATCGTATATCATCCAGATGCCTGCTATTTTTAAAGCACTAAATCCATATTATGCTTATCAGTTGCTGGCGCATGATCCAAACGCGTTCATCATTTTAGGAGCTGTTTTTTTATGTACCACGGGTGCAGAAGCTTTGTATTCTGATTTAGGGCATTGCGGTCGCGATAACATTCGGGTGAGCTGGGTTTATGTTAAAACCTGTTTAATACTGAATTATTTGGGACAGTCTGTTTGGCTTTTGCAGCATCAGGGACAAACGTTAGGTAGCCAAAATCCATTTTATACCATCATGCCGTCCTGGTTTTTGATTTTTGGAATTGGTATTGCCACGATGGCCGCCGTAATTGCCAGTCAGGCTTTAATTTC
>JBPBQN010000058.1:0-4981 GCA_050954865.1 Janthinobacterium lividum | reverse complement strand
TAGGTGTTAAATTTAGATTAACTGATAAAGTTGCTTTTAATTTAGGTTATACAGCAACTTTTGTTGACGGTGATAACCTGGATGGTGTTAACGCTGGTTATCCAACAAAAGATAAATTCTCTTACGGATATGGTGGTTTTGAATTTGCTTTAGGCGGAAAATCTAGACCAAACTTGGATTGGGTTAACCCAGTAGCAATGTTGTATGATGAATTGAAAGATTCTACCTTACGCATTACTGTTGATAGCTTGAAAGGTAAAGTTAGCGAAGTGGAAACTGGTGTATCTAACCTGAAAAAAGATTCTGATGGCGATGGTGTTCGTGATGATTTAGACAAATGTCCTGGAACTCCAGCAGGTACAGTTGTAGATGGTTCTGGTTGCGAAATTAAATTCCCAGCACCTGTTATAGTTACGCCTCCACCTCCGGCTCCAGTAGTTATTGTTAAGAAAACAGTTAGAAGAACTCATGTTCATACTAAAAAATATCATACAGTAACTAAAAAAAGAAAAAAAGCAACAGCTAAAAAATAATTTTAGCTAATTACATAAAAAAAGCTCCGAATAACTTCGGAGCTTTTTTTATGTACTATATTTTATATTTGCTTATGCATCTTGTATTAATCAGCCTAAATTTAGTGCCATAAAAACAGTATTTGCAATTAAAGGCAAACATTATCAAGCTGTAAGCAGTTAGGTAATTTAATTGTATAAATTGTTAGTTGTACCAGTAAAACATGTTTCTTTAGCGTTATCTTAACGCAAAGAAGCTTAGCTTAACCTTTATCTTATGGAACAAAACCCAAAAAATCCTTCTATCATCGACCAAATAAAAGAATATGTAGAAACCCGGATTACTTTATTAAAATATAAAGCGACAGACCAGGCAACTACCATTGCTGCAAGTGTTATTGCTTATGCAATTTTAGCGGTGCTGGGCTTGCTAATTTTAATGTTTGCCAGCGTAACACTTGCATTAGGTTTGGGTGCCGCGTTTGGCTCTTATTGGGCAGGCTTTGGTTGTGTTACTTTAATTTTTATAATTATAGCCGTTTTAGTGTTGGTCTTAAAAGCAAAATATATCGAAGCGCCGCTGATTGGCTTTTTCATTTCAAAACTTTTTAAAAATAACAGCAAATGATTGTACCTATTAAAAGTATTCACGATTTAAGAAACGAGATTGTACGACTGGAAACTTTAACTGTACAACAGGAAGCTACAATTAAACAACGTTTTAGCAGTCCGAAAATTATTTATAAAACCATGCTTTCCTTGTTTCCGAAATCTGCTGTAAACGAATCCGGAAGTAACATCAAATTAAATGGTTTATTAAATCAGGATGTAGTAGCAATGGTTTCCAAGTTTTTGCTTCCGATGACTTTAAACAAAACGCTGTTTAGAGGCTCCGGATTTATTACTAAATCAGTTGTTAATTTTTTGTCGGAAAAAGCATCTGGCTATATCAATCAGGAAAACGTTACTTCCGGTTGGGATAAAATCAAAAAATCAGTTTCCAATTCTAAAGTAACAGATACCGTTTTAGCCAAGGTAAAACCGCTGGAAAACTTCTTTACAAAACTAAAAACACCTGCTAAAAAAAGCGTTGTTTTAGCTAAACCAGCAACTACCAATACACCAATTGTGATTAAAAAATTAGATTGATAATTACTTCGGTTTAATTAACAAAAAGCAGGTTCTATAGCAGAACCTGCTTTTTTATTTTATAAACATAGCTGCTAAAGTTACTTTTGCCCACTAAATTTTTTGTTTGTGGGAAAAGATAAACTAAAGCGTTTTGCAGAGATTTCAACGTTTGAAAATGTTTTACAATTAGAAGAAGGTCACGCTTTAAAAGGAAATTGGAATAAAATTCATTTTAAAAATAACCATCAGCTGGTGCTGGAGCTTGCTTGTGGAAAAGGTGAATATGCGGTAGAAATGGCGCGGCTGCATCCCGAAAAAAACTTTATTGGAGTTGATTATAAAGGAAATCGAATTTGGCGTGGCGCCAAAACTGCATTGGAAGAAAATATAAACAATGTTGCCTTTCTGCGGATTCAAATTGAGCAAATTCTGGATTATTTTGAACCGGAAGAAGTTTCAGAAATCTGGATCACTTTTCCCGATCCGCAACCGCAGGTTGGCCGCGAACGGAAGCGTTTAACTTCTCCCCGTTTCCTTGAAAACTACCGTAATATTTTACAGCCCGGCGGTTTTATTCACCTTAAAACGGATAACGACGATTTGTATAATTACACGTTAGAGAAAATTACAGATTTGGGTATGCAACTGCATATTTCCACCAATGATTTGTATCATTCGGAATATGCAAATGATGTTTTATCCATCAAAACTTACTACGAAAAAAAGTATCTCCAAAACAACAAAAACATCAACTACGTAAAGTTTTCTTTTGCTTAGCTTTAAACGATGGAAAACGATAGTTTTTATGAAAAAGTGTATTGGGTTGTGCGCCAGATTCCAGCTGGCCGCGTAACTTCCTACGGTGCCATTGCCGAGTTTTTGGGCACAAAAGGCTCTTCGCGGATGGTGGGTTATGCCATGGGGAATTCCATCAAAATATTTCCGCCGGTTCCGGCACATCGTGTGGTCAACCGTATTGGCTTATTAACTGGCAAACAACGTTTCGGTAGTCCAAACTTAATGCAGCAACTGTTGGAAAGTGAAGGCGTTTTGGTAGATGATGATCAGATTCAAAACTTCAAAACCCTTTTTTGGGATCCGGCGCAGGAACTGGAAATTTAGGCGATAAAAGAAGCATCCGCATTCGTCTAAAGATTTAATAAGCTTCAATTAAACGCTTACAATTTCAAAAGGTCATAATTAAAAACAATTATGAAATCCACAAAATTAACGCTATTAGCCTGCACGCTGGCACTGTTTTTTGCTTCCTGCGGAAGTTCTTACTACGTTTCTGAACGGCCGGCACCGTATGTTTACCGGCGCCCTATCGCACCCTATGCCGGTGCAATTTGGATTGAACCCGAATATATTTGGCGCGGAGGCGGTTATGTGGCACAACCAGGCTACTGGAGCAGGCCCCGCCCTGGCTACAGTTATCACCCCGGCCAATGGAACCATAACAGACACGGCCATATTTGGGTGCGCGGCGGATGGCGTTCTTACAGATAGAAATACAAAAATGCTGCTTAATTTAGGCAGCATTTTTAGTTTAAGCTGATGACAGAAAAATTAATCAAACGTTGTTCCTGGTGCGGAAACGATGCCTTATACACCAAATACCACGATGAAGAATGGGGCAAACCGGTTCAAGACGATCAAATTTTATTTGAGTTTTTAATCCTCGAATCTGCTCAGGCCGGTTTAAGCTGGATTACCATTTTGCGCCGCCGTGAAAATTATCGCAAAGCCTTTGCTGATTTTGACCCGATAAAAACAGCATCGTTCACAGAAGCAGATGTTGAGCGGTTGATGCAAAATGAAGGCATTATCCGCAACCGTCTAAAAATTAAAGCAGCTATTTCCAACGCCATACTGTTTTTACAGGTACAAAAACAGTATGGCTCTTTTTATAATTATTTATACAGTTTTTTGCCGGAAGGGAAACCGATTATCAACCTAAAACGATTGGAAAACGGAGGAATTATTACTTCAAAAATTTCCGATGCCATCAGCAAAGACCTTAAAAAACGTGGCTTTAAGTTTTTTGGTTCCGTTATCTGTTACGCTTATATGCAGGCAGTTGGTATGGTAAATGATCATGTTGCAGATTGTACTTTCCGCTGATTTTTCAGCTTTTGAGTGATTTAGAACCTGGAGTTCTTAAATTTGGATTTTCCGGTATTATTTGATCGGAAAAAACATTCAATCTGGCTAATCCCTCATGAAAAAACTGTTTTTATTAGATGGCATGGCGCTCATCTACCGTGCCCATTTCGCCCTCAGCAAAAATCCGCGCTTTACTTCCGGCGGCATCAACACGTCTGCCGTCATGGGTTTTGCCAATACGCTGATGGAAATCCTCAAAAAAGAAGCACCAACGCATCTGGCCGTGGTTTTTGATACCAGCGCGCCAACCGAACGTCACATTGATTTTGTGGCTTACAAAGCGCACCGACAAGCCATGCCGGAGGATTTATCTCTGGCTTTACCGTACGTGGTGCGTTTGGTAGAAGGTTTTAACATTCCGGTGATTACTTCGGATGGTTTTGAAGCGGATGACGTGATTGGTACGCTGGCCAAAAAAGCCGAAAAAGTTGGCTACACCGTTTTCTGCATGACGCCGGACAAGGATTTTTGTCAGTTAGTTTCCGAAAATATTTTCGTGTACAAACCTGCGCGCATGGGCAACGACATGGAAATTTTAGGGGTAAAAGAAGTATTGGAAAAATGGGAAGTGCAAACGCCCGAACAGGTGATTGATATTTTAGGTTTGTGGGGAGATGCGGTAGATAATATTCCGGGAATACCTGGAATTGGCGAGAAAACAGCCAAACTGCTCATCAAACAATTTGGTTCTGTGGAGGCAGTGATCGCCAATTCGCACCAATTAAAAGGCAAAATGCGTGAAAACGTGGAGAATTTTGCGGAACAAGGCATGATCTCTAAAAAGCTGGCTACCATCATTTTAAATGCACCGGTTGAATTGGATGAAGAAGCTTTGTTAGTTGGCAAACCAAGCCGCGAATTACTGGAACCGCTTTTTGCAGAACTGGAATTTCGGACGATTGGCCGCCGTGTTTTCGGTGAAGATTTCTCGGTAAACGAAGCACGCACAAATCCTGGTGTGCAGGCAGATTTGTTCAGCAATCCGGCAGAAAACGGCAATGCTTCTTTTACCGGCATAAATTTCGCAGCAGCTCCGGAGCCAGTGGTTCCTAATAAAAATATTGACAACACCGATCATACTTATTTTTTGGTGGATACGCCGGAGAAGCGGAAAGAACTGATCGAGCTTTTATCAACCCAAAAATCTTTCTGCTTCGATACTGAAACTACTG
>JBPBQN010000057.1:0-5047 GCA_050954865.1 Janthinobacterium lividum | reverse complement strand
TTATTTTAGTTGATGGCTTGATCAGTGATTGCGGGAAGTTGGTAGCTGAAATCAAAAAAGAAACTGGCGCTTTCGATATTTCTACCTTAAAAGAGCCTTATCGCATTGAAGGTAAAAAAACAATGGGCTATGAAATTGCCGAGCAGTTTAACTGGCAATTGCCTGATGTGATTATTTATCCAACCGGCGGCGGTACGGGTTTGATCGGTATTTGGAAGGCTTTTCGGGAAATGCAGGAAATGGGCTGGATTGAAGGAAAACTGCCTCGAATGGTTGCCGTACAATCTGCAGCTTGCCAACCTGTGGTTAAAATGCATGCTTCTTTTACCGGACAAAAAAATGATTACGAACAAGCTTCGGCTTCGGTGGCTAATGGTTTGGCCGTTCCTTTTCCTTTTGGGATGGATTTGATGATGGAAGTTTTAACAGCATCTAACGGAACTGCAATTGCCTTAACCGAAGAAGAAATTATTGCGGCAACGATTGAAGCTGCACAGCAAAAAGGAACGCTAATGGCGCCCGAGGGTGCAGCGGTTTGGAAAGCAGCACAAAAATTAATCGATTCTGAATGGATTAAGGAAAATGAAAAAGTGCTTTTTTTGAATACCGGAACAGGTTATAAATATCTGGATAATATCATTGCCCGATAGAATCGTCATAATTTCATAAATCTAAAACCAAGTATAAAAATGACTGTCTTTATTGCAGACAACTACAATTGTTGTTAAATTAAATTTTAGTATCATGGCTGATTTAAGTAATAAAAAAGTAGCAATATTAACCGAAGAAGGTTTTGAACAAGTAGAATTAACCAGTCCACAGCAAGCTTTAAAAGATGCAGGTGCAACGGTTCATGTAATTTCTCCCGAAGGCGGCGAAATTAAAGCTTGGGACCAAACGGATTGGGGAATTACCATTACTGCGGATAAAAAACTGAGTGAAGTGAGTCCGGATGATTACGATGCACTGGTACTTCCGGGCGGCGTTTTAAACCCTGATAAATTGCGCCAGGATAAAGATGCAGTAGCGTTTGTTTCCGCTTTTTTGGATGAAGGAAAAGTTGTTGCCGCCATCTGTCATGGTCCGCAAACACTGATTGAAACCGGCATGATCAACGGTCGCCAAATGACATCGTATCCGTCTTTAAAAACCGATTTAAAAAATGCAGGTGTGGATTGGGTTGATGAAGAAGTAGTAACCGATCAAGGTTTGGTAACCAGCCGCACGCCGGCAGATTTGCCAGCTTTTAACAAAAAACTGATTGAAGAGATTTTAGAAGGCCAACACGAAGTGCCGGAAGTTCATCATTCTCCAGGTCAGGAAATCTAAAATTTATATCGATAAAAACAGTATCAGGAAAGCAGAACCAAAAATTGGTTCTGCTTTTTTGTTGGAGTATCTTTGCGTTATGCCTAAAAAAGCTATTGTTATTGGTGCCGGAATCGCCGGAATTGCAACCGCTATTCGTTTGGCGATAAAAGGTTTTGAGGTAGAAATTTTGGAAGCGAACGCTTATCCCGGAGGAAAATTGGCCGAAATTGTACAAAATGGTTTTCGGTTTGATGCCGGCCCGAGTTTGTTTACCATGCCGCAATACGTAGATGAACTTTTTACGCTGGTCGGAGAAAATCCGGATGCTTCTTTTACCTACCAAAAATTGGATTTGGTTTGCCGCTATTTTTATCCGGATGGAACGAGTTTAGATGCTTACAATAATGAAGCTGTTTTTGCAGAAGAAATTGGCCAGAAAACAAAAGATCAGCCGGAAACTATCAAAAAATATCTCGAAAACAGCAAGCGCATTTACCAGATTACCAACCATGTTTTCCTGGAAAAATCTTTACATCGGCTTAAAACTTATTTAAGCTGGCAAACGGTAAAATCAGTTTTCAGGTTTCCGCAGATTGATGCTTTCCGCTCGATGCACCAGGCCAACAATGCTTTTTTTAGCGACCCAAAAATGGTGCAATATGCAGATCGGTTTGCTACTTACAACGGCTCCAATCCTTACAAAGCACCGGCAACGTTGAACGTAATTCCGCATCTGGAGCAGCATTTTGGAGCTTATTTTCCGGATGGCGGCATTTATCAAATTACACTTTCGCTGGTTGCTTTGGCAGAACGTTTAGGCGTGAAATTTCATTATAATTCTGTAGTTGAGCGAATTGTGGTTTCTAAGAACGAAGTGAAAGGATTGGAGAGCGAGAGCTTGGGTTTTATTCCTGCCGATATAATAATTTCCAACGCAGATGTGTATTTTACTTACAAAAAGCTGCTGGCCGATCATCCAAAATTATTGCGGAAACGAATTTTAAAACAGGAGCGGAGCAGCTCGGCTTTGATTTTTTATTGGGGAATCAGCAAGCAATTTCCGCAGCTGGATTTGCATAATATTTTTTTCAGCGGAGATTATCAGCAGGAATTCGAGCATATTTGGCAGGAAAAAAACATCAGCAACGATCCGACAATTTACCTCAACATCAGCTCTAAATACGAAATTAAAGACGCGCCCGAAGGTTGTGAAAACTGGTTTACGATGATCAATGTTCCATCCAACCAAGGTCAGGATTGGGATAAATTGATTGCAGAAGCGCGGCAAAATATCATCCAAAAACTATCCAAAGCTTTAGGCGAAGACGTTAGTAAACTAATTGTTTGCGAGTCAGTTTTAGATCCGCGGAGCATCGAAAGCAAAACTTCTTCTTATCAGGGTTCGCTTTACGGAACAAGTTCCAACAGTCAGTTTGCGGCATTTTTAAGGCATTCCAACAAATCTTCCAAAATTAAAAACCTGTTTTTTTGTGGCGGAAGTGTGCATCCCGGCGGCGGCATTCCGCTGGCCTTATTATCTGCAAAAATTGTAAGCGACTGGATTCCGGATTAAAATCAGGCTGAAAATCTGGTTTAAAGGTCAGTATTGCGTTTCAAATTTTACCTTTATCTTCAATCCAAAACCTCCGCATGAAACGTTACCAATGGAATATTTTATGGCGAATACTGCTTTTACCGGTCACTTTTGCAGCGGCCGGCTATATGCTTTTTCGATTTGGTTACCATTACGCCATGCTGTTTTTACCGGTGTTTTTTTGGCAGTTGAGTGATCTGTATTATTTTCAGCATAAAACCCACAAAGAGCTGGAGCAGTTTGTGGAAGCCATCCATTATCGTGATTTTTCGAGACATTTTGATGATAAACACACGTCGGCCAATCTGCAGGTTTTGCGGCAAGGTTTTAATGAAATTAACAGCACGTTTAAAATGATTTCGCGCGAAAAAGAAACGCAATATCAGTATCTGCAAAAGATTTTGGAACTGGTTGGAACGGGCATTATTTCGTACGAAGCTTTAACCGGAAATGTGCAATGGATGAACGAATCACTCAAAAATATGCTGCATTTGCCGTACCTGCGCACCATCCATTCGCTGCAAAAACGCGATGAAGAATTGTACCTGCAAATCATCAACCTGAAAAGCAGCGAAACCACAATTGCCACGGCGCGAACTGAAAAATCGACGTTCAAAATGCTGCTTTCGGCAACGGCTTTTCAAACTGAAGGCAAAGTTTTCCGGCTGATTGCTTTTCAGAATGTGGATGAAGCGCTGGATGAAACCGAATCGCGCGCCTGGCAAAAACTACTTGGTGTGATGACGCATGAGATTATGAATTCTATCGCGCCGATTTCCTCGCTGGCGCATACGTTAAAAAATCGTTTGCAGGAAGCCAATGCTTCTTTTATGCCCGAAAAAAATGAACCGGTTTTGCTGGAAGATCTGGAACTAGGTATCGATACCATCCAGCGCAGAAGTGAAGGTTTGCTGAAATTTGCCGAAACGTATCGTAACCTCAATAAAATCACTACTTTAAATGTAGAAAAAGTTTTGGTGCGAGATCTTTTTGAGAGCTTAAATACGTTACTTGAACCAACTTTAGACCAGAAAAACATTGAGCTGGACATTATTTTAAAAGATCCAGCGGTAACGATTGAGGTTGATCCGAACCTGATTGAACAGGTTTTGATTAATTTATTGGTGAATGCAATTGAAGCCATAAAAGATCAGCCGGAACCACAAATTGTGCTTTCCGCTTCAGTTTTAAGTGATAAAAAAACCATGCTAAAAATAGCAGACAACGGTACCGGTATACCCGAAGATGTGCAGGAACAGATTTTTGTGCCGTTTTTCAGCACCAAAAAAACCGGCAGCGGCATTGGTTTGAGTTTATGCAAACAGATTATGCTACTGCATAAGGCGCATATTTCGGTACAATCCAAAGAAGGTGAAGGGACGGCGTTTTTGCTGGTGTTTTGAATGAATGATTCAAATTATGGAAATATGATATCAAAAATTGGTAAACTTCTTCATAAACATATAATAGCTATAATTATATTGTTCACAATATGTTTGTTAGTTTCATTTATTTGGAAAGAAGATTTTAATTTTAATTTAAAAGTTAATGATGATAAAATTGGGAATTTCTTTACTGCATTTGGATCAGTAGCAGCAGCTATATCAATATACTTTTTATATAAACAATTAGCGGAAATGCAGGATGCAAAAAAAACAGTTCAACAACCAGATATTTATCCAAGTTTAACAACGTTATTTACAGAAGACGACTATAATTATTCAAACTTTGTCGAAGAAGAAAAGCCAATATTAAGTATTTATAGAAATAAACCAAGTTCTTCAGAACAGAAGGTAAGACCATATATAGTACTCCATAATATTGGGTTCGGTGCTGCAAAAAACATATCTTTAAAATGGAATTATAATAAGAGTGAAATTATAAAACTTATCGAAGATGTTTATTACTATAAACAGAATGCAGAACTTCCAAACGAGGAAGTTGACTTTATACTAGCAGATGAAAATATAAATATCAGAATTCCATCATTTTATTTAATTTGCTGTGGTGAAAAGTTAAATCAATCTTATTTTGATACAATTGATCCAGTTAATAAAAAGCCAAAACCTAAACTTACCTTAGAAATAAATTATCAAGACACTCAAAATAACCTCTACCACAAAATATTTGATGTATCAATTG
>JBPBQN010000056.1:0-5354 GCA_050954865.1 Janthinobacterium lividum | reverse complement strand
AAACCTGTACACATGAATTTAATTGGTTTTAAACAGCTGCCTAAAGTTGCGGCCGCGCTGGTTTTACTGCTTTTTGCAGGAAATCTGCACGCACAGCAGCACAATATGTCTAAAAGTTACCAGGCGCCAACCGATCCTGCCGTGCAGCAAAAACTGGCACAATGGCAGGATTTAAAGTTCGGCCTGTTTATGCACTGGGGCACGTACAGCGAGTGGGGCGTGGTAGAAAGCTGGAGCATTTGTCCGGAAGATGAAGGCTGGACGCAGCGCAAAGGCCCGTACAATGCAACTTATAATGGCTACGTAAAAGCTTATGAAAACCTGCAAACTACTTTCAACCCAACTAAATTTAATCCCGAAAAATGGGTGACTGCCGCTAAAAATGCCGGAATGAAGTACGTGGTTTTTACCACGAAGCACCACGATGGTTTTTCGATGTTTGATACCAAACAGACTGATTACAAAATTACCGATTCAAAAACGCCTTTCTCAAAAAATCCGCGGGCAAACGTTACCAAAGAGATTTTTAATGCTTTCCGCAAAGAGAATTTTATGATCGGTGCTTATTTTTCTAAGCCCGACTGGCATTCGCCTTATTATTGGTGGCCTTATTTCCCGCCGAAAGACCGCAACGTAAACTACGATCCGGCAAAATATCCGGAAAAATGGAACCAGTTTAAAGATTTTACTTACAATCAGATTCAGGAATTGATGACTGGCTACGGTAAAGTAGATATTTTATGGCTGGATGGTGGCTGGGTTCGCCCCAAAAATACGGTTGATACAACGGTTGATTGGCAGCGCGGCATCAAATTCAACCAGGATATTGATATGGCTAAAATTGCCGCAATGGGCCGTAAAAATCAGCCCGGATTGATTGTGGTTGACCGTACCGTTTCTGGCGAATACGAAAATTATACCACGCCGGAGCAGGAAGTTCCGGCAAAACCGTTAAGCAATCCCTGGGAAACCTGCATGACGATGGGCAATTCCTGGAGTTACGTGCCCGGCGATCATTATAAATCAACCCAAAACATTGTGCAATTGCTGGTAAAAGTAGTTTCCAGAGGAGGAAATTTACTGATGAACATTGGCCCTGGTCCGGATGGCGATTGGGATCCGGAAGCATACAAACGTTTGGCCGGAATCGGTTCCTGGATGAAAATTAATGGCGAAGGCATTTACGATTCTAAAGCGGTTGCGCCGTATTCTGCCGGAAATGTTTACTTCACAAAAAACAAGGATAAAAACAGCATCTACGCTTTTATACTGTCTGATAAAGAAGCGGTTACATTGCCTTCTACTTTAAATCTTCCTTTAAATCAGCTTAAAAAAGTTAAAAATGTGATTTTGCTGGGAAGCAGCCAAAAGCTGAAATGGAAAAGTAATGCAGATGGAATTGCTGTAATGATTCCGGCTTCCGCCCAAAATACAGGGCTAAAAGAAGCAGCCTGTTTTAAAATTGAATATTGATTTTTAACCTGATATTTTGCAACTACAAACTGATATTCCTTCCGAAGAAAAATTTTTAAAACGGTTTTTGAAAGCGGCTTTACATACTGTTTTTATCGGTGTTTTTTTGGTGTCGAATGCCAGAGCACAAACGGTTTACGAGTTAAATTCTGGCTGGAAATGTGCGCCAATTTCCGAAGTTAAGGCGGATGGAAATGCAATTGCTCAACCTAATTTCTCAATTCAAAACTGGTTGCAGGCAACGGTTCCCGGAACGGTTTTAACTACGCTTTTAAACAATAAAAAAGTGCCCGATCCATTTTACGGGATGAACAATGAGCGCATTAAAGACATTTACAACACCGGCCGCGATTACTACACGTACTGGTTTGTAAAGGATTTTGAGGAAGCTGCGCCGGTAAACGGCCATCAGGTTTATTTAAACTTTCGGGGAATAAATTACTCCGCAGAAATTTATTTGAACGGCAAAAAAGTGAACCCGAAAACGCATGTGGGTATGTTTTTGCGGGAATCTTATAACATTACTTCGCTGCTGAATAAAAACGGAAAAAACCGTTTGGCGGTGCTGATTTATCCGCCAGATCCGGTTGGAAACCCGAACGGCGGACAAGGCGGCGACGGCCGGATTGCCAAAGGCGTGGGTTTGCAATATACTGCTGGCTGGGATTGGATTCAGCCCATGCGCGACCGGAATACCGGCATTTGGGATAAAGTTACGATTGAAAAAACAGGAGAAATCAACCTTAAAAATCCGCATGTGATTACGGTTGTTCCGGGAATCCGAAAAGTTGATGGCACGCAGCAGCCAGCCATCATCAAAGCTTCCGCAGAATTGCAAAACCCAACAAATCATGCAGTAAAAGGAGTATTGCAATATGTTTTGGACGGCAATACTGTTTCAAAATCTGTTACGATTCAACCTAACACAACAACAGAAGTTGCGCTGGCAGATTTCAACTTAAAAAATCCAAAGCTTTGGTGGCCAAATGGTTACGGTTTGCAAAATCTGTATAATTTGAAGATGAGTTTTATAGCGAACGGAACTGTTTCTGATCAGGAAAATGTTTCGGTTGGTGTGCGGCAGATTTCTTCGGAATGGAACGCTGAAACACATAGCAGACAAATTGAAGTAAACGGACAAAAAGTTTTTATCAAAGGCGGAAACTGGATTATTTCTGATGCAATGCTGCGGTTTTCGGATGCGCGTTATGATGCGGAAGTTCGTTTTCATCGTGATATGAACCTGAATTTGATCCGGGTTTGGGGCGGAGCTTTGGTAGAACGGCCAGAATTTTACGCTGCTTGTGATAAATATGGCATGCTCGTTTTCCAGGATTTCTGGATTTCTGGCGATGCGGACGGCAAATGGGTTGATCCGATGAAAGCGGAAGACCAGTGGACACGTCGCAAATATCCGGATGATCATGCTTTGTATCTGAAATCCGTTTCAGATCAAATCAAATTAGTTAGAAATCATGCTTCGCTGGCCATTTGGTGCGGCGGAAACGAAATTACGCCGCCGGAAGATATTTTGCTGGCCGTGCGCGATACCATTATGCCAAAACTGGACGGCACGCGCTGGTTTGTGGATTATTCCAATTCCGATAAAATGTCGCTGAATACGCTGGGTGGAAACGGTGACGGGCCTTATGGGATTCAGCCGCTTTCCACTTTTTGGCAAGAGCGCACGTTTCCGTTCAACTCAGAAATTGGTTCGGTTGGCGTGAGCGATTACGAATCTTTGCAGCGTTTTATTCCTGAAAAGAATTTAATCGCACCAAAATATGATGCACAAAAGAAGCATAGCGATGTAGATTCCATTTGGGATTACCATAAATATATTGGTTATGATGCTTCCATCGATCCGTATGGAAAAGCAAAAAACGCCGAAGATTTTGCTACCAAAGCGCAGTTGGTTAATTACGATCAGTACCGCGCCTTGATGGAAGGTTTCAGTTCGCACATGTGGAGCTGGTACACGGGCACGATTATCTGGAAAACACAAAATCCGTGGACGGCGATGCGCGGACAGATGTACGATTATTACTTGGATCCGAACGCTTGTTTATACGGTTTGCACAGCGGAAGCGAACCTTTGCATGCCATGTATAATCCGTTTTCGGGCATGGTTTCGGTGGTGAACAATACGTTTGAAACGAAGCGCGACTTGATGCTGACGGCCAGAACGATTGACATGAATGGCGCAGACAGTTTAATTACGCAGGTTTTTGTGGAAGCGCAGCCATCAGCAACCAAGGATTTTTTACCGATAAAAACAGTAGTAGAGCAGCGCGCTAAAAACAAAGGTGTGTTCTTGGTTTTGCAAATCCTCGATAAAAATCAGCATAAACTAAGCGAAAATATTTACTGGCTGCCCGATGCAAGCGGTAACCATTCCGGTTTGCAAAAACTGGAAAAATCGCAATTGCAAACTTCGGCACAAAAACTGAGCAACGGCAAAATTGAAGTTACGCTAAGCAATCCGGCCAAAGCACCGATGGCGTTTTTTAACCGTTTATCGCTGGTGGATGCTTCGACGCATAAGCGCGTTTTGCCGGTTTTTTATGATGACAACTATGTTTCGGTTTTGCCCGGCGAACAGAAAAAAGTGGTGATCGAAAACGCATCAAAACTGAATAATCCGCAGCTTTCGATAAGTGGCTGGAATTTGCCCGAACAGTTTATCAACGTAAAATAGAAATCTACTTCAACATAAATCAATATAAAACAAACACAAAAAATATGGCCCGTTTAAATTTGCTGGAAGAGACCCGTTACGAAAAATTGCCCGTAACGGTATATCCTGATGCTTCTTTTGCCTCAAAAAAAGTGGCGAAAAGGATTGCAAACTTGATTAAAGCTAAAAATGAAGTTGGCGAAAAAACGATTTTAGGTTTGGCCACCGGTGCCACGCCGGTAAAAGTTTATGCTGAACTGGTGCGCATGCACCGGGAAGAAGGCTTGAGTTTTGGCAACGTTATTACGTTTAATCTGGATGAATATTTCCCGATGAAACCGGATGCTGTGCAAAGTTATGTTACGTTTATGAACGAGAATTTATTCGATCATATCGACATTCAAAAAGAAAACATTCATATTCCTGACGGAACTTTAAAGCAGGAAGATGTGGCCACTTTTTGTTTGGAATACGAAAAGAAGATCAGCAGCTACGGCGGTCTGGATCTGCAGGTTTTGGGTATCGGCCGTACGGGACACATCGGTTTTAACGAGCCTGGTTCTGCACCAAATTCTGGAACAAGATTAGTTACTTTAGATGATCTGACGCGCCGTGATGCTTCCCATGATTTTGGCGGAAAAGAAAACGTACCGGTAAAAGCCATTACGATGGGCATTGGCACGATTTTTAAAGCGCGGGAAATTATTTTGATGGCTTGGAATTCTAAAAAAGCTTCCATCATTAAAAAAGCGGTTGAAGGAGAAATTTCTTCGGATGTACCGGCAACTTACTTGCAATTATCTGATAACGTGGAGTTTGTGCTGGATGAAGGTGCAGCCGAGCAGTTAACTCGTTTTAACACGCCCTGGTTAGTTAAAGATTGTATCTGGACGGATAAACTGATTAAAAAAGCTGTGATTTGGCTGGCTTCAACCTTAAATAAACCGGTTTTAAAACTCACCGAAGAAGATTATAACAACCACGGCATGGCGCAGTTAGCCACCGAAAAAGGTCCGGTTTACAATATCAACATCAATATTTTCAACCAGGTACAGCATACCATTACCGGCTGGCCGGGTGGCAAACCCAATGCGGATGACAGTCAGCGACCGGAACGTGCCGAGCCTGCCAAAAAGCGCGTAATCGTGTTTTCACCGCATCCGGATGATGATGTGATTTCTGTTGGCGGCACGTTTATTCGTTT
>JBPBQN010000055.1:0-5487 GCA_050954865.1 Janthinobacterium lividum | reverse complement strand
TCTCCTCATGAAAAAAGCAGAAATAAAACTCACCATAGAACTGGACGATCAAAACGTACCAGAAAAAATAACCTGGGAATCTACCGATTCGGCCAGTAAAGAAGCTTTGCCGGTTGCAGCATTTAATTTGGCTTTGTGGGATCATCAATACAAAAACACGTTAAAAATTGATTTGTGGACGAAGGAAATGCCAGTTGACGAGATGAAACGTTTTTTTTACGAAACGCTACAAACCATGGGCGACAGCTTTTTACGTGCTACCGGCGAGAAACTAATTGTGGAAGATCTGCGCGATTACTGCGCACATTTTGCCGATAAAATGGAAATAAAACAAGGATAAAAACAGCATAGCATGGCACCACGCACTTTGATCTCTTTTGCAGGTTTTATTTTGCTGATTGCCGGGCTGTTCAGTCCGCTGATTAGTCCGTTAGGTTTAGTAAAATGGAATCTTTTCGACCTGAATAAAATTTTTGCTATTATCATTTTGCTGATTGCGGTTGCCGGATTATTTTCAACTTTGGTGAAAAACAATCAGTTTCGCAAAATTACTGCCTGGATAGCATTTGCTTTGGTCATGTTGGTTTTTATTGCTGCTGTGATGAAAGTAAAAACGGCATTTAATTTCATTCCATTTCCTAAACTTGCTAATACCATGTCTGGCTTCATCCATTATCGTTGGGGCTGGTATTTGCTTTTTGCCGGATCTGTTTTAGCAGTGTTGGGAACTTTTGGTGGAAGCCGGAAAAGTTTGCATACAACGACAAGCATATAAATCCTTATTCAATCGGGCTTGTAGCCCTTCTTTTGGTTCTTTTTGCTTGAACAAAAAGAACCAAAAATTCAAGACAAACCCGATCCCTCCGGGCGTTTTGTCAGGCAGCCGCACCTGAGTGGCTACCTTGCAAGCGGCTATGTAAAACGTAATAATAGAGTTAAAAATTAGTTGATAAAAGAAGCATTATAGAAGATATGCAGAGCCGTTTGCAAGGTAACCACCTAGGCGTGCAGGGCTGCAATTCGCTTGGAGGCGATCCGGCATTATTGAACTTTTGGTTCTTTTGTTTTAAAAAAAAAGAACGTAACATCAAGCAACGGCAGGTTTGCTTACCTTAAACATGCTTTTGAATTGATGCTTCTTTTAGCATCTAAATTTCGGCAACTCTAAAAGGTTTAATTTCGATGCGGTCCCAAACTTTTTCGATTACGTACGGATCGTTTTGAATCCATTCCTGCAAAGCTTCTGGCGTTTCAAACTGAACCATCATTGTTGAGCCGATCATTTTTTCCTGCTCATTCAGCATCGCACCGCCAATTAGATAATGGTTTTTGCTTTTTAATTTTTTAACGCTCTCCAGGTGCGCTGGTCGGGCAGCCATTCTTCTTTCTAAAGCGCGTTCGTCTGTAAAATCCTGTGCGCTGATTAAATATTGTTTCATACTGTTTTTATCGATGTAAATTCAACTTAAAATAATGCGGTTTGTGCTTTTCCGCAAACTACTGCTTCGTGCTGCAGCAGCCATTTTTTTCGCCATAAACCGCCAGCGTAACCAGTCAGCTCTCCATTTGTGCCGATGATGCGATGGCAAGGAACCACAATCCACAACCGGTTTTTGCCGTTGGCTGAAGCAATTGCGCGGATGGCCAGAGGGTTACCAAACTGCACCGAAAGCTTTGCATAACTTTGTGTTTTGCCGAAGTCGACTTTATTTATTTCCTGCCAGATTTGCTGCTGGAAAGGAGTTCCGGGTTGATGCACCGGAAAATCAAAGATGCTTCTTTTACCGGCAAAATATTCGTGTAGCTGATTAGCGGCTATTTTCAGTATGTTGGTTTCGGGCTGAACCAATTCGATTTCTTCTTCCAAAAAAATAACCGAATTAATCTGGTTCCCGGTTTCTTCTATTTTAATAATTCCAATTGGCGAACGGTAATGCGCATACATATCTCAAATTAACATAAATTTAAACTGATTGCAGCTTGCTATATTTGCTGCCGATGAATTTATTTAACCAGGTAAAATTTTTACTGCGGAAGGAAATCCTGCTCGAATGGCGCTCTAAATACGCGTTTAACGGCGTGCTGCTGTATGTAGTCTCTACTGTTTTTGTGTGCTATATTTCTTTTAATTTGTCGCCGGGTTTTACTCGAAATCAAGGTTATCCAATTGTTTGGAACGTGTTGTTCTGGATTATTTTACTGTTTGCTTCCGTTAACGCCATTGCCAAAAGTTTTATGCAGGAAAGCAGCAACCGACTGCTATATTACTATACCATCGCCAGCGCAAAAGCCATTATCCTGGCAAAAATAATTTATAATTGTTTGTTGATGATGTTGTTGAGTACAATGGCTTTAGTCGTTTATTTACTCTTTTTCAGCAATACATTAGGCGATCCGTTATATTATTATTTAGCTGTTTTAAGCGGAAGCATCAGTTTTGCCATGGTTTTTACCATGCTTTCGGCCATTGCTTCCAAAGCCGGAAACAACGGCACGCTGATGGCAATTTTGTGCTTTCCGATCATCATTCCGGTTATTCTGGTTCTGGTTCGGTTTTCCAAATACGCAATGGATGGTTTGGATCGAAGTGCCAGCCAGCACGACATCATTGTACTTGCCGGCATCAACGCTATCGTGGTTGCTACATCTTTAATTTTGTTTCCGTATTTATGGCGGGATTGATGCTGTTTTTACCGGTATAAATTAGTCGTCATCTTTTTTCTTCTTTTCCAAAATCACAAAAGCACTCCGTCGTGGCGCAGGCATTACCGATTTTTCGCCTTTTACGGCTTTCCAAACCACGTCATTCAGTTCTAAATCCGGCACGGCGTCTTCTTTGGCGAGATTGAATGATGAAGAACGTTTAGCACTTTTATTCCAGGCAACATTTTTTTGGTGGAGATCAACCTGCGCGGTTTTAGCTTTATATGGAGCAATATCTGGCTTTGCAGAAAAACAGCTGAACAACGGAACCGCCGCCGCATCATACTGGCTCATTGGCGGCAAACCTAAAATCAATTCCATCGTGCGCAAAATGCCGGAAGTGGAATACATGGTGTGATTTACGGAACCTTTTTTGATGTATGGACTAATTACAAAAGCCGGCGAACGGTGTGCATCCACATGATCAGAACCGTTTTGCGCATCATCTTCCAGCACAAAAATTACGGATTCTTTCCAGATCGCGCTTTCAGCAATGTGTTCAATCAGTTTGCCTAAAGCAAAATCGTTATCGCCTAAAGCCGAAATGACGCTGATGGCTCCTTTGCGCTGTCCGCTGGTATGATCGTTGCCCAAACGAATGCTGCTGAACTGCGGAACAGCATTTGTTTGCAGCAAAGAATCAAAATCATGCGCCCAGATGCGCTCTCGTTCCACATCCGGGATAGTCAGATCAAAACCTGGAGAAGCATTGCAAATATGGTTTTGCAACGCTTTGATATTGGCTTTTCCATCTTGGGCAAACTCGCCATAACTGCGGTACGTTAAACCGGCGCGCTGACAATAATCCCAAATAAAACCTTTTTTTGGATAAGCTGCCGGTCGTGTTCCTTCAAAATCATAACCGCCGCCGCGACCGCCGTAACTGGTTGGCCAAGTTTTCTCCACAAAATCTGTGGCATAAGCGGCCGTGCTCCAATTGTGTCCGTCGGCACTTACTTCGGCATCAACATAAAAATTATCCAGCAACACAAATTCGCGCGCCAAAGCATGATGATTCGGGGTAACTTTTTCCGGGAAAATACACAAACTGGTATCGCCGTTGCCTTCCTTCATATCACCCAAAATCTGATCGTACGTGCGGTTTTCTTTGATGATATAAAAAACGTGTTTAATGGGCGAAGTTTGTTTGACATTGCGCGGAATCGGGTTTCCTGCTTCGCCTAAAGCTTCTTTTTCTACCTTTTTATTGTACGGCGTGTTGGCATAAACCCGGCGCGAATATTTTTTAAGCTGAATTTCGGTTGGTGTTTGGATGAAAGAAAGCGTGCCTTTAAACAAACCGCCGATATATTCTGAACCTCTAGAAGTTGAAGCACCTTTTTGGTAACCGCTGTCGTCGGCTTTCACGATCAGTTTTGGTCCGTTTGGATTTGGCAAAGAAGAAAAACCTTTTCCGTTGGCCACCAAAATTGTGTTACCCAAAACTTTCACGTTTGTTGGATACCAGCCCGTTGGAATAAATCCTTTGGAAAAACTTTTTCCGGGTTTTGAAACATCAAAAACAGCCAGACAATTATTGTCTGCATTGGCAATGTACAACGTTTTTTCATCCGCAGAAAGTGCCAGTCCGTTCGTGGTAGAACCAGTTAAAGCATCAGGATACAGAGCGGCCGAAATCGTTTCAATAACCTTATTCGTTTTGGTGTTGATAACGGAAACCGAATTGTCATTCGCATTCGCCACAAACAAATACATACTGTTTTTACTGCGGATAATTTCATTTGGATGGCTGCCGGTTGGAATTGTTGCGGTAATTTTTTGCGTAGAAGTATTGTAAACCGCAACCGCATCGCCGCCCCAAAGCGTGATGTACAATTGTTTTTTATCCGCAGAAAGCAAACAGCTGTAAGCCTCGTGGCCCAATGCTGTTTTTAGCAGGGTTTTTTTGGTTTGCAGATCGATTTCGTACAGCGAATTATCTTCTTTGGTAACCGCATACAGTTTTCCGGCAGCATCGTCAATTTCAATTCCGGTGGCACAAATTTTATCTTTCGGCCATTTTTTACCTAAAAAAATTGTGTCTGGCGTGCCCAATTTTTGCTGATTTATAGGATATTCCAAAATCAGATTATCGTTTCCGCCGGAAGCATAAAGATGCTTTTCATCCGCAGAAAACTTTAAACCGTACCAGGATTTTGGGATCACTTTTTCGTCCAGCAGTTTTTGATTTTTCGGGTCGATCAGCTGGATGGTTTGCGTACTTTCCCCGTTATTGGTTACGGCAAGTAATTTTTCAGAACCGGAAAGCTGCATGTTCAGCGGCAAATCTCCAAGAGGAATACTTTTTCCGGCAGGCGAAAGTTTCCAGCCGTTTGGCAGCAAAACGATTGGCAGATTTGGATTGTCGGTTGGCGTTTGTGCCGATACTTTCCCGACAAAAAACGATAAAAACAGACTTATTTTAACAGATGTTTTCACAAAAAAGATTTTATCAACAAAGATAGTTAAAGCGTTTTTGTATTAATTGAACGCCGGAAAACTTAACAAAAACTTAATCATCAAGGTTATAGGCTGATGCTTCTTTTACCGTATCATTTTTGGTGTATCGTTTAATTTCATCATCAAACCGCGTTCCTTCTTCCTAAACAAAACACTATTTTTGCCGTAGAGATTGTAAATCCGGTTTCTCATTTATGTCCGATTCTCCAACACTATTTCAACAAGCCACCCAACTTTTGCAGCAGCTGATTGCAACGCCTTCTTTCAGCAAAGAAGAAAACGTTACGGCAGAAATCATCAACCGTTTTTTGGTAGATCGAGGTG
>JBPBQN010000054.1:0-5577 GCA_050954865.1 Janthinobacterium lividum | reverse complement strand
TTTCCAAAAAAACAACTTTTCGTTACTGTTAGGAAATGAGCAGCAACGCCAAACTACTTACGGCTTTGGTTTAAACCGGTCTATACTTTCTGATCCGGCATTTAATCAGATACAAGCGGGCTATGTCAATGTAGCTACAAGTGGAACGGCTGCGAACACAGGTTTAACTTATGGTGAAAACTATTTGGTGTCCTTTTTTGGCCGATTGAATTATAATTTTGACCAAAAATATTTTTTATCTGCGACCATTCGTAGAGATGGTTACTCAGCATTTGGCCCTAATAAAAAATATGGATATTTCCCTGGCCTCGGTGCTTCCTGGGAAATTACCAGAGAAAAGTTTTGGGAAAATATCGGCGCGGATAAAGTATTTAGCAGCTTTAAAATCAGAGGAAGCTACGCCAAAGTGGGTAACTCTGCCGGTATTGGTGATTATGCTTCTAACACAACCTACGGCAGCGGCTTGTATAATGCTACTCCTTCACTTACACCAAATGCAACCGGAAACGTTAATTTAGGTTGGGAAACAAGTAAAAAAACAGATTTTGGCTTTGATTTCGGTATTTTGAAAGATCGCATTAGTGGTGAGTTTGCTTACTATAAAAACAATATTGATGGATTGATTTTTTCTGTGTCCACTGCACCATCCGGAGGTTTAGTATCTAACCCGCTAGTTAACATTGGATCAATGTATAATACAGGATTAGAATTTTCTTTAAATGCTGATATAATCAGATCGCGTAGCTTTAGCTGGAGTTCAAATTTCAACATTAGTTTTAATAAAAATAAAGTAACGTCTTTATATTCGGGTTTAACCAGTTTTACACAGGCAACCTCAAGTTTAGAAATTGCCAATATTACTAAAGTTGGCGGTTCTCTTGGCGATTTATATATTGTTAAATCTGCAGGCATAGATCCGGCAAATGGCAGACGGATTTTTATTAACGGCAAAGGCCAGCAGGTAGAATATACTTACTTAGGCACGCAGCACTATTATTATATGGATGGTACAGCAGCACCTGCCATTAACCAAACATCTGATGCTGTAGATTATGGCCGGGCAACACCAAAAGAATACGGTGGTTTCAGTAATTCATTTAAGTACAAAAATTTTGACTTAAATATCCTGTTCACTTATCAGCTTGGCTTTTATTTGTACTACGGTACACAATCAACTTTAACTGATCAGCGCTTTTGGAACAATTCTACAGCCATTTTAGATCACTGGACAACTCCTGGTCAAAATGCAAAATACCCGCAGGTTGTTTTTGGTGATAATGTTTCAAACGGTACATCTTATCCAACAGATTTTAATACTTATAGAGGTGATTTTGCCAAGCTAAAAACAGTAAACTTCGGCTACACAATCCCTAAATCTTTCCTTAATAAAGTTGGAATAAGAAGTTTGAGAATATACGCTACGGCTCAAAACTTATTCATATTTACCAAATACCCAGGTTCTGATCCCGAAGTTGCTTCTAACGGAACTTCTACCGGTTCATTAACTACCTCAAATGGTAATAGTGCTCCTGGAGTAGATAGAAATACTTCGGGTAACAGCCGGACTTTTACCGCTGGATTTTCAGTTAAGTTTTAATCCCTTAGATCAAAAGAAATGAACAAAAAATACATAATCATTGGATGCATAGCAATTTTAAGCAGTTATTCATGCCAAAAAAGTTTATTAAGCCCGGTATCTCAAACTTCGGTTGCTGCTGTTGGCGGGGCACCGTTTTCTACACTTGCCCGTATTCAGGCTCAGGTTTTAGGATTATACACGACTATAAGAAACGGTCAGTCTTACGGCGCACGTTTTCAGGTTTATAACGATGTAAAAGCCGATAACTGGATAAATGCAACAGCCAATTCTGTTACAGCTTATCAAACCTGGACAGAAACAGTAAGCAGTACAAGTTCTGAAGTTTTAAATTTATGGTCACAGTGTTACTTATCCATTAACGATTGTAACCTGTTTATTGATGGTATGAAAGCATCAGGATCAGCCATTGCCGGAACTACATTATCAACGAATTATATTGCAGAAGCTAAATTTATAAGAGCTTTAAATTATTATGCACTTTTAAATATGTACTGCCAGCCTTATACAGTAAATAATGGTGCCAGCCCGGGTGTGCCTTTGCGTTTAACAGGCAATTCATCCTATGGTGATTTTTCACTTGCTCCATCAACAGTAGCACAAATTTATGCGCAGATAATTTCTGATTTGAATGATGCTGAAATCGGGCTGCCGTCTGTTTATTACACAGCAGGAAGTACAACATCACAAGATGCTACTGCCGAAACCACTAGAGCACATCGTAATACAGCCATTGCTTTTAAAACGCGAGTTTATTTAGCCATGCAGCAATACACCAATGTAATTACCGAAGGCGATAAAATTGTTACCAAACTTGCTCCGTTTACAGCTACTTCCGGTGTGCCGCATGCATTACAGGCAAACATTGCCAATGTGTTTAAAACTTATACTACAACAGAATCTATACTATCTATGCCTTTTACAATCAACGAAGCAGTTGGCAACCAAAATGCTTTGGGGGATTATTTTAATAGTGTGGGTTCTGCAGAATTTTATCTAAATCCGACTGGTGTGATAGCTGATACAAAATGGAAAGCCGCAGATGCCAGAAGAACTTTTATTGCAAATGTTGCGTCCAAAGGGCATTCTTATCTAACTAAATGGCCGTTGGCTGCGCCTTATATTGATTGGGCAAACGTGATGCGCTACCCGGAAGTATTGTTAAACCTGGCCGAAGCACGAGCAAGAAGCACAAATTCTTTAGATGCACAGGCAATTGCACTGTTAAATGCTGTACGGCAGCGCTCAGACGCTACCACAACTTTTACAGCAGCTGGTTTTACTAATGGTGTTTCTGATTTAACAGCAGCTATTTTGCAAGAAAGAAATATTGAGTTTTTAGGAGAAGGTTTGCGGTGGAATGATTTGTGGCGATTGCAGCTGCCTATTCCGGCAAAAGGAGGCGTTACAGCTGTACCGGTTAATTCAATTTCTTATATCTGGCCAATGTCTGGTAACGAGCAGCAATATAATAGCTTAATTGGCCGGTAACAGTTGCTGATTTTTACCCGATAAAAACAGTATTACCTTCCAATACCACTTCAACCCGAAGCTTTTTAGAGCTTCGGGTTTTTTTGTTTGATATACTTTTAGCACAACTCCTTTAAAATATAAATGAATCTATTCGAATTGGTAGATATTTTAAATCATCGAGAATCCGCTTCGTTAAACTTTTCATCACTAACCAATAATTGATTATCAAAAATTAGGTAGATAAAAGAAGTACTACTGCATTTCTTTGCAAAATGAGGTTAGTAAGAATGTAGAAATTTATATAAACTTCTTAAAAAAGAATGTTGTTTAAGCTTAAAATGTTAAATTTTAGGTCAAAATTTTATTATTATGTTTTTAAGTTATAATTTTCACGATTATTTAATAAAAACTTAACGTATGAAAAAAGTCTTACTAGGGATTTTACTGCTTTTGTTTCTGGTAGCCTCACAGGCTTATGCCCAAAACAAAACGGTAACAGGTGTGGTAACGAGTAAAGATGACAAGCTCCCGCTTCCCGGTGTGAGTGTTATAGTTCAAGGCACAAAAATAGGTACGCAAACAAGTGTTGATGGTACGTACTCTATTAAACTTCCTGATGACAACTCAAAATTGGTATTTAGTTTTATTGGTTTTAACACACAAACTATCACCGTAACAGGTAACCGAGCCAATGTAGTGCTTGCTGGTTCAGCAAGCCAGTTAAATGAAGTGGTGGTGGTAGGTTATGGTACACAGGAACGAAAAGACGTTACCGGATCAATTGGTAGTGTTAAAGGTTCTCAACTGGTAGATCAGCCTGTTGCCAGTTTTGATCAGGCTTTGGCTGGTAAAGTAACCGGTGTGCAGGTAACCGTGCCAAGCGGTATTTTAGGAGCTGCTCCGGTTATTCGTATTCGAGGTACAAATTCTATTACTGGTGGAGCTGATCCGTTGTATGTTGTAGATGGTATCCCCATTATTACCGGCAATCAAAGTGGTGTTACACAAAATAACCCGTTAGGTGATATCAACCCAAATGACATCCAAAGTATTGATGTGTTAAAAGATGGTGCATCTACTGCTATCTATGGCTCCCGAGGATCAAACGGTGTAGTAATTATCACTACTAAAAGAGGCGTTATAGGTAAACCACGAATTTCTTATGACGCCTGGTTTGCTTCATCCCAGCCCTCAAAAAGATTTAAGTTACTGGATGCTAATCAGTTTATCACGATTGCTAATGAAAAATTAACTAACGCAGGCTCTGTTCCTGCCGCATTTCCAACGCTGGATGCAAGCGGAAATTTAATTAATACCAACTGGCAAAATGTTGTATTTAACAATAGTGCCTTTCAGCAAAACCATGCTTTGTCTATCAGCGGTGCTACCGAGCAAACCAATTATTTTTTCTCTTTAGGATATGCTGATTTTGATGGAATCATCCGTAGCAATAATCAAAGAAAATATCAGTATAGAGGTAAAGTAGAGCAAAAAGCTTTTAATAATCGGGTTACTTTAGGAATAAATACTTCTCTTTCTTATATCAACAATAATGGTTTAAATACTGGCGTAAATGCGTTGTCTGGCAATGTTGGTAATGCCATCCGTTTATTGCCTAACGTACCTGTGTTTAATGCTGATGGTTCTTATAACTTAAGTTCATTGAATAGTTTGGGCAGAGGTACAAATGGCACCAACCTTCGGGATATTGATGATAATTACACCAATATCAAGTACATTATTGATCATAACATCTATAATAACCAAAACACCACTTTTAATGGTGATGCTTTTGCCAACATTAATATTGTAAAAGGCTTAGATTTCAGAACGCAGGTTGGTACAAACGCTTTATTTGGCGAAGATTATGAATATTTAGATCCTGGACATGGTGATGGCGCCGGTTCTACCAAAGGTTATGAGTTTCAACAATACATGCCGCAATTTAGATATAACTGGATCAACACCTTATCTTATAATACGCTTATTGGTGATCATAATATCAGTGCGGTTGCAGGTATAGAATATCAAAAATCAAGATACAGATATTTTAATGCCAGTGGTTCTCAAATATCAAGTACATTTTTTGGTGGGCAAAATATCATCAGCAACTCTTTAGCGCAATCTACTTTTGGTATAGGTGGCGGTGTATCAGAAAACGCTTACAAATCATATTTCGGCCGTATCAATTATTCATTTAAAGACCGTTATTTATTAGGCGTAACTTACCGTGCAGATGCCATATCGTCATTACCGTTGGGTAAACAATTTGCATATTTACCAGGTGCTTCTTTGGGCTGGCGGGTTTCAAGAGAATCATTTTTTACTGATTCAAAAGCTTTAAGCTTTGTTAGTGATTTAAAAGCCAGAATTAGTTATGCAAAAACCGGTAATACAAACATTGGCAATTATCCTTTTGCTGGTATATTTTCAGCCGCAACTTATGGCGTGCAAAGTGGTTTAGCTTATGGGCAAGTTGGTAACAGTGCATTGAAATTTGAAACGAC
>JBPBQN010000053.1:0-5728 GCA_050954865.1 Janthinobacterium lividum | reverse complement strand
GTGCGCATTAAAGAAGAATTACTGGGCGCAGTTTTTAGTGTGAAAACTTTAAACGGTGCCGAAGCCAGCGTTGATTTTATCCCGAAAACACAAGCCAGAAAGCTGTATCAATACGGACAAGAACGCGAGCAGGCTGAACGCGAAGATCGCCGCCAGCGTGATCTGGAAGAAAAACGTGCCGCTTCCGGAACGATTCATGGCGATTTGCCGCGCTTTGCTTCAACTCAAAATCAACCGCAACCCGCTGCACCAAAACCTGTTGAAGAAGCCAAACCAGATGAATTGACCGTTAAACTAAAAAAGCTTAAAATACTGTTTGACAACGGTTTGATTACGCAGGAAGAATATAATCAGAAAAAACTGGATTTGCTGAGCGAGTTGTAGTGATATACTAAAATGTAAAAAATAAATTTTGTTATTAATCTTCTATTACTAAACGAGGAACACGATATTTAATATCAAAAACTTTCAGCAAAAAGTAGTTCTTTTTCCCTTTTTGCACCACCAGATATTTCTGGTTGATCAAATTTTCGGTGGTAAAAACAGCATCCGGTGATACTTTAAATTTATTTATGGAAACACCGCCGCCAGCAAGCATTTTTTTGGCTTCTCCTTTTGATGGGAAAACGGTTGATTTTTCAGCCAATAAATCAATTACCGAAATACCGTTTTCCAGTTCGTTTTTATGAATGCTGAAGTTTGGAACGCCTGCAAATAAAGCTTCGACTTCTTCATTGCTTAATTCATTTAAAAACTCAATTCCAACGTTTCCAAACAAAAACTCGGAAGATTTAATGGCTTTTTCATATTCCGTTTCGCCATGCACACGGATCGTAATATCTTTTGCCAAAGCTTTTTGCAATGTGCGTAAATGCGGCGCGGTGTCATGTTCAGTTTCTAAAGCTTCGATGTCATGCTGTTTTTGCAGGGTAAAAATCCGGATGTAGCTTTTGGCATCGTCATCGCTTGCATTTAACCAAAATTGGTAAAACTGGTACGGCGAAGTTTTTTCAGCATCCAACCAAATATTGCCGCCTTCGGATTTGCCAAATTTGCTGCCATCTGCCTTTTTAATCAGCTGCGTAGTTAAGGCAAAAGCTTCTCCCTGATCTTTTCTGCGGATCAGTTCTGTACCGGTAACCATATTTCCCCACTGATCGGAACCGCCCATTTGCAGCACGCAGTTCCGGTTTTTCCACAGATAATAAAAATCATAACCCTGAATCAGCTGGTACGAAAATTCGGTGAACGACATTCCGGTTTCGCCTTCCAGTCGTTTTTTAACAGAATCTTTCGCCATCATATAATTTACGGTGATGTGCTTTCCGGCATCTCGAATAAAATCTAGGAAAGAGAAGTTTTTAAACCAGTCGTAATTGTTTACAACTTCAGCTTTGTTATCACCGTTTTCAAAATCCAGAAACTTTTTAAGCTGATTTTGGATTCCGTTTAAATTGTGCTGCAAAACTTCCGCAGAAAGCAAATTACGTTCTGTAGATTTTCCGGAAGGATCGCCAACCATGCCTGTTGCGCCGCCAACCAGCACGAAAGGTTTGTGTCCGGCCTGCTGAAAATGAATCAGCGTCATGATTTGCGCCAAACTGCCTACATGCAGTGAATCTGCCGTTGGATCAAAGCCAATATAACCGGAAAACATTCCGCTTTGCAATTTTTCTTCAACTCCTGGCGTACTATCATGGAGCATTCCTCTCCAGCGCAATTCTTCAACAAAATTCATTTCCGTATCAATTAAAAGCGGCAAAGATAACAGAATCAGCCAAAAGCGGTTTTGTAACGATGCTTCTTTTATCGGGTAAAAATTGGTGATAACAAGCGCAGTTTTGTATATTTACAGGTAATGAACTTTTTGTCGCATTTTTATTTTGACCGGAATTGCAACGATGCTTATCATGTTTTAGGTTCGGTGATGCCCGATTTGTTGCGAAATGCGGATAAAGAAGCACAACTAAAAATTGAGCGTTTGCCGGCACAAACCGATCCTGTAATCAACTCAATTATAAGCGGTTGGAAAAAACACTTGGAAATCGATAGGCATTTTCACTCTTCCGATTTTTTTAAAACGCATGCGCATCAGCTTAAATTATTGTTTGTTCCGGCACTTGCAGGATCAGAAGTAAAACCATTTTTTTTGGGCCACATTGCGCTGGAATTAATCCTGGATAATTTACTGCTCACCAATCGTACTGTTTTTGCAGATGATTTTTACGATCATTTAAAAAACGTGGAAACGAAAAATATCTGTGCTTTTTTGGAACTCAATCAGGTTCATCCGCAGAAATTTTTAAACTTCTATGCTTCTTTTATATACGAAAAATACCTGTATTCGTACATGCAACTGGATAGCGTTGTACATGCTTTAAGAGGCGTTTGCCAGCGCATTTGGAAAAAGCCATTTTCTAAAATTCAGGAACAAGCTGTGATAGAAGTAGTTAAATATTATACCAATATTTTGGCTGCTGATTTTATGCAAATTTTTAACGAAATGGAAGATTTCCTGGTTGAAAACTAATCCGTTTAGCTATTTTGATTTATTTATGAAGAAAATCGCTTCAAAATCAATTAAATAGCGAAAAAAGTTTTTGACTTAACTTTAAAGTTTTTTATTTTTGCGGCCCGATCTATTTCGGGAAAAGGAGATAAATTATTTAATGGCAAAAAAACAAGAAGCAGAAAAAGAACTTCAAGCAAAACAAGCTGAATTTCAGGGCGCAGGAAACCTGCAACTGGAAAAAGAAAACATTGAATCAGAAGCAGATCAAAACCTGATCAATTCCATCAAATCAAACCTGGCACAACCGGCCGGCGATTTTGATTGGGACGCTGACGAAAAGAAATTCGGTAATTACTCTAATGAGGACCGCGAAAAAATGGAACACATGTACGATGGTACATTCCACTCCATTACAAAAGGCGAAATCATCAGTGGTACGGTAGTTACCATCAACAGCAAAGATGTGGTATTAAACATCGGTTTTAAATCTGATGGTTTGGTATCTGTATCCGAATTTCGCGATATGCCTGATTTGAAAAAAGGCGATACCGTAGATGTTTATGTTGAATCTCAGGAAGACCTTAACGGACAGTTGGTTCTTTCCCGCAAACGTGCAAAAACCCAACGCTCTTGGGAACGCATTAATGAAGCTTTAGAAAAAGATGAAATCATTGAAGGTTATGTAAAAAGCAGAACCAAAGGTGGTTTAATTGTAGATATTATTGGTGTGGAAGCCTTTTTACCTGGCTCTCAGATCGATATTAAACCTATCCGCGACTACGATATTTACGTAGGCAAAACGATGGAGTTTAAGGTTGTTAAAATCAACCACGAGTTTAAAAACGTTGTAGTTTCTCACAAAGTATTGATCGAGGATGATTTGGAAAACCAAAAAACTGAGATCGTTGCCAAGTTAGAAAAAGGACAGATTTTAGAAGGAACAGTTAAAAACATTACTGATTTCGGTGTATTTATCGATTTAGGTGGTGTTGATGGCTTGTTGCACATTACTGATATTTCTTGGGGCCGTATCGAGCATCCACGTGAAGTATTATCATTGGATCAAAAATTAAACGTTGTTGTTTTGGATTTTGATGATGAGAAAAAACGTATCGCTTTAGGCTTAAAACAATTAACGCCGCATCCTTGGCAAAGCCTTTCTGAAGATATTCAGATCGGATCAAGAGTTAAAGGTCGTATCGTTACCGTTGCAGATTACGGTGCTTTCTTGGAAATTATTCCGGGTGTTGAAGGTTTGATTCACGTTTCAGAAATGTCATGGTCTCAAAACTTACGCAGTCCTCAGGAATTCCTGAAAGTTAGCGATGAAGTAGAAGCTCAAGTATTGACATTAGATCGTGACGAACGCAAAATGTCATTGGGTATCAAACAATTAACCCCTGATCCTTGGCAACAAGCTTCAACCAAATATCCGGTTGGCAGCCAGCACAAGGCAACTGTTAAAAACATGACCAATTTTGGTGTGTTTGTAGAGTTGGAAGACGGCATTGATGGTTTGATCCACATTTCAGACTTGTCTTGGTCTAAAAAAGTAAATCACCCGAACGAGTTTACCAAGGTTGGCGAAGTATTAGACGTTGTAGTTTTAGAACTTGACGTTGATAACCGCAAATTGAGCTTAGGCCACAAACAACTGGAAGAAAACCCGTGGGATACTTTCGAAACCATTTTCAATGTTGATTCTATCCACCAAGGAACAGTTATTAAAGTAACAGATAAAGGTTCTATCGTAGCTTTACCTTACGGTGTAGAAGGTTTTGTACCAACAAAACATGCTATCAAAGAAGATGGTGTAGCATTAAAAGCAGAAGAAGTTGCTGAATTCAAAGTGATTGAATTTAACAAAGAAAACAAACGGATTGTGATTTCTCATTCTCGTATTTGGGAAGATGCCCGCGCAGAAGCCCGTACAGAAGAGTTTAACGCACGCAAAAAAGAAGCAAAAGCTTCCACCGTTGCTGTGAAGAAAGTTAAAGATTCTGTAGAGAAATCAACTTTGGGTGATTTAAGTGTTTTGGCTCAGCTGAAACAACAGATGGAAGGTGCAGAAAACGATGCACGTAACGCTGATAAATCAGAATAATTTATTCTCCTTTTTAATATTTAAAGCCTCTCCTGTTTTTGGGAGAGGCTTTTTTTATGGGTAAAAATTCGATGCTTCTTTTATCGGTATAAATTTATGCTGAAGTTTAGACACTGATTTTAGGTCGATAAAAACAGTATCCGGAAATTGAGATACTGTTCCGGCATTTCAAATAAATTCCTACTTTTGCCCAAATCCACCCGGTAATGCAAAATCTAACCCTGCTTGACGGTCCGAAATTTCAGATCACGATCCAACGTCTCTGCCGGCAATTAATCGAAAACCACAACGACTTTTCCGATTCCGTAATTTTAGGAATCCAGCCACGCGGTCCGTTTTTATCCAAACGCATTGCAGCCGAATTGAAAACGATTTTACCCGAAGCCACCATTTTTTCCGGCGATCTGGATATCACTTTTTTCAGGGATGATTTCCGCAGAAGGCAAAATCCACTGGTTCCTAATCAAACTAAAATTGATTTCATCATTGAAAATAAAAAAGTGATTTTGGTAGATGATGTACTTTGGACGGGAAGAACGATTCGCGCAGCTATGGATGCAATGCTGGCTTTCGGTCGGCCGCAAAAAGTAGAATTGCTGGTTTTAGTTGATCGAAGATATTCGCGCCATTTACCAATTGAGCCGGATTATATTGGTATTCAGGTAGATTCTGTGGCTTCGCAAAAAGTTATTGTGAGTTGGAAAGAGGCAGACGAAGCAGATAAAGTGGTTTTGTTATCAGAAAAATAAGAAATGGCCGATCAGCAAAAACTCAGTTCCCGCCACCTTTTAGGCATCAAAGATCTCAACCGAAACGATATTGAACTCATTTTTGAAACTGCTGCCAATTTTAAAGCGGTTTTAAACCGGCCCATCAAAAAGGTGCCTTCCCTGCGCGATGTAACCATTGCCAACATCTTTTTTGAAAACTCTACTCGAACGCGTTTATCCTTCGAGTTGGCACAAAAACGGCTTTCTGCGGATACGGTAAATTTTGCTGCCGCATCTTCTTCCGTGAGTAAAGGCGAAACGCTGATTGATACGGTAAATAACATCCTGGCCATGAAAGTGGATATGGTTGTGATGCGGCATCCTTATGCCGGCGCCGGAATT
>JBPBQN010000052.1:0-5756 GCA_050954865.1 Janthinobacterium lividum | reverse complement strand
CTTCTTCTTTGGCCCGAACGGTGTAAGTGCCAAATTTATAAATGGATTGCGGCGTTAAACCCAAATGGCCCATCACCGGAATGCCGGCCGCCAGAATACGGATCACAGATTCTACAATTTCCGTTCCACCTTCCATTTTTACAGCATGTGCGCCGGCTTCTTTCATAATGCGGATGGCCGAATACAAAGCTTCCTTAGAGTTGCCCTGGTAAGAACCAAAAGGCAGATCAACTACCACCAACGCTTTTTTGGCGGCGCGAACAACCGACGAAGCATGATAAATCATCTGATCCAGCGTAATGGGCAGCGTGGTTTCGTGTCCGGCCATCACGTTGGAAGCAGAATCTCCCACCAAAATCACGTCCATTCCGGCATCTTCCACCACCGCCGCCATCGAAAAATCATAGGCCGTAAGCATGGCAATCCGCTCACCGCGCTGCTTCATTTCCTGCAACGTGTTGGTAGTGATGCGCTTAACTTCTTTATTTACAGACATGTTATACTCTTTTTATCGAACTTTTTTTGAAGCCGTAAATGTAGAACAACCATTTGTAAATTCATTCAAACAGGCTTCATAAAATCCACTCAAAAAACTACCTTTGTCTCCTGTGAAAACAGACGCTCGTTTTTTCTTATTTCCTTCCTATTTCACGCTTGGTTTTCCTTCGGGAGATGCTTCTTTTATCCACCTTTTTTTAGAATTAACATGACTAACTTTACCAAGTTACCAGCCGTTTTGTTACTGGCCGACGGCACTGTTTACCACGGAAAAGCAGCCGGCAAAATCGGTACAACCGTAGGCGAAATCTGCTTTAACACCGGCATGACAGGTTATCAGGAAATTTTTACTGATCCGTCTTATTTCGGGCAGATTATGGTAACCACCAACGCGCACATCGGCAATTATGGTATCCATCATGATGAAACTGAATCCGGACAGATACAAATTGCTGGTTTGGTTTGTAAAAATTATAACATTCAATACAGCCGTAAAGAAGCTGATTTATCCATCCAGGATTATTTCCAGGAACAAAATATTGTTTCCATTTCTGATATTGATACCCGCGAACTGGTGCGCCACATCCGCGATAAAGGTGCCATGAATGCCATTATTTCTTCTGAGATTTTGGATTTGGAGGAACTGAAACGCAAGCTGGCTGAAGTGCCTTCGATGGATGGTTTGGAGCTTTCTTCGCAGGTTTCTACCAACGAAACGTACGATATCGGTGATGAAAATTCTAAATATCGTGTAGCCGTTTTAGATTTGGGTGTGAAGAAAAACATCCTACGTAATTTTTCTGAGCGCGGTGTTTTTGCACGGGTTTTTCCATCTTACACTACGTTTGAGGAAATGCAGGAATTTAACCCGACTGGTTATTTCATTTCCAACGGTCCAGGCGATCCTTCGGCGATGGATTATGCCATCACAACCGTAAAAAAAGTTTTAGAAGCAGATAAACCGATGTTTGGCATTTGCCTGGGTCATCAGCTTTTAGCTTTGGCAAACGATATCCCGACCGAAAAAATGTTTAACGGACACCGCGGCATCAATCATCCGGTAAAAAACATCATTAAAGATCATTGCGAAGTAACCTCTCAAAATCATGGTTTTGGCGTGGTGCAGGATGCGGTAAAAGCTTCTGATAAAGTAGAAATCACACACATCAATTTGAATGATAATTCAATTGAAGGCATCCGTGTAAAAGGTAAAAATGCTTTTTCAGTACAATATCACCCGGAAGCTTCTCCCGGCCCGCATGATTCGCGTTATTTATTTGATGATTTTGTGGAGATGATGAGCGAAAAAACGGAAAGTTAGTAAAATCCGAAAGTCTGGAAAAGACCGAAAGTTGGCGAAGACCGAAGTCCCAGAAACTAAAATATTAAACCAAGGCTGTTCTATTTAGAATGGCCTTTTTTTGTGAATACTGTTTTTATCAGGTAAAAATTGGTGTCCAATTCTATTTCCGTTTACTTCACAATATTTACAAAATTTCGATAATCATTAATCAAAGTAATAATAAATTTGTAAAGTAAACTTACAAGTTTAGTTTCTAATTATGATTGATCAGGAAAACGATTTACAGTTGGCATCAGAACTCCGGATGGTAATTACACGGCTGATAAAGAAGTTGCGCAGCAAAGCATCTGCAAACGATAAACTTTCACTTACAGAACGGTCAACAATTGTGCTGCTGGATCAGCATAAAGAGCTTTTTCCAAATGAGCTTGCGGCAATGGAAAAGGTAACTACCCAATCCATGTCGCAGATATTAAACCATCTGGTAGAACTGGGTTATATCAACCGGCGAATTTCTAATACCGACCGGCGCAAAGCCATCATTTCCTTATCAGAAAAAGGACAACAAATGCTGCATCAGGTAAGAAACGAACGCGATGAATGGCTAAACCGAGCCTTGGCAGAAACCTGTTCTGCTGCTGAACAGGAAATTTTACGGCAGGCACTGTCACCATTAACCAAACTGGTCGATTTTAACTAAGCAGCAAAAAAAGCAGGCTAAAAACAGCATCAATCCCATGAAAATCAGCACATTCAAGGCTTTTAAAAGTCATAATTATCGTTTGTATTTTGCCGGCCAATCCGTTTCGTTAATCGGAACCTGGATGCAAAAAACGGCTGTCAGCTGGGTAGTTTATTCCTTAACCCACTCTAAACTGATGTTGGGCGTAACGCTGTTTGCCACCATGTTTCCGTCCTTTTTTCTGTCTTTTTTGGGAGGAATTGCGGCTGATCGATACAACCGTTATAAATTACTGCTGGCCACACAAATTGTATCCATGATACAGGCTATTTTGCTAACCGTTCTGATATTTTTCAAGCATTATAATGTTTGGGAAGTGCTGGCTTTGAGCGTGATGCTGGGCATTATCAATGCGTTTGATGTACCGGCGAGGCAATCGCTGGTTTACGAAATGGTAGATGATAAAAATGATTTGCCCAACGCGCTGGCTTTAAATTCATCCATGGTTAATTTATCGCGATTGATTGGCCCGGCCATTGCCGGTTTGGCGATAGAAAAACTGGGCGATGATGTTTGCTTCGGCCTGAACGCGTTAAGTTTTGTTGCCGTTATCATCTCTTTATTGCTGATGAAGCTGCCCAAAATAGAAGTAAAAAAGAATACTAAAAACGTACTGGCAGAACTGCGCGAAGGCTTAAATTATCTGAAACAAACGCCTTCCATCAGCTTTGTTTTGATGATGCTGGCAACGGTAAGTTTTTTGGTACTGCCATTCAGTACGCTGATTCCGGTTTATGCAAAAGATATATTTCATGGCACGGCATCAACTTTTGGCGTGATTGACAGTGCCATTGGTTTAGGTGCGTTTTCTGGTGCCATATTTTTAGCATCCTTAAAACCGGGCAGTAATCTCCGCAAAATACTGGCTATCAACACCTTTGTTTTTGGTGCGGGTTTGGTGCTGTTTTCGCATACCACGTATTATCCGCTTGCACTGGTTTTTGCAGCCATCGGTGCTTTCGGGATGATGTCGCAAATTACCATCAGCAATACCATTATTCAAACTACCGTAGATCCTGCCATGCGCGGCCGCGTAATTAGCTTTTATGCGATGGCTTTTTTCGGGATGCAGCCTTTGGGCGGATTGCTGATCGGATGGATTTCGCAAAGGATCGGTGTAGAAAATACCGTGCTGGCAGAAGGCATCATCGCTTTGCTGATTGGTGCATTGCATATTCGTTTCCTGCATCGAAATCGATTAAAAGAAAAAGCAATAATACCTATACCTACGCAACAGGAAGCGATTGCCATTCAGGCATAATTTAATTAACATATATCTAAAAAAATGATAACCATTCTCGATCCAAACACAGCCCTGGTTTAATTGATTTGCAGAACGGAACGCTGCAAATGAACTTAGCTGTTCCGGCAAACCATATTTTAGAAAATGCAGTAAAGCTGGTCGAAGCTTTTCGGAAAGCTAAACTGCCTATCGTTGTGGTCAATGTAAATCCGACAGGTGCAGTTTCAAGTAAAGTCCGGAAAGTTATCAATGTTAGTTTGCCTCCAGATTTTAATGACGATTGGTTCAAAATTCATCCGCAGATAAAAACCCAGCCAGACGATATTTTCATCACCAAACAAACCTGGAACGCTTTCTACAGAACCGTTTTGGATGAAGAATTAAAAAAGCGAAACATTACTCAAATTGTGTTGGCAGGCGTTGCCACCAGCATTGGCATAGAAGGCACGGCAAGAGCAGCAAACGAACGTGGATACAACATCGCTTTTGCGCAGGATGCCATGACCGATCGTATCGCCGAAGCACACGAAAACAGCCTGAAATATATTTTTCCGAGAATTGGCGAGATTGGAAATACGATAGAGATTATTGAAAAGCTGGGTTGATGTTTAGGGATTTATATTGATAACACCATACTGTTTTTACCTATAAAAAAGTTACCTTTTGTTCAGTTGGCTTTTTTATGGATGCTGTTTTTACGAGCTAAAATTTAGTGTGAAATAGAAGTTTAAGCGGAGAAGATATTTTAAAGCAGCAAACTCTTCATTTAATTTTTGGTTAATGAAATATGGATTCTGCCTTTTATTAAACTCCAAAAAAGTATTGATAAGAAGCATTCAACCTAAAACCAATACTGTTTTTACACCCTAAAAATTAACCATTTAACATTCAATTTCAGTTAAAACTAAACTTATGGAAAAGCCAATCTCCAGAAAACTGCATGGTGGTGCTGATTATGCCTACGCTGCTTTAACAGCTGTTTTGCCCGAATTAGCTGGTTTTGAAGATGATGAAAAAGCGAAGTTATTGTGTCGGATAATTAGCGGCGGCACGTTAGCTTATACGCTGTTTACCCGTGCAGAATGGGGATTATTCAAGCTGATTCCGTTTAAAGCACATCTGATTATTGATTTTACCGCCGGTGTTTTTGCGCTTGGTGCTCCCTGGATTTTTAAATTTTCGGCCAACAAAAAAGCTCGAAACACTTTTTTAGCACTCGGACTAACCAGTGTTATGGCAAGTTTGCTAACGAAAACAGAAGAAATGTAAATGGATAAAACCATATTAAAGCTGTTCTTTTAAGTACGGCCTTTTTTATGGATGCTGTTTTTATCGGGTAAAAATTGGTATCAAGTTGCAATTCTAAATTTTGCAAAAATCATCAACATCTTTACCTCAGAGCGAACGGACATACTGATTTAAGCTCGCCAGGTTTTTGATGGCATCGCCCATGGTGTTGTTAAAATAGACGTAAACCGTTCTCTCGTCATGCTGCCAGTCTTTGATATACTGCGCGTATTCATACAGAAAATCATCATCGTAACTTCCCTTGTAATTACCGCCGGGTCCATGAAAACGCAGATACACAAAGTCTGTTGCCGGTTCTAACAAAGGTGAAGCCGCAGCAGATTTATCATGTAACACAATACCCATGTTGTAGCTGTTTAACAGTTCATACGTTTCTTCCACGTACCAGGAACGGTCTCTAAATTCAAGTGCTATTTTCCAGTTTTGTGCTTTATCTGCTTGCTGCAAGGCAAGCATTAATTTTTCGGTTTGGCGGATACTTTTTATTTTTAAACTTGGCGGAAACTGAACCAGCAAACTTCCTTTTTTGCTTCCGGCCTGTGCAATTACCTGCATAAAGTGGTTCACGTCTTCCACCTTAAAATCAAGTTCTTTATTATGGGTGATGCCTTGCCAGAGTTTAAACGTAAACCGGAAATCTTCCGGAACGCTTTCTGCCCATT
>JBPBQN010000051.1:0-5791 GCA_050954865.1 Janthinobacterium lividum | reverse complement strand
AATGCCAGAAAAGGTTTCCAAAACACAATCAATCCAACCAAAAACAAAACCGGCACAATAAATTTGGAGTTAACATAAGGAATTTTGAACCTTTTGTTTGTTCCTTCCGTTTGTACTTCTTCATCTTTCGGTAGCAACAAAACGCCGCCACAAACCAACACAAAAGCGAACAACGTACCGATGCTGGTTAAATCGGTCACTTCCGTTAAATTTAAAAATAGAGCCGGAATTGCAACCACAAAACCGGTAACAATAGTAGCAAATGAAGGCGTATGATATTTGGGATGAATGCGCGAAAACGCTTTTGGTAGCAAACCATCACGGCTCATGCTCATCCAGATGCGCGGCTGGCCCATCTGGAAAATTAACAAAACGCTTGCCGTAGCAATTACGGCACTGATGGAAATGACGTAACTGATGTTTTTTAGGCCGATTCGCGCGAAAACAAAAGCTAATGGATCTTCTACTTGCAATTCTTTATAATTAACCATCCCGGTTAAAACCAAAGCAATTAAAATGTACAGAACCGTACAAATAATCAGCGAATAGATCATGCCGCGCGGCAAATCGCGCTGCGGGTTTTCGCATTCTTCGGCTGTGGTTGAGATCGCATCAAAGCCAATGTAAGCGAAAAATACACCCGAAACACCTTTCATTACGCCGGCAAAACCATTCGGCATAAAAGGATGCCAGTTGGCGGGCGTAATGTAGAAAAAGCCAAGTATAATCACGCCTAAAACCACCGCAATTTTAAGCATTACCATGGCGTTGGTGGCTTTTTTGGTTTCCTTAATTCCGGTGTAAACCAGCCACGTAATCAAAAATACAATCAGCAAAGCCGGCAAATCGGCAATCAACCTTAAACTGCCAATTTGTGGCGCGTTCGTCCAGGCTTCGGCAGCTAATTTTACGTTGACATCGATGGCAGCACCGGAAGTTTTTAACTTTTCCATCTGCTCAAAGCCGCGAAAAGCCGACAAATAATCCATCGTTAAAAAACCAGGAATATGGATGTGAAAACCTTCCAGCAGATTGGTAAAATATTTACTCCAGGAAATAGCTACGGCAATGTTGCCAATGGCGTATTCCATCAGCAAATCCCAGCCGATGATCCAGGCAATCAACTCGCCAAAAGAAGCATAAGCGTATGTATAAGCACTACCAGAAACAGGTATCCGAGAAGCAAATTCTGCATAACACAAAGCCGAAAAACCGCAGGTAATGGCTGTTAAAACGAACAAAATACTTACCGCTGGTCCGCCGTTAAAAGATGCTACGCCGATGGTAGAGAAAATGCCGGCACCAATAACGGCCGCAATTCCCATAAAGGTTAAATCTTTGGTTTTCAGAACTTTGTTTAAACTACCATGATTTTCGCCATCGCCGTGACCAGCAGCCAGATCTTCCAGAAGTTTGGAAATGGATTTTTTTCGGAATATACTTTTGTTCATTTACTGTATTATTGTGCGTGGAATTGACCAAACTTATCAAAAATAACCAGAATATTTTCTGCGGATTTGAAAAATGAACAGATGAAAGCAGAATTGAAAACCACGTGTAAGAAAATCAGTAAATTATTGCACCCATACTTTGCTTTGCTGCTGATTTGTATGGTGCTGATGCTCGTTTTCAGCAAGGAAGAAATTTATTTTGCCATCAATCACCGGCATGCTGTTTTTACCGATGTTTTTTTTGCAAAACTCACCGTTTTGGGCGCAGGAGTGGGCTGTATCGTTATCGTTTTGATTACTTTTTTAATCAATTTTAGAACTGGGTTTTTACTGTTGAGCAGTTATTTGCTCACGTTTATCATTTCTCAAACCATTAAACATTTAGTAAAAGCACCACGGCCGCACTTGTTTTTCAGCAAAAAACTGCACGATATTTACCTGATTAAAGGAGTAGTGATGCTGGATGTCAACAGCTTTCCGTCTGGCCATTCAGTTTCGGCGTTTACGGCGGCGGTTGTTTTTACTTATGTGGCCAAAAATAAATCGTGGGGCAGTTTTTGGTTAATTGTTGCCGTTTTAATTGCTTATTCGCGCATGTATTTAAGCGAACATTTTTTGCAGGATGTAACGGCCGGTTCTGCGCTTGGTGTGTTGATAACTGTTTTTTGGCTGAGTTGGGTTGATCAACAACCGCTTTTACAGACTAAAAAATGGAATCGCGGAATCTTAAATCTAAATAAAACTTCAGCTGATAAAAGCGGATTTTAGCTGATCTTCTGCAATTTCCAATACTTCGTTTACCTGGTTTAATTTTACTTTGGGATAATCTTCCAAAAAATCTTCCAGGTTGCGCCCGGCTTTCAAATAACTGAAAAAGATGGAAATTTCGGTATCCGTTCCGGTAAAAACTAGATTACCATTTTGGTTTTGGATTGAATCAGATTCGGCTAATAACATTTTTTTAGTTATAAAAAGTATATGCTTAAAAATAGAAATTTAAGCGATGATTGGCGTTGTATTTTTTCTCCCTGAAAACAACAAACCTAAACTCATAATTATGCTTGTTCCAAGAATGATCAAAAATAGCAATCCCGTTTCAATTCCTTTCAATTTTAAATTATCCGGCAAATTATAATACAACAAAATAGTAATCAGTCCGCGCGGCGAAATAAAAATTTCGGGCAGCAGTTCTGTTTTGCCCACATATTTCAAACTAAAAAAACGAATCAGGTAAATGGCTACCAAAATGGCAACTCCGTATTCTGCAACCTGCAAATTTTCCAGTTCGTGTAAATTCATCGTGAAACCAAAAATCACAAAGAAAAAAGTACGAATAATGAACGCGCTTTCTGCCGATAATTGAAAAAGCTGGCGCAAATCCCGGCCTAATTTCGGATACAAAAAATATTTTTTAAACCATTTAAGCTTAATTTGATTGGCATTGTTTAGAAATAAACCAAAAGCAAGCACCAAAATTAAGGCTGATAAATGGAACTGCTCGCCGAAAGCATAAACCAGAATCAGGATAGAAATGATAAGGAAAAACTTAACATGATGCTGTAAACGACTCAGCAAATACAGCATAAAAAGACAAGAAACAACCGATAAAAGCAGTATTGATAAAGTTTCTACACCCAGATTTACAAACGAACCAACTTTGATGTTCGGGTTATTCAGCACGAAATTGAACAGCACAATGCCCAGAATATCAGAAAAAGAAGCTTCGTAAATTACATATTCTTTTTTGTGATCTTCCATTGCGCCGGCCGACGGAATGGCGATGGCAGAACTAACAATGCTAAACGGAATGGCGTTGAGAAAACAGGCCGAAAAAGTATTGTCGGTAAGATGCTGTAAAATTAGGGCCAAAACCACGCTTGTGCCCACCAAAATGGTTAAAGCCGATAAAAAAGAACGTAGAATGAGCTTGTTTTTTTCTTTATCGTATTTGAGTTCCAGCGCGCCTTCCAGCACAATTAAAATCAAACCGATTGTGCCTAAAGCCGGCAAAATAGTGAGGAAATTGAACGTTTTGAAGCCGATATAACTCACCAGAAAATGCAAACCGATGCCTAAAGCAAGCAATAAAAGTACGGCCGGAATGCGTGTTTTTTTGGAAATGAGATCAAACAGGTATGAAAAAATAACCAGTCCGCTGAGGATAATGAGTGCTGTATAAGTAGTCATGAATGTTTGTGAAAGAACGGCTTGTCCTCATAGTAAAAAATACCCGGTAAAAACAGCATCAACGCAAAGCAGGCAATACTGTTTTTACCGGGTAAAAATTGGTGACCTATATTTTTTCCATTTCTGCGCGAACAAAGGCAGCCAGTTCTTTTACATATTCGGCGCTGAAATCAAACCTGATTCCGGCAGTTTCGTAAATTTCGGTAATGGATTTGGTGTAACCAAGTTTCAAAGCATCCAGATATTGCTGTAAACCTTTTTCCGGATTTTCTTTGTAGTTTTTCCAAACGGCAATTGCACCCAATTGTGCCATGCCGTATTCGATGTAATAAAAAGGAACCTCAAAAATGTGCAGCTGTTTTTGCCACAGGTTTTCTTCGGCTTCGCGATGTTCGCTCCAATCAACAAAGTTGGCTCCAAAACGCTCGAAAATCTGGATCCAGGCTTCGGTTCTTTGTTCTGTTTTATGATCCGGATTGGTATAAATCCAGTGCTGAAACTGATCAACCACAGCAACCCACGGAAGCGTTTTCAGCACATCAAAAAGCTGATCGCGTTTGGCGCGTTTTAAATCTTCTTCGTTATCAAAATAAACGTCCCAATGATCCATCGACAATAATTCCATCGACATAGAAGCCAATTCTGCAACTTCGCTTGGGCAATGTTTAAAATCATTCAGTTCCAAATCAGCCGTTAAAAATGTATGAATTGCGTGTCCGCCTTCATGCACCATTGTGGTTAAATCACGAAAAGTTCCGGCCGAATTCATGAAGATAAAAGGAGCACCCGTTTCGGCCAGCGGATAATTGTAACCGCCTGGCGCTTTGCCTTTGCGGCTTTCTACATCAAACAATCCGTATTCACGCATCGTGTTGAGTTTATCGCCTAAATCCGGACTAATATTATTGAAGCAATGGATGGATTTCCCAATTAATTGTTGTCCGTTTTCAAAAGGTTTTAAAGCCGGTTTGCCAGAAATATCAACTTCGGTATCCCAGGGTTTTAAAGTTTCCAAGCCTAAAGCAGATTTGCGTTTTTCAGCTTGTTCTTTTAAAATTGGTACGATTTCGCTTTCAATCGCTGCATGAAATTTGTAGCAATCGTGCGGCGTATAATCAAACCGGCCCAAAGCCTGGAACATGTAATCGCGGAAGTTTTCAAAACCGGCATTTAAGGCAACTTGATGGCGTACTGTTTTTAGGTGGTTAAAAAGAGTATTCAGCTGATCTTTATCCTGCAAACGTCGGAAGGTAATTTTCTCCCAAACCTGCTGGCGTTTCTCGCGGTCGATGCCTTTTAAAAATACGGCAGCCTGCTCTAACGTATATTCTTTGTCATTAATAAAAACCGACATCGCGCCGGTTATAGACTGATATTTTTGCGCTTCCACCTGCAGTTCGGTTTGCAGCGGAATGTTTTCTTCGCGGAAAAGTTCCAAAGATTTTTTAATTCCGCGCAGCAAAATGAAATATTTTTCCTCGTTCAGCTGGCTGGTAAACGGACTGTCCATCAGTTTCTGGTTCAGTTCGTTGTTTAGGGGAGCCGTTTTTGGATCAATTTCTGTAGCAAAATATTGAAATTTTTCCAGCAGATCAGGATTCGTTGTATCGCAAGTCATTTTGATATATCGCCAGGCAAAATCCTCTTCCAGCGCCGCTTCCAGTTCGCTTCGGTCGCGCAGCCATTGCTCTAAATCCGCAACAGAATTTAGGGCGCGGCTTTGCAGTTCGGTAAAAATCGGTTCCAGGTTTTCCCACGTAATCACAAAATTTTGCGGGATATATTTTTTATCTTTTTTGAGGATCATTTTAATCAGAATTAAGCTGCGAATTTAGCTAAATCCTGTTTGCCAGAATCATGCTGAAGCAAAAGAAGTTATTTGCGTTGTTGTTCAGGCTGAATTTTATGCCTTAAACAAAGTATCTTTTAGTTCCTGGATTCCGGTTTCATACGAAGTTGGCTTCACCCCAAAAAATTGTTCAAATTTGCTCGAATCAAACACATAATCGTGATCATACTGGTAAAACATTTCTACCATTCCGCGAGTCAAACCATCAAAAATACCTGCTAAACGAAGCATGAATTTGTTTATGGTGCTAAACTTGGGTTGAGTTTGAAAAACTTTTGCGGCCAATTCTATAAATTGTTTTCCG
>JBPBQN010000050.1:0-5940 GCA_050954865.1 Janthinobacterium lividum | reverse complement strand
TAATGCACAAACAACACACCTGACTAGCCATTTTTTAAAGTTGGTTTTGAAGCGTTCAGGGTCTTTTATATTTAAAAAACCAGCAAGGTAATTAACAGAATCTCCATCTTGTTCTTCGTTCCATAAAGGTTGAACCCGATTAAAATAAGCGGCTATTGGATTATACTGCTTCACGAAATCTGAACCTAAAAGGATTTGAATATCTTGTATAGTAGCTTTAGTCCTGTGATGATGCAGCATTCTATACAAAGTGTTTTCATTAATTGCTTCCCAATTTCCATCAGAAAGTTTCTTCATTTCTGGCTCGTTTTTAATCAGGTTATACCGTAAATCAAAGCGGTCTTTAAAAAATTGTTCAATAAGGGCCAATCTTGAGGGAGCTGGCGCACGCTCAGTAGTTTTTGTATCCATGAATTAAATTATTAAATTGTAATTCGTTCAGAAATACTCTACCTTAGCGCTGTTATATGCGTTTAGGAGAGATTTCTGAACAAAATCATTTGAAGCGGAATCATGGCGATGATCCCGCTTTTTTTATGTTCTTTTTGCTGTATACTTATTACTTATAATGTAATCGGCAGCTTCATTCTCTATTTCATCGATAGTTTTTCGTCTTCCGGACTTTAACCAGTCCAATAACTCCTTCCGGGAAAAATACAAGCGTTTACCTTTTTTAATAACAGGAATTTTTGAAGAAGCACTAAGCGAATAGATAGTTGGCTTTGCTAGATTAAGTAAATCCGAAGCCTGGTCTATCGTTAGTAGTTCATCGTCGGGTTTAACAGCATTAATAGAATTGGAGGATTTCAACTCTAAAATAAGTGTTTCAATATAATTGAGCTGCCGCTGTAGTTCTTGAAAAGGATTTTCCATGTGCAGGTGTTTTTTAATACGCCACAATGTTAACCTGTTAATCAATTGATCTTTGTTATATGTTATAATTGTATTAATTGTAAGGCATCTTTGTACTTATCTTTTATTTTTTGTCCGTAGTTGTTGATGGATGTTCTGAAATTATCATTCACCGTTTTTAAATCGAAATCAACAAAATGGTCAACTAGCAACCTGATGTATTTTTCTCTGTTATTACGTTTTTTAGTAAAACCTTTGTCATAGGAGTAATTATAGAATTCATGAAAAACATCATACATAGCTCTATTATTTCTACCGCTGACACTTATTTTGGTTGAATTGTCTCCTCCTAAAAATGCTGTATCTAAAAACCAGATATAATCGTCCTCACTCATTTGAGGTACTTCACCTTCACAAGCTTTGCAACACATGATGCTAAAAAAATTAATGACTTCCTTCATAGGCATATTATTAAACTTGTTTTTTTGGGAAGCTATTTTCAATAATTTATCATGAAAGGATACAGCAGGCGAGTTATCTCTCTGCTCGCTAAAAGGAGAATCAGGAATTGGTAGAGTTTGTACAATTTGAGAAGTATCTGGCTCCAATTCTTCTCCTTCTTCGTTCTTGAAAGTTATCTCTAATAATTTATTATGAAAAGATGCAGCAGGTGCGTTATCTATCTGCTCGTTAAAAGGCAAATCAAGAATTGGTGGTACTGGTACACTTTGAAAAGTATCTGGCTCCAATTCTTCTCCTTCATTCCAAAAGAATTTCTTCGCAAGCTTTGTAATTCTCGATTCATCACATAATGAAACTTCAACAATCTTGTGTAGGTTTTGAATACCGGTAGGTGTTAATAGCGTTTTATCAAGGTTTATTATATTACTACGCCTTTTTGAATTAACAAGCATACGGCATAAACAAAAAGCTCGGAGAGATGATATCAGAAGAACAAATATTGATCCTCCCGCTAAAAAAATCATTACACCATATGCAAAAAATACAAAACATATAAACTTTAGCGTCAAAGAAATAAAGCGTGCTTTAGATCGATGAAATTCTAAGTATTCATGATAAGAATAGCCGTTTTTCTTAAACAGACTTGCACCTACGTTCAAGTATCTTAAGCGATTCACAAAGTCTGTGTCATCATAAATACCAATGTACTCTAAGACCATGTATAACCACACATTCATCTCCCAATCCTCAATTCTTACAGGGTTCTTTTTAAGTAAATTCATTGTTTAAAGTTTTATCGCATTTGCAGCTTCAATTTTTTTCTTGTTCTCAATTTTTGCGTAAATTTCAGTAGTCTTTACATAGCCATGTCCAAGCATTTTTGATACTGTATAAATCTCAATTCCAAACGTTAAAAGCAGGGTAGCGTAAGTGTGCCTAAAGCAATGGAAGGTAATATGTTTGGTAATGCCAGCACTCAGTACCCATTCTGAAAGTTTTTCATTATTATAAGATGAATACTTTAACCCTTTGAATATTTTTTCTTCAGCCAGCCCTCGTGCTCCGAGTTGTTCAAAAGCTTTATCTGGTATTGGAAGTGTTTCAACAGTTTTTGTTTTTTGCTGAGTGAAGCGAATGAAATAACCATTTTCTGTAGAGTGCTGAACTTCCTTCCAGGTAAGCTTAATAACATCTGACCAGCGTAAACCAGTTAAAGCAGAAAAAATCGAAGCTTTTTTTAAAAGCGGGAACTGGCATTCCTTATCATAAAGCATCTTCAACTCATCAAATGTCAAATATTCACGTTGCGTTTCCACTTGTGAAATAGCTTTAACCCTTAGCATTGGGTTACTTACAAATAGCTTTTCTTCAAATGCTTCCTTTACAGCCGCACGAAACTTATTAAAGTAGCCATATTGTGAATTCTTTGCCAGCTTACTGCCATCTGATTTAAATGAAACGGTTGTTGTTAAATATTCCTTAAAACCCTCACAAAATTTTTCAGTAACATCACTAAATCTGCAATTACCCTTTGTGTAAGCCTTTAAATACTTCAAAGTACCAAACCAGTTATCATAATTACCTTTTGACTGATTACGTTTTTTGGCTTTTGCTTCAAAATAAGCTAAAAAGTCCATTTTACCTGTATGCCTGCCGGATAGATCAAAGCTCTGATTAAGATACATCAGTTGCCTTTCTGAACGGATACTTTCAGCTTTGATTCTGGAAACCCGGTTTATCTCTTTTTCTGTGCTAGTTTTTGGTTTTTTATAGAGATAAATTTTCAAAAATTCCCGTCTGGTTTCTTTACCGGTTTCAGCAATATAAACAGGTGGATACATATCAAGGTAAAGGCTTATCCTTCCATCTTTAAGTTTCTTTTCCCTTAGTTTAACACTTCTATTTTCATTCATATTGGTTTCAGTATTTGCTCCAATTCCATACGTTTAATAATTATCCGATTGCCAACCTTATGCGCTTTTAGATTTTGGCTTTTAATTAATCGCCATAACGTTGTCCTACTAATGCCAATTAACAAGCAGGATTCATTAATATTTAGATAGTCTTTTTGATTAATATCTTGTAACGAAGTTGATTTAGCTATAGTCTCCTTATTGCTGACCTCGATTTTTAAATTCCGAATTCTTCTTTTGTGATTCTTACCGTTACAGCTTTTGCTGCAAAACCGTGTAAGTGTTGTTTTAGCAGTAAATTCCGTTTGGCACTCCACACAAATTCTTATGATCCGAATAGTGGAACTCATGTTTCTACTTGTTTCTATGTGTTTCTGTATGTTTCATCATCTCTCCAATCTCCAAAAATCAACTTAAAAAACTATACTTTTTTGTACCTCGAGGTACAAGGAATGATTAAAGGTACAAAAAGAAACAAAAAATACAAATTCAGATAAAAATATTAGAAACTAAAAAAGCCTCTTAACTATTGTTTAAGAGGCTTTTTTAATATTTAGAACGATTTAATTGTTGTTATTTATCAAACTTCACTTTCCGATACAAAACTTACTAAAAATATTCTCCAGCAAATCATCCGTAGTAACGGCACCTGTAATTTCGCCCAGATAATACAAAGCCTGTTTAATATCCATCGCCAAAAAATCAGAAGTTACCGGATTTTCCATGCCGTAAAGCACGTGTTCCAGTGCATCGTTAGTGCGTTTTAAAGCTTCCAGATGGCGGATATTGGTAATTACCGTTTCTTCACCGGTTAAACGGCCTTGTATGGCGGTATCGTAAATCAGCGTTTTCAGTTCCTCAATATGCTGTTTTTGCTGGGCAGAAATTGCCAAGTATTTAACGTTTTCAGGAAGTGAAAAAGCAATGCTGTTTTTATCGGCTAAATCTATTTTATTAGCCACAGCGAGGATTGGCATTCCTTCGCGTTGCAGGTTTTGCAAATCATTTTTTAGTTCGGTTTCCGATAATTCGTTCACATCAAAAACATACACCAGCAAAGCCGAAGTGCTGATTTTATCCATCGTTTTTTGCACGCCAATAGCTTCAATTGCATCGGTTGCTTCGCGGATGCCGGCCGTGTCAATCAGCCTGAAATTAACGCCACCAATGTTTAAAATTTCTTCAATTGTATCGCGTGTGGTTCCGGGAATCGGACTGATAATCGCGCGCTCTTCATTCAGCAACGCATTTAATAAAGTTGATTTTCCGGCGTTTGGCCTTCCGGCAATTACCGTGTTTACGCCTTGTTTGATCACGTTTCCCAGTTCAAAAGAACGGATCAGCTCAAAAATAACTTTGTTGATTTCCAGGATTAAGGTTTTCAACTGATCGCGGTTGGCAAATTCTACATCTTCTTCGCCAAAATCCAGTTCCAGCTCAATTAGTGAGGCAAAATTGACCAGCTTCTCCCGCAAAACCTGCAATTGGTTGCTAAAACCGCCGCGCAGTTGTTGCATCGCAATTTGGTGTGAAGCTTTAGAATCGGAAGCAATCAAATCTGCAACTGCCTCAGCCTGAGATAAATCCAATTGTCCGTTTAAAAAAGCACGTAATGTAAATTCGCCGGGTTTGGCGGCGCGTGCTCCTTTTACCAGCAATAATTTGATGATGGATTGCACAATATATGGCGAGCCATGACAGCTGATTTCTACCACATCCTCTTTGGTGTAAGATTTTGGGGCGATAAACAGCGCCACAACCACTTCATCCAAAACCACGTCGCCATCTACAATCGACCCAAAATGAAGCGTGTGCGATGCCTGTTTCAGCAAGTTTTTCCCCCTAAAAACAGTTTGTACAATTTGCAAAGCCTGCGGACCGGAAAGCCGGACAACGGCAATTGCGCCCAGTCCGTTGGCGGTTGATAAGGCAACAATGGTATCTTCGGTTTGAATTTGGTTCGTCATAACGGCTGCAAAAATCGAAAAATGAAACCGGCTTTGCTAATTTGACAATCCGCAGAAACGCTAAAACTGATGGCGTTGTACCTTCGTAATTTCAAATTTTACCTTATAAAAACAGTATGCAAACTTATATCAGCAAAATCCAGAATAGCATTGAGCCGCTGCGCCAGCAGATTGTAAACCATGCGGTTTATGGCGTAATCCATACGCCAGAAGATTTGAAAATTTTTATGCAATCGCACGTTTATGCTGTTTGGGATTTTATGTCGTTGTTGAAATCGTTGCAAAATCAGCTTACCTGCACGTCTGTTCCGTGGTTCCCAAAAGGCGATGCGGATACGCGCTATCTGATCAACGAAATTGTGGTGGGCGAGGAGAGCGATGTGGACAGTGAAGGCCAGCGAACCAGCCATTTTGAACTGTATTTGAAAGCGATGGAACAAATTGGCTGCGATATCGAATCGATAAACCGTTTTGTGGAAACGTTGCAAAAAACCGGTAATTTTCAGCAAGCTTTTGCTGCCGGAAAGACTTCTTTTAGCGCACAAAAATTTGTGGATTTTACGTTCGAGATCATTCGCAGCAACAAAGCGTATTTGCAAGCCGCTATTTTTACTTTTGGTCGGGAAGATTTGATTCCGGGCATGTTTTTATCGATGGTGAACGATTTGAACAAGCGTTTTCCGGACAGTATTTCGCAAATTAAATATTATCTGGAACGCCATATTGAGGTTGACGGCGATCATCAC
>JBPBQN010000049.1:0-6046 GCA_050954865.1 Janthinobacterium lividum | reverse complement strand
ATGGCCGGTAAATTGTCTTCCAGCACAAATAATTCAACGGTTTTGGTTTGAAATTGCAGCTGGCACTTCGCCAACAAAAGGTGGATAAAAGAAGTACCGTAGCCTTTTCCGCGATCTGCCGGATTACCGATCAACAACCTGCCGATTCGCGGAATGTGTGTTTCCTGCGGAATGATTTCACCAAATGCAACTTCCTGATTTTTAGAATTTAAGCCGATGTAAAAGCTGCGGTCTGGATTTTCGAATTGATATTTTGCAAGCTGATTTTCGGTAATCGGATAAGAAAACGTAGTGCCGGCAAATTGAAAAAGCAAACCTGAACTGGTAATCCATCTGCTTAAAAAATTAAAATTTGCTGGCGTGTATTTAGTGATCGTCATTTAAACCGAAAGATAAACTGAATTTTGTTAAGTTTATATAAGATGGTCTTTTAGAATAATGACGGCTTCACAATCTCTTCGTTTATAGGAACTTACTTTAAAATTTATTCCGGACAAGGATAAAGCGAAAACGTATGTATCAAAAATTGAAGAAATTGTTGATCAAAAATCTATCGAAAAAGAAAAAATTTTGGCCGCAAAAAGTGATATTGCTATCTTTCAAAATGATGGTGTGTTTATAAGAAAAGAAATTGCTGAAGCCAAGGTTGATATCATCAAATGGCTGGTTGCTACCGGTATCGGCATTACCGGTTTGGTTGTTGCCTTGGTAAAACTCCTTTAATTACTTCTTCAACTCCATATTTATAGAACGGCTATCCATTGTCTTTCCAGAAACAAAGCCATATAATTCAGGTTTAAATCAATAATATAAAATACTTCTTTTACCGGCTTAATTTTAAGTTGATAAAAGAAGCATCACTCAACTTAAACACGATTATCAAAATGGATTTTAAAGATCAATTGAACCAGATTTTTGTCGAAGAAAACCAAATTCCGGCAGAATATAATTTACCTGAACAAATTATCCAGCGGGAATACCTCTGCAACGGAGAAATGAAAACCTGGGAAGGCGAACTGAGCGAAGTTTCTTCGCCCATTTGCATCCGCACACCAGAAGGTTTAAAGCGAAAAGTGATTGGCGCGTTCCCGGTTTGCGGCACCAAAGAAGCAATGGAAGCTTTGGATGCAGCCACAGCCGCTTACGATAATGGCCGCGGCGAATGGCCAACTATGAGTGTGGCTGATCGCATCCGGCGTGTGGAGCAGTTTACCTATAAAATGGTGCAGCAAAAGGATTTGGTGGTGAAGTTGATTATGTGGGAAATTGGCAAACCGTACGCAGAATCTGTAAAAGAATTTGACCGGACGGTAGAATATATCCACGCTACAATTGATGCTTTAAAAGATATCGACCGGCAATCTTCCCGTTTTGAAATTGAGCAGGGCATTGTGGCGCAGGTTCGCCGCTCGTCGCTGGGCGTGGTTTTGTGCATGGGTCCGTTTAATTATCCGCTGAATGAAACTTTTACTACATTGATTCCGGCTTTAATTATGGGCAATACGCTGCTTTTTAAAACGCCAAAACATGGTAGTTTGCTGCATTATCCACTGCTGAAAGCTTATCAGGAATGCTTCCCGAAAGGCGTGGTAAATACCATTTATGGTCGTGGTGCGGATATCGTTCCGCCGCTGATGCAATCCGGCAAAATCAATGTTTTAACGCTGATCGGTTCCAGCAAAGTGGCTAATCAGCTTAAAAAAGAACATCCAAAAGTAAACCGTTTGCGCGCCATTTTAGGTTTGGATGCGAAAAATGCAGCCATCATCACCAAAAATGCCGACTTAAAACTGGCTGTGAGTGAATGTGTTACTGGTTCACTCTCGTTTAACGGACAACGTTGTACTGCTTTGAAAATCATTTTGGTACACAAAGATGTAGCAGATGGATTTTTGGCAGCATTTTCTGAAGCGATCAGCAAGTTAAAATTCGGAATGCCCTGGGAGCAAAGCGTAAATTTAACGCCACTTGCAGAACCTGGCAAACCCGCGTATTTGAAAGAATGCATTGATGATGCGATAGCAAACGGCGCAAAAGTGATCAATGAAAACGGTGGCGAAAACGTGGCTTCCTTTGTTTTTCCGGCGGTTGTTTTTCCGGTGAATGATAAAATGAAGTTGTACCGCGAAGAGCAGTTTGGGCCGGTAATTCCGGTGATTCCTTTTCAGGAAATTGAGGAAGCAATTGATTACCAGATCAACTCGCCGCACGGCCAGCAGGTAAGTATTTTTAGTGAAGATGCGGAAGAAATTGCCTCGCTAATTGATCCGTTTGTAAATCTGGTGAGCAGAGTAAACATCAATTGCCAATGCCAGCGCGGTCCGGATATGTTTCCATTTACGGGTCGTAAAGACAGCGCTGAAGGAACACTTTCTGTGGTAGACGCCTTGCGGGCTTTTTCCATCCGTTCTTTAGTTGCCACCAAATTAAATGACGATAATAAAAGGTTGCTTAATGAAATTGTGAACGATAACGAATCGAACTTTTTAAGTACGAAATTCATTTTTTAGTCGATAAAAACAGCATCAACCAAAAGAAGCTGCCTAAATTTGAGGTAGCTTCTTTTGGTTTTGGGTGAAATTATTTCAACATAAAACTTAATTATTTTTTAAACCCAGCTTATAGTTTTTTAAATCGAGCATGTATTCGTTATTCAAAAAATAGTTCAAACCGAAAATGCAAAAGCCATTTCCGGAAGTTTTTGGGTTCTCCAAATAAGTTAAATAATCCGTGCTGGTTGTGGTGTAAGAGTAGCTGAAACCGGAAGTAGTTGCTGCTTGTACCGTACTATTTGCGGCCAATAATGCAGCCGTTGCAGGCGCGGTACTATCTTCAATATAACTGTAAGGTGCCGTGCCAGAATCAAACAAGGCATAAGTTGTAAGCGTTTTACTGTTGTAAGTAACTGTTGATGAGATAATTGGATAATATCCAGATCCCGGATAATTAACCAACTGGTTCTGCACAAAACCAGATGAAGACGATAAATCGGCATCCGTTAAACCCAATGTAATTACGCCGGGCACAAATGTGGAGTAGCCGTTACTCGAAAAGTTGGAAGTGCCCAAAGCTGCCATTTTAAAACCTCTGGTTAAACCGGTTCCGGGATCAAAATAAGTAAACGGACTGGTGATGAAAACGCCGTTATTAAACGTAATATCGTAAATCGGTGCAACACCCATCACGTCAAAATCATGTGCAACGGCCGTTGTTCCAGCTGTTGTGCCGCCAACATTTACGGCTTTATAATACAGGAAAAATGGCAAACGTTTTACCACAATATTTCCGTTTACATCGCCAATCGTTACTGGTGCATAAGCCAAATTTCCGTAAACCGTTGCGCCATCGGTGTTGCTGCCGTAAGTAACTGATGATGTCTGGCTGGTAATGGTAATGCCATTTACAACCGTAGAATCTCCTGTAAAAACAAAGCCGGAAGTGGTAATCATTGATGCCGGCAAAATACCTTGCGCATCCAGCACCATGCCGCCCGAACCGGTATCAAAAACCATCCCATAAGATACCGTTTGCGTGCCCACTTTAGATATATTGATCTGGATTTGCCTGTAATTTAGCGTGGCATCACTGCCAAATTCGTACAAACCTAATTTGGCCGGCGAGGCAACTGTTGGGGTCGTCGTTTTTTCTTTTTTGCAGGAAGCAGTTAGTGCCAAAATTAAACAGGCTCCGGAAACGAGGAATAAAGTTTTAAAATGGTATTTATTGTTCATCTTTAACTAATTGGGAGTGATTAATTTAAAATACTTTTTGATGCTTTTGGTTTTATTTAAATTTGAGACAGATGCTTCATTCTCTTAAAAAACTTGTTAATAATAGTGAGTTTTAAAAACGAAACAGCGTTTATATCGACAAAAGGATGATTTGTATCGATAAAACCAGTATTGTTAGGTTGACAAATTTAGGCCGGTAAAAGAAGCATCAATTTTGTGCATACGCTTTAACCACCTGGCGTGAAGTTCCCAAGCCATCAATTCCAAGTTCTACCACGTCTCCGGGTTTTAAATACATTGGCGGATTGAAGCCCAAACCAACGCCGCTTGGTGTTCCGGTAGAAATAATATCGCCGGGCAGCAGCGTCATAAATTGACTGATGTACGAAACCAGTTTTGGCAAACCGAAAATCAGGTCATCTGTGTTGCCGTCCTGCAAAATTTTTCCGTTTAAACTTAACCACAAACGCAGCTTGTGCGGATTTTGAATCTCATCTTTTGTAGCCAGAAACGGACCAACGGGCGCAAACGTATCGCAGCCTTTGCCTTTGTCCCAGGTGCCGCCGCGTTCCAGCTGAAATTCGCGTTCAGAAACATCGTTGTGCAGGCAATATCCGGCCACGTAATCCATCGCGTCGGCTTCCTCTACGTAACTCGCTTTTTTGCCGATCACCACAGCCAGTTCTACTTCCCAATCCGTTTTTATTGAGTTTTTCGGGATGATGATATCGTCATTCGGACCAATCAAAGCCGTAGTAGATTTGAAGAACAAAATCGGTTCTTCCGGAATTTTAGCGCCGGTTTCGTGGGCATGTGTAGCATAATTTAACCCGATGCAAACGATTTTAGATGGTCGTGCCACCGGCGAACCCAAACGCTCCGAATCCGAAACTTCAATTAATCGGCCCTGATTGGCTTTTACAAATTCCTCCAAACGTTTCAGGCCGTTATCTTCAAAAAAACGCTCGTTATAATCGCCGCCGTAAGCAGAAACATCATAACGGATATCGTTAATAATTACGCCAATTTTTTCTTTTTCGGCATCGCCATATCGTATTAATTTCATGGGTTATAATTTTAGGTTGATAAAAACAGCATACTGTTTTTACCGGTATATTTTAGTTGTTTAATTTGATGAAACCACCATCCAGCGGATAATCGCAGCCAGTTACAAAACCAGCTTCGTCAGAGCATAAATACAAAGCCAGCGCGGCAACTTCTTCCGGTTCGCCCATGCGGCCAATTGGCTGACTATCTGATAGTTTTGCAAACATTTCTGCTTCTTTTCCAGCATAATTTTTCGCAATAAAACCATCTACAAAAGGCGTATGAATGCGCGCCGGAGAAATACTGTTGCAACGAATCTGATCTTCCAGATAATCGCGTGCCACGGATAAAGTCATGGCAAAAATGGCACCTTTGCTCATCGAATACGCAAAACGATCCGCCAAACCAACCCAGGCCGCAATCGAAGCCAGATTCAAAATTACGCCGCCGCCGTTTGCCTTCATGTTCGGGATGGCCGCATACAAACAGTTGTAGGCACCTTTTACGTTGATGTTGAAAACGCGTTCAAAATCAGCTTCTTCTGTATTATCGGCGCGGCCAACATGTGCAATTCCAGCGTTATTAATGAGGATATCGATCTTATCAATTTTCATAAACGTTTCCAGAATCTGCTGCTGATTGCTTACATCAGCACTGTAAACCAACGCTTTGCCGCCTTCAGTTTCAATTTCACTGGCCGTTTGTTCGCCGGCTTCGGCATTCAGTTCGATGATGTGAACAATGGCGCCCTGTTTGGCAAAAAGCATGGAAATAGCTTTGCCGATACCGCTGCCGCCGCCGGTGATCACGGTATTTTTTCCTGTCAGATCAAACATGATGCTGTTTTTATAGGTGAAAAATTAGATTCATCAATAACCACTTTTCGCCGGTTTTTGCTTGCGGTAAAGCCTGCTGATATTTCCACATCAGGTTTTCCCATTCCTGTACTTTCGGGTTGATGGCATCCATTTCAGCCTTTTTTTCAAAGCTAAAAGAAGCATCAGTTTCCATCAGCATAAACAAACGGTTGCCCAGCAAATAAATTTCCATGTTAGTAATGCCGGCATCGGTAATACTTTTTTTGATTTCCGGCCACACGTTTTGATGGTAAGCTTTATATTCTTTGATCAGCTGCGGATCATCAACCAAATCAAGCGTGAAACAATGTTTTTGCATCTTTATAAAATTGGAGCAACAGTATTAATCGGTTTTAGTTGGATGCGATGACCGCTCCAGCCGAAAAAAGCGACAACCACAAAGCAAATCAT
>JBPBQN010000048.1:0-6121 GCA_050954865.1 Janthinobacterium lividum | reverse complement strand
AGCCATGCCAATGTTGATATTTTTTTTGCGGATAATCTGCGTCCCATTTAGCGAAACATTTACCATTGGCATATCTTTCAACGCTTTGGCAACGGCTTCCACAAAAATTGGGGTGAATGTAATTTTTTCGCCTTCGCGTTTTTCAAAAGCAGTTTTATGTTTTTCGCGCCAGTGCACCAAATCGGTTACATCGGTTTCGATGAAAGAAGTAACATGCGGCGACGTTTGTTTGCTGATCACCATGTGATCGGCAATCATTTTCCGCATCCGGTCCATTTCTATAATTTCGTCTCCGCCGGAAACAGTTAATTCAGCAGTCTTTTTTTGTGGCTCCGGTTTAGGTTGATTGATTTGCGGCTCCGGCTCTTTTTCAGTTTCTGTTGATACCTGTTGAGGATCATTTTTTGGAACGGATTTTTGTTGCAAGTAATTCAGTAAATCATCTTTCGTCAGTCTTCCCTCAGAACCTGAACCTGAAATCTGGTCCAGTTCTTCCGGCACAATATTTTCCTGCGCGGCAATACTTCGTACTAAAGGAGAATAAAAACGGATGCTGTTTGATGCAGAGACCGAAGAATTTTTGGGCTGTAAAAATTCCAGTCCTGGAATTTGTGCCGGTGCTTTTTTTACCGGTTCTTTTTCTGGCAATACTTCTTTTACCGATGTTTTTTCAGGCAGAACTGTAACTGGCGGCGTTGCTGGTTGCGGTACAATTTCCGTTTCTTCAACTTCCATTTCAATCAGCGCAATCACATCACCAACCTGAACCACTTGATCTTCTGAAAATAAAACTTTACTGAATTTGCCTTTTACCGGCGATGGCACTTCAGAATCCACTTTATCTGTTGCAATTTCTACTACAGCATCATCGGGTTCAATCGTGTCACCTGGTTTTTTCAGCCATTTGATGATGGTTGCTTCGGCAACGCTTTCGCCCATTTTCGGCAGCAGTAATTCGTATAAAGCCATTCTTATATTTTGGTCGGATAAAATTACGTTTTATTTTGATTCACGCAGCAACCTTAGCAAATCGATCAGCGCGTTGGTAGCCGTTCGTTCTATATTCTGGATGCGTTTGTTGCCAAAAACATATTTTTTGGCGATGGTTTTTTCCTGATTAGCAACCGCAATCCAAACGGTACCAACTGGTTTGTCTGGCGTGCCGCCATCCGGACCGGCAATTCCGGTAACGGCCACGGCATAATCCGAAGAAAAATTTCGCAATGCACCTTCCACCATTTCACGCACAGTTTCTTCACTTACAGCTCCGGTTTCCCAAAGTGTATCCGTGTTTACGCCAAGCAGCCGCTCTTTCATTTCGTACGAATAAGAAACCGCGCCGCCCAAAAAAACGCTCGAAGCACCAGGCAAACTGGTAAACAAATGCGCCAGATAACCGCCAGTGCAGCTTTCGGCCAGCGACAAGGTTTGCTTATTTTTTGCCATTAAAAGAAGTATCGCTTTTTCCAGCGGAATATCTTCTGTTGCCACAACCGTATCGCCAAGCCGCTCCATAATTTTTTGCGTTTGGATATCGAGTGCTTGTTTCAGTTTGATTTCGTCATCACCATAAGCACTTAAACGCAAGCGCACCACACCAAGTTTTGGCAAATAAGCCAGCTTGATTTCCGGTGGCAGCTGATCTTCGATATCAGCAATCCGTTCGGCCAAAAAAGATTCTCCTTCGCCAGCCGTTAATATTGTTTGATGGAATATTTTTGGCAGCTTAAAAGTTTGTTTCAACTTCGGGATCACCAGATCTTCCATCAGATACATCATCTCAAACGGAACTCCTGGCATCGAAACATAAACTTTTCCATCTGCCTGAAACCACATGCCCGGCGCCGTACCGTTTTTATTAAGTAGAACTTCGCAATTTTCGGGCACATCGGCCTGCCTGATATTAACATCAAGCATTGGCCGGTTGTATTTTTTAAAAAGATCAATCACATTATCCAGCGTTTCCTGATCGCGTTTCAACCCAACGCCAAAATATTCGGCCAGTGTAGTTTTGGTAATATCATCTTTTGTCGGGCCTAATCCACCGGTAATTAAAATCACATCTGCACGGTTAGATGCTTCTTTTAAGGCAGATAAAATATGGTGGCGATCATCAGAAACAGAAGAAATTTGTTTAATGCGAATGCCGGCAGCATTGAGTTGCTGCGCCATCCAGGCCGAATTGCTATCGATAATTTGCCCGATCAGGATTTCATCACCAATCGTTATAATTTCTGCTAACATGTTAATTGTTGTTATAGTAATCTTTTCGTTTATTCAATTTCAACGTTTGCAAAATACTGGCTTTTACCCGCAAATCAACACTGTAATATTTGTAGTAGCCAAATGGAATCCATTGAAAAGCCAAATCCCAACAATGCAAATCTCGATAAATTGATAACGAAGTTGTGCTGACTTTGCTTTGCCTGAAATCATAACCAGAAGTGTATTGCAGCTTCCATTTTGGCGTTACATTAAAATCGCCGTTTACATTTACTGCATTGCTGATGGATGTAGCGATGCCGGAATTGTAATAGGTGAAATTATAATTTAAAGAAACGTTCCAGGGAATATTGAAATCTACAAAAGCATTGGGATCACGGTTGATCATCGCCAGTTGGCTGGCCTGTTGCGAGTTCATTCCTTGCAAAGTATTCAGGTTATTTTGATTTTGATTGCGCTGCTGACTTTGGTTTTTGGCTGAATTGGAGTTTAAACTAAAATTGGAAGAAACGGAAAATGATGTTAGCGTTGGCAGTTTCCCGGCTTCTAAAGTGTATTGGTTAATAGTTCTGGCGTATTTTACTATTTGCCCGTTGGAGATGGAATCTTTTACGATGGTAGTGTAAGGATTAAAAATTCCACTAAAATTTATACCCAGTTTTTGGTTGAACAAAGCCGTGCGCCCGCTAACACTAATAGGCGAAAGTTTTAAAGAATCGGCCACCAGATTATAAAAGGTAGAAAAAGTTAGTCCCTGCAAAATCGGTATTTTACGGTCGGTATTGGTTGTATCAGAGCTTTTTGCCCTCACTTTGGCTTCAATGGTATTATCTACACTTAATGCCAAACCGGCCGACCTGCCGCCAGAAGGGCCCTGATACAACGAATTATCAAAAATAGAGTATCGGGTTGTAGCGTATGGATATGGAATAGCCGGATTGCTAACCACATTTTTGAAATAACCATAAGAATTACTGTTATAATCCGGACGATACTGAAAGCTTAGCGAAGGTGTCATCACATGATGAATCTGCTTCAGCCAGCCTCTTTTGAACACTAAATTTCCATAAACTTTGGTAGATAAACCGGTGCTGACACTGTAAGAACCGGCGCGGCGAAAACCCGAAACCGTATCCGTAACCAAAGAATCTACGCCGGTAGTGTTTCCACGCGCATATCGTTTTCGGATGGTTTGCAAATAATCAACCTCGTTATAATTAATGCTGGATGAAAACTGAAAATATTTTAACACATTTAAGCTTAAACTAACCGGAATGTTTTGCTGGAAACCATTCTGAAAGCGTTTAAAAACCTGCTTGGTTAAAAACTGCGATTCCGGGATTGCGGTTACCCGGTTATCGCCCGTTAAAGTATATTGTACATTGATGCGCTGATACCATTTTTGCTCGCCAACTCTTGTTTTAGAATCAAACGGATTGATGCTGGCCATGTTAAAAGTAAAACTCGGGAAATCCAGCGTAATGGTTTTGGTTGATAACTGCTGACTATGGTTTGCGCTTGCCGTAAAGTTAAAGGGCGTACCAGCCCAGGTTCTACTATATGCAATACTGGAACGTAAAGTATTTTGTGTTAAAGCCGTTAAATTATAGTTAACGTTACTGGCGTTGTTTGAGTAGTAAGTTGAAGTTCCAGCATTAACTGAAGCACTAAAAGTTGTTCCCGGATTTGCATTTGGGTTTTGGGTGTGCGACCAACGTATGTTAAAATCTTTTGCTGCCGGATCAGTTTCCAGTCCGTATTTATGGTAACCAAAACTCAGCACCAAATTGCCAGAGTATTTATACCGGTCAAAATAACGTGCATCACTACTCAGCTCAAATGATCCTTTAGAGTAAATCGAACCGTAATTGGTTAAATCAAACTTATCTCCAAAACCCATGTAATAACCAAAGTTGCGCAGGTTAAACCCAAGCGTAGCATCTTCGCCAAATGTTGGTAAAATAATACCGGATGTGCGTTTATCAGGCTTCGGAAAAAATCCAAAAGGAATGCCTACAGGCAATGGTACGCCTTCAATTTCCAGATAAGCCGGGCCGGATATAATCTGATTTTTTTCGGCAATGCCTTTGGTAATTACAATACCGAAATGTGTATCTGGATAAGGCAAATTACACGTGCTGAATAAGATGTTGCGGTAAGCAATTTCATCTTCATTTAATTTTTTTGCTTGTCCGCCGGATATATAATTTCCCTGCTGCTCTGAAAACGCCTGGTAAATTTTTGCTTTTTTGGTTATGTAATCAAACACCAAAGAATCTGCCGATACTGGACTATCATTTTTTTGTTTGAGAATAGGTTTGCCGGAATAGCGTTTTGTTTTGGGATTTGTTTTTCCGCGCGCATAAACCGAATGATTTTTTTGATCAAGCCTGATATAATCAGCATCGATGGCAGCGTCTTCATAAGTAACACGAGCTTTACCATACAAATAAACTATATTATTAACTTGATCTGTAACGATAGAATCTTCTGCATTGTATTTTACAGTATTGTTTAAACCACCTTTGGACTTCGAAGTAGTATCCGTTTTGCCTGCACCTTTTGCAGATGCTTTTTTTACCCCTGTTTTTTTAGTATTTTTTCCCTTTTTTGGTGTAGTATCTTGCTGTAAAAAAATCTGGTCCCGTTTTTTGGAAGAATCTAATTGGATAATCGTATCAGCTATTACCAATTTATATTTTTTAGCAAAATGCGTAATTGAGAGAGAAAAAGCAGAAAAAAAACAAATTGTGACGAGCAGTACAGGAAAAAGAAACTTTATGAATCTCAAAATCGATTTTGAATATTATTTTTGCAAATATGTGTGATGTACGGTCTCAAAATTAATGAAAAATAAAACATTGAAAAGGCTCATTTATTGTTTAACGTTTTTTAACTTTTTTACCAGCACTGCTTCTTTTGCCATTAAAAAATCAATGCCGACAGATACCGTTGCAGAAAAGCGTTTTAAATTAAAAACCATTGTGGTTGATGCCGGGCACGGTGGCCGCCGCGCTGGTGCTTCTGGTTCGTTTTCGGTAGAAAAGGATGTAACGTTAGCCATCGCTTTTAAGTTACAAAAAGCGATACAGCAGGAAATGAACGATATTAAAGTGGTAATGACACGTACAGATGGAGAAGATGTGGATTGGCAAAAAAGATCTGATATTGCCAATGAAAACAAAGGAAATCTTTTTATTTCTATACATTGCAACTCTCTACCGGACAAGTTTACAACTGTTCGCGGCAAAAGAACACGCGTAGCAGACCGTTCCGGAACAGGTGTTTTGTTGTTGGTTTATGGATTTCATCGTACTAAAGAAGAGGAAAAAGCGATCCGCGAAAACTTGATGGATGAAAAAGATTCTAAGGAAATGGACAGTAGGTTTGATCCAACAGATCCAATCTCAACAATTTTATTAAATGCTTATAAAAATAAGTATCGTAAACAAAGCATCCGTTTTGCTGATTTAGTAAACAACGAATTTGTGCAGACAGACGGGCGGCACAGCAATGGCGTGATCGAGCAAGGTGTATTGGTTTTATGCCACAGTGCCATGCCTTCGGTTTTAGTGGAAACCGGTTTTATTAATAATCCGGATGATGAAAAATATTTAAACTCGGAAGAAGGACAAACTGAAATTGTAAATTCAATTGTTCGGGCCATTGTAAAATATCGCAAGGAAAATGAATAACCATAAAATCACTCATATTTAAATTTTTTATTTTGAAAATAGCAAACGAAACAAAAATTGGCGCACTTACCGCTGTTGCCATTACCGTACTTATTTTAGGCTACAATTTTTTGCGAGGAAATGATGTTTTTTCGCGCGAACAACGTTTTTACGCTATTTATGGGCATGTTGATGGCTTAACTGTTTCTAAACCTGTTTTGGTA
>JBPBQN010000047.1:0-6223 GCA_050954865.1 Janthinobacterium lividum | reverse complement strand
CCTAAACCGTTTATTTCCATTTTGATGCCGGTTTATAACTAGGCCAATTTTATCAATCGAGCAATCCAAAGTTTACTCCTCCAAAGTTATCAAAACTGGGAACTGATCATCATCAACGATGGTTCTGCGGATCATTTGAAAAGTATAATTTTTGGATATTTTGATCATCCGCAAATCGTTTATCTCGAAAATAAAGAAAATAAAGGTTTAGGTGCCGCGCTCAATCAAGGTTTGCAAAAAGCAAAGCATAGTTTAATTGCTTATTTGCCTGCAGATGATGTTTTTTACAACGATCATCTGCAATCTTTGGTTAATCAACTGGAAGAAAACCAGGAAAATATTTTGGCTTTTTCCGGAATCCGCCATCATTATAACCGTTATGCGGAAGGAAAACTGGATGGTTTCTGGTTTCAACTGGTACAATGTCTCCACAAAAAAACCGATGATCTTTGGATGGAACGAGAAGAACTGGTTACTGATGATCTCGACCGCATGTTCTGGAATAAATTAGCGGTAAAAGGAGCATTTGCCGGCACCGGAAAAATCAGCTGCGAGTGGGTTGATCATCCGCAGCAACGTTACAAAATCATCCAGGAACCGCTGGGCGGCATCAATCCGTACAAATTATATTATGGCGTGAAGCAGCCGTTGCGCTACCACACCACGATGGGAAATCTGATTGATGAGATCAGTTTTTACCAGCCTTTTCGCAATCAATATAAACCCGATCCGCAAGGATTAAAAATTTTAATTGTGGGCGAACTGGCTTACAACGCTGAACGAATTGTAGCTTTTGAAGAAGCCGGACACCAATTGTACGGCTTGTGGATGCGCGATCCGTATTGGTACAACACGGTTGGCCCGCTGCCTTTCGGAAACGTGGAAGACATTCCGTACGAAAACTGGCAGCAACGAATCGACGAGATCAAACCAGATGTAATTTATGCTTTGCTAAACTGGCAGGCCGTGCCGTTTGCGCGCGAAATTATGCTGGCCGATACCGGAATCCCGTTTGTATGGCATTTTAAAGAAGGTCCGCTGATTTGCATGGAACACGGTTTATGGTCGGAACTGATTGATTTGCACACGCTTTCTGATGCGCAGATTTATTCGAGTCCGGAAATGCGGGATTGGTTCCTCCAATTTTTACCCGATAAAAACAGCATGACCATGATTCTGGATGGCGATCTGCCGAAAAAAGAATGGTTTAAATCGGAACAAACACCGCTACTTTCAGATCAGGATGGCGAACTGCATACCGTTGTTCCCGGCCGGCCGATTGGTTTGCATCCGCAAAATGTGGTTGATCTGGCTGAACAAAAAATTCATTTGCATTTTTACGGTGATTTTACGCACGGCCAATGGAAAGAATGGATTATCAAAACGCAAAAAATGGCCCCGGGATTTTTGCACATCCACCCAAATGTAACACAGGAAAATTGGGTAAAAGAATTTTCGCAATATGATGCTGGCTGGCTGCATTTTTTTGAAAGTCGGAACGATGGCGAACTGATGCGTGCCAATTGGGACGATTTGAATTATCCGGCGAGAATTGCCACGCTTGCAATGGCCGGTTTGCCGATGTTGCAGCGCGATAACAGCGGACAAATTGTAGCCATGCAATCGCTTGTAAAAGAGCTTGGTTTAGGTTTGTTTTTTGCAGATACCAAAGAACTGGGCGTTCAGCTCAGCAACAAAAAACTGATGCAGGAAATCCGCGAAAACGTGTGGCAGAAACGGATGTTATTTTGTTTTGATGAACATGTGCCCGAACTCATTTCCTTTTTCCGCAAAGTGATGGCTGCCAAAAATCCATCGGCCAAAATCACCCAAAAAACTGCTGTAAAAACAGCATTAAATAAAGTAACCAAATTTTAAATCTAACCGAAACCATTATCATGATCTTAAAAAGTTTGTTCGAGCAAAACCAGGAAATCCCAACTTTATTTACCTGCATGAGCGAAAATATTAATCCGCCTTTGTTTTTTGAAGATGTTCCGGAAGGCACAAAAAGCCTGATTTTATCGCTGGAAGATACCGATGCCACGCCAACGCCGTGGATTCACTGGCTGCTGTTTAATATTCCGCCAACGGTAAAAATGGTTAACCAAAACCAAATTCCCGAAGGCGCAACAGAAGGTTTAGCCAACAATAAAAGCTTTGGTTACGAAGGCCCTTGTCCAAAATATTTTTCCGGCACGCATCATTATTTGTTCACTTTAATTGCGTTGAATACGGTTCTGGATATTCCGAAGGAATCTGATAAAACAGTTGTTTTTGAGAAAATGCAGGGCCACATTCTGGCTACGGCGCAATTGATTGGCTTGTGTAACGCAGATAAATTTAACCTGTAAAAACAGTATCGATTCTGTCATGCCGAACTTGTTTCGGCATCTCATCAGAAAATTTTGTATCCAATCCTGAGAAATCCTAAAATAAGTTCAGGATAACAAAACGTATTATTTATCATCAGCAATGATTAAAAAAATAGCTATTCTGCGGGCAAACGCGTTGGGCGATTTCATTTTTATTTTACCCGCGCTGCAAGCTTTAAAAGATACTTTTCCTAGTGTAGAAATTGTTTTGTTAGGGAAAAAATGGCACGAAGAATATCTAACTAATCGGCCATCTAATGTTGATCGCGTTATCGTTGTGCCGCCGTATCCAGGCGTTGGTGCCGCTTATGATTATCAGGTTGATGAAGAAGAATTAAACGGTTTTTTTACAGAAATGCAGACCGAAAACTTTGATCTGGCGTTTCAGTTTCATGGTGGCGGCAAAAATTCCAATCCATTTATGCTTCGTTTAGGAGCGAAAAAAGTGATCGGTTTAAAATCGCCGGTTGCGCCGAAAGTTGATGTTTCGGTACCATATGTTTTGTACCACAGCGAACCGATGCGCTATCTGGAAATGGTGGCTTTGGCCGGCGCAAAAACGTTAAATATTGAACCGCGTTGGCAATCAATCCCAAAAGATTTGGAAGAATTAGCGGAAGTTTTGCCGGATTATCAAAATCAAAAAATTATCGTTTTGCATCCTGGTGCAACGGATATGCGCCGCAGATGGCCCGCAAAAAAGTTTGCCGCTGTTGCTGATGAGTTGATTAATTTAGGTTTCCAGATCGCTATTACCGGAACGGACTTTGAAAAAGAGGTGGTAAAAGAAGTATGGGACAATCTCCAGCAAAAAAACGAAGCGTTTAATTTGTGCAGTCAGCTTTCACTGGGCGAAATGACAGGTTTGTTAGCCATTTCCAAACTAATTATTGCCAATGATACCGGTCCAATTCATCTCGCACGTGCTTTGAAAAAGCCAACTGTTGGCATTTTTTGGTGTAGTAATGCCATTACCGGAATGCCGTTTTCGGTCATGCAAAACCGCACGTTAATTTCTTTTATGGTTGATTGTCCGCTTTGCGGACAGCGCATTATTTCGCCAACACAAATTTTTCCGCCAGAAGGAGATTGTCAGCATCAAACCTGTTTTGTAGATGAAATTACGGTGAAACAAGTGATGGATTCGGCCCAAAACCTGTTGTTGCAAACTGGAGCATGGCCGGAAAATGCACCAGTTGAACCAATAGATTTCGTTAATTTTCTGTAGAAACAGCTTCCGTTTTTGCATCAGCGTTTGGATCTGATCCTGATTTTATGCCGGTAAAAGAAGCATCATCAGTTTTAAACGAAATTCATTTCTAACCCCAAAAGTTAGTAACAAAAGCTGTAACGCTATTTAATTTCGCGCAAAGAACATATCAGCTTTTTAGAGGCTACCATTCGGGCTGTGGCTTTAAAGCAATCTCATCTGATCAGAAAACCGCTGGCTAATATTGTTGGTTTGGTGGATATGCTGGAAGATATGTCTGACGATGAAGGCATACAAAGTGTAGTAAAAATGCTGAAAGCAAATTCACAAGAATTGAATATTGAGTTTGAAAGCTTTTTAATCAGCGATGAAGCTGAAAAAAAGATGTGCACCCCTCAGAAAAGCTAAATATGATTTAGGCTGAAATTCATCAAAAAACCTAAACTACTTTAGCCAGTTTCGCATCTTCATTGATCCGTTTAATCATGTTGGTGGTTGAATGATCCGGAACCAGCGGAATAAACGCCACTTTTCCGCCAACTTCTTCCACAACTTTGGCTTCCGGCAGGTTTTGCATGTTATAATCGCCGCCTTTAATGTAATACTGCGGTTTTGCTGCGCGGATTAAAGCTGATGGTGTATCATCGTTTACAGAACCAAACGGCACAATATGATCGATAGAACTCAAACCCGAAAGCACATAAATACGATCAGCCAGCTCATTGATTGGCCGCGTAGAACCTTTTAAACGGCGGATACTTTCATCATTGTTTAAACCTACAATCAGCACATCACCATAATTTTTAGATTGGTTGAGATAGCTAACGTGGCCGGAATGCAAAATATCGAAACAGCCATTGGTAAACACCACATTTTTGCCTTGCTGATGATAAAACTGGCATAATTCTTCCAATTCCTGCGCACCAGAAACGTACTTGTCCTGTGTAGAGAAAAACGCTTTCAGTTCATTTAAAAAGCATGGAGCCGTAGCCGTTTTCCGGATGGCAACCGTTGCGGCGGCAGTAGCTAATTCTACAGCTTCTGCACTGCTGGCACCGCTGCATTGCGCCAGTGTAAATGTGCTGATAAACGTATCGCCAGCGCCTACAACATGCGGATTTTCAACCTGATGCGCTGGTGTATGATGTATGTATTCGCCATGTTCAAAAACCATGCAGCCATCTTCATCCAACGTTAATGTAATGTGTTCTGCGCCGGTTAAACGATATAAAATCGGACCGTAATTTTTTAACTGTTCTATTCGGTTTTTGCTGAGGCTTTGCAGATTTAATAAGCCAATTGCTTCTACATAATTCGGTTTTACTACAGAAGGTTGCAATGGCGTAAACAACGGCAGATTTTTAGAATCCAGTGCCAGATAAACAGGCGATTTCTGCTGCATCTGCTGCAAAAAATCAATCAAAGCCGGCGTAAACAAACCGGCTTTGTAATCACCTAAAACAACCGCATCAAAACGGCTGTAATTGGCTTTCAAAAACGCAAATAGTTGCTGCTCTGATTCTGCAGAAGGCGGATTTTGCGAACCGCAATCAAAACGGCTCAGCAATTGTCCGTTAGAAACCAGCCGGGTTTTGGTAACTGTTGTCCGCATCGGTTCGCGCACAATCGCATCACAATTAATTCCGGTTTTTTCCATAAAAGCGCACGCTTTGTTACCATCATTATCCTGGCCGGCAATGGCTAAAAAACTAACTTGTGCGCCCAAAGCTCTTAAATTGATAGCCGCGTTTGCTGCACCGCCCGGAATCTCTTCCTGATCAGTAATCGTAACCACGGGAACAGGCCCTTCCGGAGAAAGCCGAAAACTATCGCCTTTCAGGTAAATATCCATCACCAAATCACCAATTACCAGCACTTTCAACTGATTAAACTGGTTGATAATTTCTTCGTGCCTGTTTCTTGCTGCGTTACTGCTCATGCTGTTTTTATCGGTATAAAATTAGAATTTAAGCTTTGTCATGCCGAAATTTATTCAGCATCTCAGCAGAAAGTTTGTACAATTAACTTTTTTGATGAGATGCTGAAATAAGTTCAGCATGACAAAATATAGCCAAATTTATGGCCAGCTAGTTTCCATCAAAGGTAAAATTAAAATTTCCGGCACAACAGTATCGGTATCATCTTCGATAATATAACGGATTTTGGTGGCTACATTTTTCGGATCCTGTAAATTTTGTGGCGGGATATCTGGGAAACGATCCAGCAAAAACGGTGTGCTCATGCCACCGGCAATGATAGCCGTAACTTTTACATTGACTTTGCGGGCTTCGGTAAAAAGTGCATGACTAAATCCGCGTAAACCCCATTTGCTGGCGTGGTAAACCGAAGCTTCCGTCCAGGCGCGCAATGATGCCGTGCTTACAATGTTGATGATGTTGCCGGATTTTTGCGGAGACATCACTTCCATTGCATATTTCGACATTAAAAACGGTCCGCGTAAATTTACAGAAAATGCCGCATCCCACTCAGAAACAGAAAGTTCCATGATGGATTTGGTGAAATCAATACCTGCATTATTTACCAAAATATCCAAACTGCCGTACTCACTTTTGATTTTTTCGATGGTTGTTTTAACCGATTCTTCGCTGCTCACATCCAAACGCATGGCAACTGCTTT
>JBPBQN010000046.1:0-6516 GCA_050954865.1 Janthinobacterium lividum | reverse complement strand
GGAAAAAGTGCCGAGATAAAATGTTTACGTTTCATTGTTGCAGAACGGAAATTACAAAAAACCCGGTTCTGAAACGAAAAGCGGATTATTGCCGTTAATTTACATCAAAAAGTTTCAGCCCAAATCAATGAAATATCTGTTACGCATACTGTTTTTACCCCTGTTTTTTTTGCTGATAAACGAAGCATCGGCACAAAAAAAAGTGGATTATACCAAATTAGTTGATCCGTTTATTGGCACCGGCGGTCACGGACATACTTTTCCGGGTGCTACTTTGCCGTTCGGAATGGTGCAGTTAAGTCCGGATACGCGGCTGGAAGGCTGGGACGGCTGTTCTGGATATTACACTACGGATACGCTAGTTTACGGCTTTTCGCACACGCATTTAAGCGGAACCGGAATTGCTGATTATTGCGATATTCTGTTTATGCCAACCACAGGCAAACCGCAGCTGAACAACAAAGATTATCGCTCCGGATTCCAGAAAAAAAACGAAGATGCCGCGCCTGGTTATTACAGCACCAAGCTGGACAAGTACCAAATTACCGCAGAATTGACGGCTACAACACGTGTTGGTGTGCACCGTTACACTTTTCCTTCTACTAAAGAGGCCAACATTATCATTGATTTGCAGCACCGAGATCCTGTTGTGGATTCGTGGATGGAAGTAGTGAATGATCATGAAATCCGCGGTTACCGCAAATCTTCATCTTGGGCAAAAAACCAGGCGGTTTATTTTTATGCCAAGTTTTCTAAATCATTTAAAACTTATGGTTTGGCTTCTGATGATCAGCTTAAAAACGGCGAAAAAAAGTTACAGGGCAAAAATATCAAGCTGTTTGTCACTTTTGATAATCCGGGCGAAGTGATTGCCAAAGTTGGTATTTCTTCTGTAAGTGCTGATGGTGCACTGAAAAATTTAGATACCGAAGTGCCGGATTTCGACTTTAAAAAAGTGATGAAAAACGCCAAAGAAACCTGGCAAACTACACTTTCTAAAATTCAGGTAGAAGGTGGTTCGCCGGTTTTGGCTCCGCAGCCGCAATCCAATATGGGTTTTGGTTTAGGTGGTTTTGGCGGGAATCGGCCTCAGCATAAAAATCAAACGATTGATTACGGCAGACGGAAACAAACGATTTTTTACACCGCTTTGTATCATTCTATGCTCGCCCCAAATATCAACAATGATGTTGACGGGCAATATCGCGGCCTGGATCAGCAAATCCACAAAGCTGAAGGTTTTAATTATTACAGCGTTTTTTCTTTGTGGGATACTTACCGCGCCGAGCATCCATTGCTTCTTTTAATCGATAAAAAACGCACGCTGGATTTTATCAAAAGCTTTATGGCGATGAACGAGCAGGGCGGCGTTTTGCCAGTCTGGCCGCTGGCAACAACCGAAACATATTGCATGATCGGCAACCATTCCATTCCGGTAATTGTGGATGCTTATGCCAAAGGTTTGCGCGGTTTTGATGCGGAAAAGTCTTTTAAAATGATGAAAGATGCGGTGAACCGCAATCAATTCGGACTGGATTCTTACTGTAAAAATGGTTTGGTTTTGGCCGAAGATGAAAAAGAATCGGTTTCTAAAACGCTGGAATATGCTTACGACGACTGGTGCATCGCCCAAATGGCCAAAATGTTAAAGCATGAAACCGATTATGTTGAATACATTCAGCGCGCCCAAAACTGGAAAAACGTGTACAACAAGCAAACCGGTTTTGTGCAAATCAGAACAAACGGCACCTGGCTTTCACCTTTTAAACCAAGTGATGTAGACGATAATTTTACCGAAGGAAATGCCTGGCAGTTTTCGTTTTTTATGCCGCAGGACGTGAACGGTTTGATTTCGATAATGGGCGGAAAAGAAAACCTGGAGAATAAACTGGATGCTTTATTTGCCGCCAGCTCGGAGATGACGGGCAAAAGTTTGCCGGATATCACCGGAACCATCGGCCAGTATGTGCATGGAAATGAGCCAAGCCATCATATTGCTTATCTGTATAATTTCACGGATGATCCGTACAAAACGCAATATTATCTCAGCAAAATTATGAACGAGATGTACAAAGTGGCACCGGACGGTTTGGCTGGAAACGAAGATTGCGGACAAATGAGCGCCTGGTACGTGATGAATGCGCTGGGTTTGTACAATATTGCGCCTGGCCAGAATGATTTCCAGATTGGCATTCCGATTTTTGATCGTGCAACGATCAACTTGGAAAACGGTAAAAAATTCGTCATCACTTCTTCCGGAAACTCAACCAACAGCTATTATCTGCAAGGCATGCAACTGAATCAAAAGCCGTACAACAAGCTATTTTTACCGTATGAAAATATAGCAAACGGCGGTAATTGGGACGTTTTTATTGGGAAATTGCCCAACAAACTGTACATGCAGGATCTGGAAAAACCGGTTTCGGCTATTACCGATCATCAAATTGTGGTTAACCCATACTTCGTTTATCAGGCAAAAAACTTCAGCAAAAACATGACGGTTTCCGCAGCTTCTGTGCAAGATAGCGTGCAGCTTTTTTATACGTTAGATGGAAGTACGCCGAATTTGCAATCGAAAATTTACACCAATCCAATTACGATCAGCAGCAACACAACCATCAAAATTTTAGCTGCTAAAAACAGTATGCAAAGCAAAGTGGTTACGGCAAGTTTTATCAAAACCAATGATGCACCGAAATCTGCCTCAACCCAAAAAAGCGCTGCAATAAATTAACACGTATAAATTTGGAAAGTGCGGGTTGCATCGTCCCGAAATCTGGCTGAATTGCTTACGTTTGTACACCCCGAAAACGTTTTTTAAATATGTTTACACGCTTAAAAAATCCGGTTTTACGATACTTCGTTTACCTGGTATATTTTGTTATCATTCTTTTTTGTGCAGTCGAACTTAACTTTTTATGGCTGTTCGGCTATACGCCTGATACCGCTGATATTAAAAACCCAACGCTTAGCATTGCTTCTGATGTTTACACCGCAGACGGTAAACTGATTGGCCGTTATTACAAGGAAAACCGTTCGCCGGTAGAGTTTGAAAAAATCTCGCCAAACCTTATTCATGCGCTGGTTTCTACGGAAGATACGCGCTTTTACCAGCATCACGGCGTGGATTTTTATGGTTTGCTGAGCGGGATTGTTTCAACCGCAACCGGTGATCGCAGAGGTGCCAGTACCATCACGCAGCAGCTGGCAAAAAACCTTTTTCAAACCCGAAAAAAGAAATATCAGGGCCCGGTTTCGCACATTCCGGTATTGCGCACGGTGGCTTACAAGTTTAAAGAATGGCTGACGGCTTTTAAAATTGAGCGCGCTTACAGCAAAAATCAAATCCTGACTTTGTATTTCAACACCGTTCCGTTCGGCAACAATTCTTTCGGCATAAAAACAGCATCGCTAAAATATTTTGATAAAAACCCCGATCAGGTAAATCCGGCAGAAGCGGCAACTTTGATCGGCATGTTAAAAGCAACTTCAACTTATAATCCAATTAAAAATCCGGAAAAATCCAGAGAAAGAAGAAATGTTGTGCTGTCGCAGATGGAAAAATACCATTACATCAGCAAAAGCGAGTTTACTACTTACAGCTCGGAGCCGGTTACGTTGGATTTGAGTTATGTGGAAAATGAATCGCAGGGAGATTCTTACATCCGCTCTGCCGTGGATAAATGGCTGGAAAAATGGTGCAAAGACAATGATTATGATTTGTATGAAGATGGCCTAAAAATCTACACCACGATTGATTCACGCCTGCAGCAATATGCTGAAGAATCTGTGGCCGAAAAAATGAAATCGCTGCAAAAACGTTTTGAAGGTGTTTGGGGAAAAGAAAATCCCTGGAGAACTTTAGATGGCAACGAAATTGTGGATTTTCCGCAGAAAGCCGTGCAGCGTTTGCCAATCTATAAAATGCTGGAAAAACGATATAAAGACAAACCGGATTCAATAGAAGCTTACTTTAACCGCAAAAAAAGGATGCGGGTTTTCAGCTGGAAAAATGAAAATCAGGATACTACTTTTTCCACTTACGATTCAATTAAATATTATGCGCGCTTGCTAAACACCGGTATGATGACGATTCAGCCTTCCACCGGACAAATTAAGGTTTGGGTTGGCGGCATCAACCACCAGTATTTCAAGTACGATCACGTAAATCAGGCCAAACGTCAGGCTGGTTCTACCTTTAAACCGTTTGCTTATCTGGCCGCACTCGATAATGGTTTTACGCCTTGTGATAAATTTACAGATAAGCCGGTTTCCATTAAATACATCAACAATGAAGGCAAACCTGATGTTTGGGAACCTAAAAACGCCGATTTTCATTTCTCTTATAATGAAATGAGTTTACGCTGGGCGATGGGCAAATCTGTTAATTCCATTACCGCACAGGTAACCGAAAAAGTTGGCTGGGACAAAGTGGTGGAATATGCGCACAAATGCGGAATTGAGAGCGAACTGGAATCGGTGCCTTCGGTTTCTTTAGGTTCAAATGATGTTTCGGTGTATGAAATGGTGCGCGCTTACAGTACGTTTTTAAATAAAGGCGAGCGCATTGACCCAATTCTGGTTGCGAAAATTACGGATGATAAAGGCAATGTTCTGGCAGAATTCAAACCAAAAAACACGCCGGTTTTAAGCGAAGAAACGGCTTGGCTGATGTTGTACATGTTCCGCGGCGGTATGGAAGAACCGGGCGGTACGTCGCAGGCTTTGTGGGAATATCAGGATTTATGGAAGAACGGCAACAACCAGATTGGTGGCAAAACCGGTACATCTTCCGGTTATGCGGATGGCTGGTACATGGGCATTACCAAAGATTTGGTAACTGGCGTTTGGGTTGGTGCTGATGAGCGCAGCGTTCACTTTAAAACCTCGCAAACCGGCGAAGGTTCGCGCACGGCTTTGCCTATTTTCGGTTTGTTTATGGAGAAGGTTTATGATGATCCGAAATCTGGTTTCGGCCCCGGTCCTTTCCCGAAACCCTGGAGCAAAATTACCAAAGAATATAATTGCCCAACGCCGCGGCCACGTGCAGATACTATTAAAACCGACAGCACGATAGTTGCACCGATAGATTCTATTCCTGTGCCGCTGCCGGAAACAGAGCCGTGATATTTTTCAGGTTGAACAGTTTGCATTGCAGATCGTTCAACCCGGATTTAAATTTTCAGCACCAAAAAAAGTATCATAAAAGAAGCATCACTCCAAATTGGATTTATGAAAAAACTCGATACCTTCAAATTATCCTTTAAAAAAACATTTCTATTATTCAGCCTGGCGATGCTGTTTTTATCGCATCAAAATGCGCAGGCGCAATACTTCGGACAAAACAAGGTCCGCTACAGAAAACTCAAATTCAAGGTTTTTCAAACGCCGCATTTTCAGATCTATTATTACTTAAAAAATGACAGCGTGCTCAAGCGTTTTGCGCAAGAAACGGAGTTGTGGTACACCATCCATCAGCAGGTTTTTCAGGATACTTTCCGGAAATTTAATCCGATAATTTTATATAACGATCATCCAGATTTTGAGCAGACAACTGCTATTCAGGGCGAAATCGGCGTGGGCACCGGTGGTGTAACCGAAGGTTTGAAAAACCGCGTAGTAATGCCGCTGATGGAAACCAACCAAACCACGCGCCACGTAATTGGCCACGAGTTGGTGCACGCGTTTCAGTATCATCTTTTGCTGGATCACAACAATGGCAACATCGGCAATCTGGGCAATTTGCCTTTGTGGATGATTGAAGGAATGGCCGAATACCTTTCTCTCGGTAAAAAAGATGCTTACACGGCCATGTGGATGCGCGATGCGTACTTGAACAAGGATATTCCGAGTTTGAAAGACCTCACCACCAGCAGCAAATATTTTCCCTACCGTTATGGCGAGGCGTTTTGGAGTTATATGGGTTCTACTTATGGCGATTCGGTAATTGCGCCTTTTTTTCAGAATACGGCGCGTTTTGGCTTGGAATATGGCATCCGCAGAACATTTGGTTATGATGAAAAAACGCTTTCTAACCTGTGGAAAAACTCCATTGAATCAACCTATAAACCGTATTTAAAAGACACCGTGCAAACGCCTGTTGGTTTGCGGGTGATTGACAACAATAACAGCGGCAAAATGAATGTGGCTCCGGCAATCAGTCCGGATGGCAAATACATTGCTTTTTTATCGGAGAAAAATTTGTTCAGCATTGATCTTTTTATGGCAGATGCCAAAACCGGGCGCATTTTGCGCAAACTGACGAGCAAGGTTTCCAACACACATATTGATGAATTTAACTTCATTGAATCTGCCGGAACATGGTCGCCGGACGGAAAACGTTTTGCTTTTAGTGTTTTTAATGAAGGCCGGAACAAGCTGGTAATTGTAGAGGTCAGTTCTGGTCGTGTTTTGGAAGAAACTTCGATGGGCAAAGCCAAGCAGTTTAGTAATTTAAGCTGGTCGCCAAACGGAAACGACATTGCTTTTAATGCGCTGGCAGAAGGGCAAAGCGAT
>JBPBQN010000045.1:0-7045 GCA_050954865.1 Janthinobacterium lividum | reverse complement strand
CCTTCGGCCGGCAGCGTTTCGTCGTGATATTCTTTGGCAGTATCCGGATCGAGCGATAAATTAAACTGATCTTCCCAACGGAACTCAAACCTGGCTTTGCTTAAAGCATTATCACGGTATTGCGCGCCTGGATGTCCTTTTGCCAAATCTGCCGCATGAGCCGCAATTTTGTACGTAATTACGCCGTCTTTAACATCTTTTCTGTTTGGCAAACCGAGGTGTTCTTTGGGCGTAACGTAACACAACATGGCCGTACCAAACCAGCCGATCATGGCCGCACCAATTGCCGAAGTGATATGATCATAACCGGGCGCAATATCAGTAGTCAGTGGACCTAAAGTATAAAATGGCGCCTCTCCGCATTCGATCAGCTGCTTGTCCATATTCTCTTTGATCATGTGCATCGGAATATGTCCCGGACCTTCAATAATCGTTTGAACATCGTGTTTCCAGGCAATTTTGGTCAGTTCGCCTAACGTTTCCAGTTCGCCAAATTGCGCGGCATCGTTGGCATCGGCCAAACAACCTGGGCGCAAACCATCGCCTAAAGAAAAAGCAACATCATAAGCTTTCATGATCTCGCAAATTTCTTCAAAATGCGTGTATAAAAAGTTTTCCCGGTGATGAGCCAGGCACCATTTGGCCATAATTGAACCGCCGCGGGAAACAATTCCGGTTAGTCGTTTTGCGGTTAACGGAACATATCTTAACAAAACGCCGGCATGAATAGTAAAATAATCTACGCCTTGCTCTGCCTGCTCAATCAGCGTATCTCTGAACAGTTCCCAGGTTAAATCCTCCGCTTTTCCGTTGACTTTTTCCAAAGCCTGATAAATCGGAACGGTACCAATCGGAACAGGAGAATTCCGGATAATCCATTCACGCGTTTCGTGAATATTTTTTCCGGTAGAAAGATCCATAATCGTATCTGCTCCCCAGCGGCAAGCCCAAACTGCTTTTTCCACTTCTTCTTCGATGCTGGAAGTCACGGCAGAATTACCGATGTTGGCATTGATTTTAACCAGGAAATTCCGGCCGATAATCATCGGTTCAATTTCCGGATGATTGATGTTGGAAGGAATAACCGCGCGGCCTGCTGCTACTTCCTGCCGGACAAATTCGGGCGTGATGTAACCTTTCGGCGTGTTTGCACCAAAACTTTGTCCGGAATGCTGATGAGCCATTGTATTATATTGTCCGTTCAACTGCTCTTTCAGCAAATCAATACGCTGGTTTTCGCGGATGGCGATGTACTCCATTTCCGGTGTGATGATGCCGTTTTTAGCGTAATGCATTTGCGAAACATTCATGCCAGTCTTAGCACGAAGCGGTTTGATGAGATGGTTAAAACGCAGATGATCAATCGATTCATCGTTTAAACGCTTGGTGCCGTAATCGGAAGAAATGTGATCTAACTGCTCCACATCACCACGATCTAAAATCCATTGCGCACGTAGTTTTGGTAAACCTAATCTTACGTTAATTTCGGCATTTTCATCGGTATAAGGTCCACTGGTATCATAAACGGTTACGGGCGGATTTGGTTCCATTTCGCCAAAACGACCATGAATTTTGGTGTCGCTTAAACTGATTTCGCGCATTGCCACAGCAATATCATGCAGCTGGCCTTTTACATATACCTTTTTTGAGGCAGGAAAAGGCGTACAGGTAACGCCCTGACTTGTTGGGATTTTTTCTTCTCTCATTATTTTCTTTTTTTAAATTAGCCGCCTTGAGTTGCTTTAATCAGCATAATTTGATCCTGAGGATGAAGGAGATGCGTATTCCAGTCGGATTTTGGAACAATCGTTTGATTAACAGCCACAGCAACACCAGTTGCCGAAAGGTTAAGCGTAACGGTAAGCAGTTGTTCTACAGAACAAACTTCTGAAACGGTAAAATTTTGCTGGTTAACGGTAACTTCCATCTGATAAAATCATTAAAACTTTAGCGATGGCCCCGTTATTTGGAGGAAAGAAAATACAGCGTACAAGCTGCGTTCACTTTTCCCTTCGGCAGTACTAACTGCATCAGGTTCAAAGGGTATTATCTCAGTCCGAATATTGGACACCCCTAAAGTTGCGGTAAATTTAAATTAAATAATTAGCAATCAAATTATTTTTGAGGAGCTTTCTGAATTTTATTTAAAATAATTTTTCATGCTTCTTTTATCGCCTAAATATTGAGTTCTTCTATTCAGCATCAATTTAAAAACTAAATTTTAGTAGATAAAAGAAGCATGTAATTTTTGTTGACAGAAAGCTAAATTGCTCTTAGCAGATTTTGTAAGAATAAAATCCACCAAATCAGCTAAAACCTCAGCCTGTTTTTTATCGATAAAAGAAGCATTTTATACAGATTCAAAACATGATTATAAACTTCCGCCTGTTATATTTGAAACAATCGGAAAATAACCGCCTTTATAGGTTAATCACTTACAAAACACTACAATAATGATTGAAACTAAAGCTTATGCTGCCCAGGATGAAAATACGCCTTTAGCGCCCTGGACTTTTGAAAGGCGGGAAGTAGGGCCTCATGATGTACAATTTGACATTCTGTTTTGCGGAGTTTGCCATTCAGACTTGCACCAGATTAAGAATGACTGGTTCCCTGGTATATTCCCAATGGTACCAGGACACGAAATTGTTGGCCGGGTAATTAAAGTGGGCGACCATGTAAAGAAATTCAAGGTTGGTGATCTGGCCGGAACAGGCTGTATGGTTGATTCGTGTCAGGTTTGCGAAAACTGCAAGCAGGATCTGGAACAATACTGCCTAGAAGGTAACACCGGAACTTATAATGCCTTGGAGCGGGACGGTAAAACGCCTACTTATGGTGGTTATTCCAATACGATTGTTGTCCGGGAAGAATTTGTGTTGCATGTTTCAGAAAAACTGGATCTTGCTGCCGTGGCACCTCTTTTATGTGCCGGTATTACAACTTATTCTCCGCTGCGATACTGGAAAATAGGTAAAGGCCACAAACTGGCTGTACTTGGGCTTGGCGGATTGGGCCATATGGCCGTTAAATTTGGTGTTTCTTTTGGTGCTGATGTAACCGTGCTAAGTACCTCTCCGAAAAAACAGGAAGATGCGATGAAATTAGGTGCACATCATTTTGTAGTAACTACTGATGAAGCGCAAGTGAAAGCAGCAATGGGAACATTTGATTTTATTTTGGATACCGTTTCTGCTGAGCATGATTTCAATATGTATCTGTCTCTGCTCAGAACCAATGGTACACACATTTGCGTTGGTGTTCCGCCTAAACCAGCAGAAATCGCCGCTTTTAGCTTATTGGGAGGCCGAAAAAGTATAGCCGGTTCTGGTATTGGCGGTATTGCCGAAACTCAGGAAATGCTTGATTACTGTGCTGAAAACAATATTGTTTCTGAAATAGAAATGATCGACATAAAAGATATTCAAACATCTTATGACCGTATGGTTAAGGGTGATGTTCGTTATCGGTTTGTAATTGATATGGCTACTTTGTAAACCAATAATTTTAAAGTAGTAAATTGATTTTTTGCTACTGATAAAATAAAAAGGAGCATCTCTTTTAATCAAGATGCTCCTTTTACCACACAAAAATTGGTGTTGCTTATTCTTGTATGGTAAAGTTGATCGGCATTGTATATCTTACCCGAACCGGTTTTCCGTTTTGAATTCCTGGGCTCCAAACGGGTGCCAGTTTTAAAACGCGTTTGGCTTCTTCATCAAAACCATGGCCGGCTGGCCGGCTAACCTGTATATCGGTAATCCGCCCGTCTTTCTCCACAATAAAACTCATGTAAACTCTGCCGGAAACACCGTCGCTTGATGCTTGCTCCGGATAGCGCAGGTTTTTGCTGAGGAATTTTGCCCAGGCTTCCATCCCACCGGGAAAAGTAGGCAATTTTTCTATTGCTGTAAACGGCACAACCTCATCACCAGTTCCTTCAGTTTTGGCTTGCGTACCGTTACCATTTCCGTTTGCTGAGGTATTCAAGCCAGGCAAATCTCCCGGAACAGTTGTTTCGCCTATACTATTTTGCGCCTCAATTGGTTTCGGGTCGATTTTGGCCAGTTCATCCGCAACGGGTTTCATGTTTTGCGAAACAGACAAAACCGGTTTCTGTGCTGCACTTTGTGCCGGCAAAACTGTTTTTTTAACGGCCTGCTTTTCCGGCGCAACTGGCAGCGGTTTAATTTCACTCAATTCAACTACGGTTTCGGTATCTGGTTTGATGACAGTTAAATTCTGCTGGTGACGGATCAAATAAGAAGCAGAAAATAATCCGGCCGAAAACAGTGTTGCCGTAATTACCAATGCTTTTACAAGATTGCTGTTATAATGCTTCCGCAGTTCGTAAGCACCATAACTTTTGTTTCTTTCGGAAAATACAACATCGAGCCACTCTACATTGTACAAATTAAATTTTGACTGGAACATAAGTGATAAAATTAAATTGTTTATGAACTAACGATTTAGTAGAACTAAAAGTATAGTTATTAAATTATTTTTCAAAAATTTTTTTCAAATTAAAATGTCAATTAAAAAGTTGTACTATTCCATGCAGACAATTTTCTACCAATCCGATTTTGCATTACACAAACTTGCTGTAACTTTGATTGCTTTTAAGCTGTATCATACACATAAACCAACTATAAATTATGTCTAACATCCGATTTCAGGCACTTCAGTCTGTTTCTACCAGAACAATTCCGGAAGTAAAACCGCCATCCAGCAGAATATCCGATTATTATGGATCCAACGTTTTCGATAAAAAGAAAATGAAAGAATACCTGTCAAAAGAAGCATATCAATCCATCATCGATTCTGTTGATAATGGTACAGCCGTTGATCGGGATATTGCCGAGCATATCGCTTCTGGCTTAAAGGCTTGGGCAGTAAGCAAAGGTGTTACGCATTATACGCACTGGTTTCAGCCATTAACGGGTACAACAGCAGAGAAACATGATTCTTTTTTTGAACCCAGTGGAGACGGAAGCGGCATAGAAAAATTTAGCGGAGATGCGCTGGCACAGCAGGAACCGGATGCTTCCAGCTTTCCAAACGGCGGTATCCGCAACACGTTTGAAGCCAGAGGTTATACGGCCTGGGATCCATCATCTCCGGCATTTATTATCAATCAAACGCTTTGTATTCCAACTGTTTTTGTTTCTTACACCGGTGAAGCATTGGATTATAAAGTGCCTTTGCTTAAAGCTTTGGTTGCTTTGGATAAAGCTGCAGTGGATGTTTGCCATTATTTTGATAAAAGCATCGAAAAAGTAAATGCTTCTTTAGGTATCGAGCAGGAATATTTTTTGGTGGATATTGCTTTGTTTAATGCGCGTCCGGATTTATTTATGACTGGCCGTACTTTGTTCGGACACATGTCTGCTAAAAGCCAGCAGCTGGAAGATCATTATTTCGGATCAATTCCGGACAGAGTTTATGCTTACATGCAGGATTTTGAAACGGAAGCTTTAAAATTAGGTATTCCGTTAAAAACCCGTCATAATGAAGTTGCGCCTTCGCAATTTGAGTGTGCGCCAATTTATGAAGAAATCAACCTGGCCATCGATCACAACCAATTGCTGATGGATTTGATGGATAAAGTTGCGCTGCGCCATCATTTTAAAGTTTTGCTGCATGAAAAACCTTACGCCGGCATCAACGGTTCGGGCAAGCACAACAACTGGTCGCTGATTACCAATACCGGCAAAAACCTGTTGTCGCCAGGTAAAACGCCGAAGAACAATTTGATGTTCTTGACTTTCTTTGTAAACACGATTCGTGCCGTTTACGAACATGCAGATTTGCTGCGTGCATCCATCGCTTCGGTTACAAATGATCATCGTTTAGGTGCCAACGAAGCTCCGCCAGCAATTATTTCAATCTTTTTGGGCAGCCAGCTGAATGACGTTTTAGATGAAATTGATACAGCGCGAATCAGCCGAATTATGAAAGATGAAAACTCTTTATGGTCTGGTATTCCAAAAATTCCGCAGATTTTAAGAGACAATACCGATCGGAACAGAACCTCTCCTTTTGCTTTTACCGGCAATAAATTTGAGTTGCGCGCGGTTGGTTCTTCGGCCAATTCTTCCAGTCCGATGACGATTTTAAACCTAATCGTTGCAGATCAACTGACCAAGTTTAAATACGAAGTGGATAAACTCATTAAAAAAGGTGAGAAAAAAGATGTGGCTTTGATGATGATTATCAAACGCTACATCAAAGAATCAAAATCCATCCGTTTTGAAGGAAACGGTTACAGCGAAGAATGGGAAAAAGAAGCAGCAGCACGCGGTTTATCCAACATCAAATCAACGCCAAAAGCTTTGGATGTGATGGTTGCCGAAAAAACAGCCGAACTATTTCATAAAACAGGCGTTTTCAGCGAACGCGAAGCACATGCGCGTCATGAAATTTTGCTGGAAAACTTCTACAAAAAACTGCAAATTGAAGCGCGTGTAATGGGCGAACTAATCAACAGTTCTATTTTACCGGCAGCCATTATCTACCAAAATAAATTGATAGATAATGTTAGAGGTTTGAAGGAAATTGGTTTGGAAGAAGCATCTTACGGCGCACAGATTGAGTTGATCCGCAAAATTTCTACGCATATCAACGAAGTTAAAAACAATGCCAACCAGATGTTGGAAGAGCGTAAAAAAGCAAACGCCATCGAAGATATCCGCGAGAAAGCAATTGCTTATGATGAAAAAGTGAAAAGCTATTTTGATACGATCCGCTACCACGTTGATAAACTGGAGCAACTGGTGGACGATGCACAATGGCCGCTTCCAAAATTCCGGGAGTTGTTGTTTATCAAGTAATTAATAGCTATCGGCAATCAGCTTTAGCTACCTGTCCAAATTCTAGAAGCTTCGGTAATTGCCGAAGCTTTTTTTATGCAGATAAAAACAGTATCAGGTTTAAAGGCTGATTATCAAAAACTTTAGCCTGAATTTTACAAGTCATTTTTATAGCGATAAAAACAGTATCGAACATTTTATGCGCTGATTGCTAACAGCTGATAGCTAAAAACTTC
>JBPBQN010000044.1:0-7095 GCA_050954865.1 Janthinobacterium lividum | reverse complement strand
TGCAAAACTCCATTGATTTGGAACAGGCAAACAATGCCTGGCATCTACAACTGCATATTCTGCGTAACCGCCGCCGCCAAGTAAAGCGCAAACTGCATCACCATTTTTCCATTGTGCTACTTCAGAACCTGTTTCTTCCACAATTCCGGCAACTTCCAAACCAGGAATATCTTGCGGCATATCTGCTGGCGGCGGATAATTTCCTTTCCGCTGAAAAATATCCGGCCGGTTTACGCCTGCTGCTTTCACTTTAATTAAAACTTCATTTGGTTTGGGTTGAGGCTTTTCCCGTTCCTCAATTTTTAAAACTTCCGGTTCGCCAGGTTGTGTGATAACAATTGCTTTCATAATCATTTTAGATAAGCAACTTTGATAAATGGCTTTAGTTTGAAGAACTTTTTTTTTGCAAATTGATCTGTTTAGTTTTATCAAATTTTACAATATTGATCTAAATTATTTGATACTTCTTTTACTACTCTAAAATTAGTGAAATCAATATCTGCTCCTGTTTAAGATCATAAAACAAAAATTTTATTTTATAATCTGGAGATTGTAAATCAAATAAAACTTTTTAAATATTAATCATAAAAAAGCCATCAAATTTTGATAGCTTTTTATTTTTATACTTGGATATAAAGTAAATTTAATGTGCCTTTTCTACCTTTTTTACATGTTTAACTTTTGTTCCGCTGTAATGCTTGTGCTTACTAAAAACGTTGTGTAATTTTTGAGGCACAGTCGATGTTTTTTTAACTTTAGTTTCATCTTTGGTAACTTTTTGTTGTGCAAAAGAAATAACCGCAATTGCATTCATCAACATAATGAGTAACAATAATTTTTTCATATTCATTTTTGGTTTTATTTAGCTGATACGATTTTTCATAAAATTGGTTATTTGTTTTTTCTGATTTACCATGTTGGAAACCAAAACAACTCCTGACTTTTACAACAAAATAAAAACAAAATTTTCCGGCTGCGTTAGGTTGGTAGAATTATTTTGATTTTACAAATGACAGATTTAAGCTTTTCATCCAACTGTAAACTATCTTCATCGTTATTTTTCAGCATTTTATTTTGTTGGATTTTAAATGTAAATACAGCTTTCGGACAACAAAATACACCGGTAAAAACAGCATTAGATACCCTTGCAACCACTCCGGATATTTTGCTTCTTCGGATAGAACGCGCTCAAAATACTATTGCCCAAATTAATACGCACAATAAAAACGGTTATAATTTAGCGCAAATTCGTACAGAACTTCCGGACATTAAAGCCAACGTAAGCGAGATTAAAGAAGATATTTTAGGCACTTCCCGCATCATCGAAATCAAAACTTTATTAAGTTATCAATCTATATTAAAAGGCGAGCAAATCCAACTTTCCGACTGGCGTAAAACATTAACAGCCTATAATACAACCTTGCGCCAAATGTCTGGTCAGATTTTAAATTTCAGTGCAGACACACTTCTTTCATCATCCAAAACCGATACCAGCAAAAAACAATTATACAGCGCGCGATTAAATGATTTGAGCCAAAAATTACAAGTTTCGGGCAAAACCACAACCAATATTTTGGATAGTGTTAGCACGTTGCTGGCCAGTGTTTCTACGCTTTATTTTGAAATAAATGACTTACAAATAGCAATTAATGAACATATTACCATTTCAAACCAGAATACATTCAGTAAAGAATCTCCGTATTTATGGTCGGCACCACCAGTTACCACCACAACCAATTTAAGCAAACTTTTACGCACCTCTTATCAAGGCCAAAACCGAATTTTATCATACTTTATTAATAGCACTTGGGACAACCGTTTGCTGCTAATCCTCTTAGGATCAGCATTTTTTATATGGGTTTTCCGTAATTTTAAAGTGATAAATAAAGTACCGCTTAATCCTAAATTAACTGCTTTAAAATTCAATTATATTGGTTCCATGCCTTTGCTGGCCACGTTAATTGTGGTTTTAAATGTAGCGCCGTTATTTGAGCCAGGTTCGCCGCCTTCTTATATAGAACTGATCCAACTTGTACTCCTTTTTGTGTTGACTTTGTTTTTCAGGAGAAAAATAACATCAGCTCAATTTAAATTTTGGCTGCTAATTGTTGTTTTATACATTGTAATTTCTGTAACAATTGCAGTTATCAATTATGGACTGATTTTAAGAAGCGGGCTGATACTTTTAAACCTGGCTTCTATTTACATTGGATTGATTTTTTATAAGAATATTGATAAAAGAATCATCACGAAAAAATATCTGAAACCGATGATGGGCATTTATTTGCTGTTGAATGGTTTTGCAATTTTTTTAAATCTTTTCGGCCGGATTAGTTTGGCAAAAGTTTTCAGTCAAACTGCCATTACCTGCCTCACACAAGTAGTTGGTTTGGCTGTATTGGTGCATATTGTTTCAGAATCTTTAGAACTGCAAATTCAGATTAGTTCCTGCTCAGAAGGTTTGTTTTCTAAAATTAACTTTAACAAAGTACGTAAAACTTTTCGTCAGGTTTTATCCATTATGGCCGTTTTACTTTGGCTGCTGGTTTTCTGTATCAATCTAAATTTTTCAGGAACTTTGTTTTCAATTGCAGAGTTGATGCTGAACAAACAACGCAGTTTTGGCAGCATTAATTACACATTAGGTAACATCTTGCTTTTTGGAATCATCATCTATATTTCACTTTGGTTGCAAAAAAATATCGGAATTTTGCTGGGCGAAGGTAGTTCTAACCTGATGGGCAAAACAGAACAAAAAAGTTCTAAGTTGGCACTGGTTCGATTGATTGTAATTTTAGTTGGATTTTTTGTTGCGATCAACGCTTCCGGTTTTCCAATAGATAAATTAACAGTTGTGTTGGGTGCGCTAAGTGTTGGAATTGGACTGGGAATGCAAAACATTGTAAACAATTTTGTTTCGGGTATTATTTTGATTTTTGAAAGGCCGTTTCAAATTGGTGATTTTGTAGAATTAGCAGATAAAAAAGGCAAAATGTTGGATATTGGCATTCGAGCAAGTCGCATGCTAACACCACAAGGATCTGAAGTAATTGTGCCTAATGGAGATTTGCTTTCCGGCAGATTAGTGAACTGGACCTTGAGCAACAGCTATTTAAAAACAGAATTTTTATTGAAAATAAATAGTGAAACCGATATCAGCGCAGTAAAAAAAATGATTGAAGCTGAAGTTGTAAAAGCAGAAAATACGGTAAAAAATATGCCGGTAGAAATACTATTCAATGCAATTGGCGCAGATAGTATTGAGCTTAAAGTAGAAGTTTGGATAAACAATGTTTACAATGAAACAAGTTTCAAAGGAAAAATATTAGAACAACTATTTACAAAGTTTAAAGAAAACAATATTAAAATGATGTGATCAATTGTATTTTTCTGAAAATCCCTTTTTCATAATCTGTAAAAGATTGACGATAAATAATTTGCTTCGCTGAATTTCATATTTGCAATTGTCCGGATCGGCAAGTTCCAAATCAAGCAAAATCAATTTTAATACATTGATATACTTTAAATACGATTCTGCATTCTTAAATTTTATAATTAAACCGGTTTGGTTTGTATATGCCGGAATTGGAATCCCGCATATAATAAATTCTTCAAAATAATAATGCTTTAACTCAATTCCCAAAAAATCATTGCTTATAGTTATCATTTTTTACGGAGGTTTTTAGTAGAAATTTATACAGCAAAAAGCTTTTATTTAATTAATAACTTTACAGAATAAATGTATTTTTAATACATCAAAAAGTCATCCTAATTAAAAAATAAAATTACTGTAATAAATAATATTTCGTCTCCGTATAAATACTTAATTTTCAATTGTATTAATACTTAGTAGTTTGATGTGTATTGGATTTTTATATATGATAATATTCAAGCAAACTAATGAGTTGAAGTTTACTCTTGTATTATTGTAAATCCGGATCAAACCGAATGGCTGGTTCAAATTCTTCAACTTTCCAGTATGGAATATACCCTTTGTTATTTTGCGATTTAATTTCTGCACGAATTCCATCTGGTTGACTCAAATCCAAACCTGTAAATTCTACACTATCACCAATGGTTAAAGTTTGGATTTCTTTATTGTCTTCATTCAAAACAGGAAGATCCTGATACGCATCTGATTTTGTATCCCAGGTATTGATTCTTACTTTTTTATCAGCATAACGATGCTCCAATTTTCTTAAAATCCGAACAAGTTTGGCATCATATTCCCGGTTAGTGTGATGAAGAATACTTCTTTTACAAGATAAAAATCCGACTATAAAAAATGCAAACATTACTGATTTGTACTTTACATGTTTGAACATTTTATCTTTTTAAAATTTTCTTTAATTGTGATACTGTTTTTATCAGTCTAAATTAGTTGGCCAATTCATTAGTTGCATCACTTCTAAAAATTTGGGTTGCAAAGGAGCTTTTATGGTAATTTGATGACCATGCAAAGGATGCAGAAAAGATAATTCTGCGGCATGTAGCAACATCGTTTCCATTTGCCATTTTTCTTTAAACATCCGATTTTGCTTGTTGCAGCCGTGGGTTCTGTCGCCAATAATCGGATGAAAAACATGACTGAAATGTTTGCGCAGCTGGTGCATCCGGCCGGTTGTAGGTTTGGCTTCTACCAAAGAATATCTTGAACTTGAGTGCGCGCCCAACGGAATATCCAATTCTGCCCGTTGCAAAGTTTTATAAGTCGTAAAAGCTTCCTGCAAAGTTCCATTTTCTTTTCTTAAGGGATAATCAATTTCTTGATAATCAGGTGTATGTCCACGCAAAATAGCATAATACTTCTTTTGTACCCTGTTTTCTGCAAAGGCAGTTTGCATGGCCTTTTCGGTTTCTTTATCCAACGCAAAAAGCAAAACACCGGCAGTTTTCCGGTCGATTCGATGTGCCGGATTAACCCATTTTCCGATCTGGTTTTTCAAAATCTGCAAAGCAAATTCCTGCACATCACGAGCAATGGCAGATCGGTGAACAAGCAAACCATGCGGTTTATTGATGGCAACCAAATGCTCATCCTGATATAAAATTTCTAAAAGCAAAGGATATTAATTTGAATATGATCGGCACAAATTTAGGTCAATAAAAGAAGTATTGCCTTAAACAAATTATTATTTTAAATTGAACGGCTTTACTGTCAAAATAAATTTATGCACAAAACACGGTTAGAAGCTTTTAGCGATGGCGTAATTGCAATCATCATTACCATTATGGTTTTAGAACTCAAAGTTCCGCATGGCGATAACTTGGATGCAATTATTGCTTTGCTGCCGATATTTTTGAGTTATGTTTTAAGCTTTGTTTATGTTGGAATTTACTGGAACAACCATCATCACATGTTTTTTGCGGTGGATAAAATAAACGGCAAAGTGCTTTGGGCAAACTTGCATTTGCTGTTTTGGCTTTCATTGATTCCGTTTGGAACAGAATGGATGGGCGATAATCACTTTACCAAATGGCCAGTTTTTGTGTACGGTATTTTGCTGCTGATGTGTGCTGTTGCTTATGCAATTTTAGCTTTGCTGCTAATGAAACAAGCCGGAAAAGAATCCAAGTTAACCAAAGCTTTCGGCAAAGAATGGAAAGGAAAAGTTTCAGTTTTAATTTACATTGTGGCCATTGCACTTACTTTTTTCAATCCAAAACTGAGTATAATTTTATACGGACTTGTTGGAATATTGTGGTTTATTCCTGATCCAAGAATTGAGCGGACATTGCTTGAGCCAGTAAAATTAAACAAAACTTGACAACACTTTAATTAAGTATTATTAGGCTTGAAAAGTCATTAGTTTTTGAGTTGAATACTTTTACCGGTCAGTAATTGATACTGTTTTATTGATATAAAATTTGCTTCTTTTATCAACTTAAAATTGATTATAATTTTAGAAGATTTTTTAAGTAGGAATTAAAAAATAGCAATACTTTTATCAGAAAAAACCAAATGCCACTTATTAATTATGGTGCCTTACGAGGACAAATTTTAGATGCCAGCCCTTATCAGCAAGGCGCAGATCATTACCAGATTTTGGTAAAAGCTGATACTTATTACCGCATTGCTGTTGATGTTTATTCACGGTTTGCCGGTCAGGTAAAAAATTATTCATCCACTCAAAATATGGTTTTAGCTACCGACCGGATGGTGATGTTTTATAAAGATGAAAATTATCAGCATCCGATTATTGCAGATTTTTTACAACTGAAATCTGGTTTTACCGCTAAATCTAACCTAAAATCTTCGCTTTGTTTGGATTATTTACATTCGGAAACACCTTTGTTTCCAATCGAAGCAATGAAAATTGTGCAGCCCAAAAGCGATACTTCAGCCGGAGAAAACTTAAACAGCGATATTGATCCCTGGATTCAAAAAGCAAAAAACAATCCGCAGGCAACAGTTTTTGCTTTTGGTTCGGGCTGGAACGACAATGCGCCGGGAAGCAATCCTGATCAGCATATTTATTTCAACCCAAATCCTTCGCTTGGCATCCATAACATCCATATGAATCAAGGCGATTCTGGTATGGAAAGCAAAAGCAACGGAAGCGGACAAGATGGTGCTTTGTTTATCTATTTCAGCGATAACAAGCAATGCGTTGCCATGTTTTTCAGGTTTCAAAATCAAAGCATTGATACAGATACGCAAGGAAATCCGGTGTAAATTGCTTTGTAATTTTTTTTGGCGACAAATACGAATGCTTCTTTTATCGGGTAAAAATTCAGCAGAAATTTTTAGGCTGATCGATAAAAATCAGCTTATCAGATTCTTGCTAAACACATTAATAAATTGCGTGTTAACCTAAAAAATACGAAACATGAAAAAACATAATTTAGGATCATCCGAAATCGTTGTGCCATCTTTTGCTTTTGGCGGAAATGTTTTCGGCTGGACGATTGATGAAAACACTTCTTTCCAGTTATTGGATGGATTGATGGATGCAGGTTTAAATTTTATTGATACGGCAGACGTTTATTCAAAATGGGTTCCCGGAAACAAAGGCGGCGAATCTGAAACGATCATTGGCAACTGGCTGAAAAAAACGGGCAGCCGTGATAAAGTAATCATCGCTACAAAAGTTG
>JBPBQN010000043.1:0-7339 GCA_050954865.1 Janthinobacterium lividum | reverse complement strand
CCTGACATTCAGTTTAAGAAATACTGCATATTTGTAACATCACCCAAAAACTATTTACATGAAGAAACTATACTTTCCATTGTTGATGCTTCTTTTATCGATGTTTTTTTCGTGCATGAACGTGGAAGAACATTATATTTTTTTGAAAGGCGGCGCCTGCAAAATTGATTACCGTTTTAATTTGGGCAAGGCCGTTTCGGTGCTTTCTAATTTGCTGCCAGATTCTGTAAAGCAAACGCAATCATACCTGATGCAAAAAGATACGGCTGTTAACTTTTATGGAGATTTAACCGATGCTGAGCGCAAAAAGCTGAGCAATGATCAAGTTGATTTGGCACGGGCAACGCTGCTTCACCTTAAAATGAACCTTAAAAACAACCAGATGCTGGTGAATGTGCAATACGAAGCTAAAAGTGCTAAAGAAGTAAAATATTTTTTAACGCATGTTTCTAAAATTGCGCAGCAGCAAAAAATCGGACAGTTAATTAGTGATCCGCAGGTGATGCAAACCGAGGCAAGCAGCGGCGGAATGGGCATTACTGAAGATTATTTTGATTATGATATTAGCAGTAAGAAGTTTTCCCGCCAGGTGGATACGGTAAAATTCCGGCAATATTTCCGACAAAATGAAGCAATGTACAGTATGGCTAAAGCGGCTTTGATCGAGATGCCTTACAGTGTGATGATGCGTTTTCCACGGCCGATAAAAAAGACCGGGAATTTGCGGGCAAAGTTATCTGCTGATAAGAAAACGTTGACCTTAAACAGCACTTTGGAGGAAATTGTAAAAACGCCGAAGCTGATGAATTTGAAAGTGGAATATTGATTTTTGTCATCCTAAGCCTGTGTCATCCTTGGCCTGTCAAAGGATTTTTTTAGATCATATGGAAAACGGAAGAATCTAAAATACGAGTAATTATCGATTTAGTTATTGTGCTTCTTTTAACAACATAAAACTGTGTTCAAACGGGCTGTTTGCCCTTTTTTGTCGTTCTTTTTGCTTGATCAAAAAGAACCAAAAAATCAAGACAAACCCGATCCCTCCGGGCGTTTTGTCTTCCCACCACACCTGGGTGGCTACCTTGCAAGCGGCTCTGAAAAGTTCAATAAAAAGAGTTGAAAATATATTGATAAAAGAAGCATATTTAAGAAAGTTAAGAACCAAGCAGAGACGTATGCAAGATAGCCACCCAGGCGCTTGGGACTGAATGCCGCCTGGAGGTGATCCGAATTGTTTGAATTTTTGGTTCTTTTTGTTCAAGCAAAAAGAACATTAAATCAAGCAACCGCAGGTTTGCTTACAGAAGCCATACTGCTTTTACTACCTATTTTTAAGGATAAACTTCTTTCCGGGCCGAAGCCAGCGTGTTTTTCAGCAAACCAATAATCGTCATTAAACCAACGCCGCCCGGAACGGGTGTAATCCAGGAAGCTTTTGGCGCAACGTTTTCAAAATCAACATCGCCATAAAGTTTATAACCGGATTTGGTTTGCGTGGAATCTTCGCGGTTCATCCCAACATCAATCACGATCACGCCATCTTTCACCATATCAGCAGTGATAAAATTCTTTTTACCGATGGCAACAATCAGAATATCAGCATCTAAAGTAAACTTTCTAATATCCGGCGTACGGCTGTGGCACATGGTAATGGTACAATTTCCCGGACTGGCATTCCGCGCCATTAAAATACTCATCGGCGAACCAACGATATTGCTTCGGCCAACCACTACACAGTGTTTGCCGGAAGTTTCGATGCCATATTCCTGCAACATCAGCGTAATTCCGTAAGGTGTAGCCGGAATAAAAGAAGGCAGATTACGCTGCATCCGACCCAGATTTAAGGGATGAAAACCATCCACATCTTTGCGGTGATCAATTTTTTCGGTTACTTTTTCCGGATCGATGTGTTTAGGCAAAGGCAGTTGCACAATGATGCCATCAATGCCTTTATCAGCGTTTAATTCTGCAACTTTTTGCAGCAATTCTGCTTCGGTTACATCATTTTCATAGCGAACTAAGGAAGATTGAAAACCAACTTTTTCGCAGTTGCGCATTTTGCTGGCTACATAAGTTTCGCTGCCGCCATCATGTCCAACTAAAACCGCTACTAAATGTGGTTTGCGGCCGGTTTTTTCCAGAAGCTCGGCGGCTTCTTCAGCTATTTCTACTTTAAGTTTTTCGGATACGTATTTGCCGTCGAGTAATTGCATTTGTAATGAGTATTCGTATCAGGAAAATAAACCCGATACTTCTTTTATCAATCTAATTTCAGCACCGCCATAAATGCTGATTGCGGGATTTCCACATTACCAACCTGGCGCATGCGCTTTTTACCTTTTTTCTGTTTTTCCAGCAACTTCCGTTTACGGGAAATATCACCGCCGTAACATTTGGCCGTTACATCTTTACGCAAAGCTTTTACTGTTTCGCGGGCGATGATTTTGGCACCGATGGAAGCCTGAACAATAATTTCAAACTGTTGGCGCGGGATCAATTCTTTCAGTTTTTCACAGATTTTCTTTCCGAAATCATAAGAGTTGCTACGGTGAATCAGGGAAGATAAAGCATCAACCGGTTCGCCGTTTAAACGAATATCCAAACGAACCAAATCTGACTGGCGGTAACCAATCTGCGTATAATCAAACGAAGCATAGCCTTTAGAAATCGTTTTTAGCTTATCGTAAAAATCAAATACAATTTCGCCCATCGGCAACTCAAAAACCAGTTCTACCCGATCCGAAGTGAGGTAAGATTGATTCATAATTGTGCCGCGTTTCTGGATACAAAGCGACATCACCGGACCAACAAATTCTGATTTCGTAATGATATTGGCTTTGATATAAGGTTCTTCTACAAAATCCAGCTTACTTGGATCAGGCAAATCGGAAGGATTATGAACCTGCAATTCATCGCCTTTTGTGGTGTATGCCAGATAAGAAACGTTGGGAACGGTAGTAATTACCGTCATATCGAACTCGCGCTCTAAACGTTCCTGGATGATTTCCATGTGCAACATCCCCAAGAAACCGCAGCGGAAACCAAAGCCCAAAGCAGCAGAAGATTCCGGCTCAAAAACCAGCGAAGCATCGTTTAATTGCAGCTTGGCCATGCTTTCGCGCAGCTCTTCGTATTCATCTGTATCAACGGGATAAATACCGGCAAAAACCATCGGTTTTACTTCTTCAAAACCTTGGATTCCTTCGGCAGCAGGACGTTCAATAAGCGTAATCGTATCGCCAACTTTAACTTCGCGTGCTTCTTTTATGCCTGAAATAATATAGCCGACATCACCGGTTTTGATCACGTCTTTTGGCACTTGGGTCAGTTTCAAAGTGCCAACTTCATCGGCAATATATTCTTTGCCGGTAGCCATAAACTTTACTTTGGTGTTTTTCCTGATTTCGCCGTTTACCACTTTAAAATAAGCAATAATTCCGCGGAAAGAGTTAAAAACTGAATCGAAAATCAGTGCCTGCAAAGGTGCATTCGGATCGCCAACCGGAGCCGGAACACGATCAATAATAGCTTTCAAAATCTCCAGAACACCCAAACCTGTTTTTCCGGAAGCGGCCAAAATTTCTTCGCGTTTGCAACCGATCAGATCCACAATCTGGTCTTTCACTTCTTCCGGCATGGCGCCAGGCAAATCCATTTTGTTTAAAACCGGAATTATTTCCAGATCATTTTCCAACGCTAAATACAAGTTAGAAATGGTTTGCGCCTGTATGCCTTGTGATGCATCCACAATCAGCAAAGCACCTTCGCAGGCGGCAATGGAGCGGGAAACTTCGTACGAAAAATCAACGTGTCCAGGCGTATCAATCAGGTTCAAAACATACGGCTGGCCATCCAGCACGTAATCCATCTGGATGGCATGACTTTTAATCGTGATGCCACGTTCGCGTTCCAGGTCCATATCGTCCAGCAACTGGGCCTGAGATTCGCGTTTTGTAACCGTGTTGGTATATTCGAGCAAACGATCAGCCAGGGTGCTTTTACCATGATCGATGTGTGCGATAATGCAGAAATTGCGGATGTGCTTCATTTATCTCGCAAAAATAGCGTTTTGAAGGGACAAAATTTTGTTATTATTTAGGTTGATTGAAATGCAATTATATGACAAGTTTTGAACAGATTTTGAAACAAGAAATAGAAAAACTGCTTCACCAAAATTTAGGCGGTAAAAACAGTATCACCAACATTCAGCCCGTTTCTGGCGGAAGCATTAACGAAGTTTATCGTTTGCAAACCGCAGACGGCTATTTTATTTTAAAGTTGAACGATGCCGTAAAATTCCCAAATATGTTTGCTTTGGAAGGCGAAGGTTTGGCTGCAATCCGCAAAACAAAAACCATTGCCGTACCGAAAGTAATCGGAACAGGAATATCTAAAAATCAAAGTTTTTTTTTGTTGGAATACATTGAAACTGGCCCGAAAACAAAAGTTTCGATGCAAAAATTAGGTTTTCAATTAGCCGAAATGCACCAAAACATGGCGGAAGATTTTGGTTTTGAAAACGACAATTACATGGGTTCCTTGCCGCAATCCAACCGAAAACATAAAACCTGGTCGGCTTTTTTTGTAGCAGAACGGTTGCAGCCAATGGTAAAGCTGGCGTTTGATGCTTTTTTTATCGACCAAAAATTGGTGTCGGATTTTGAGAAACTTTATCAAAAAATAAGTGAATTTTTCAACGAAGAAAAACCATCATTAATTCATGGCGATTTGTGGAGCGGCAATTATTTAATCAGCCACGAAGGGAAACCTTATTTAATTGATCCGGCCGTAAGTTATGGTTTCCGTGAGTTTGATCTGGCCATGACGCGGCTTTTTGGCGGTTTTAACAATGATTTTTATCAGGCTTATCAGGAAGCGTTTCCTTTGCAGCCTGATTGGCAGGAAAGAGTTGATTTGTGGAATTTATATCCGCTGCTGATGCATTTAAATGTATTTGGATTGAGTTATTTGGAGCAGGTGAAGCGTGGGTTGAGGAAGTTTATTTAATCTTCAAAATACAACTATAATTGCCCTCAGTACACATTCAAAGTATTCATATTTCGTTAAACAATAAACTCTTTCGTTTTAATATTATTGCTAAATTTCTTATCATTGTTAGATGCAGCAAAACCCGCAACTCGATCTCGCCAACAACTTTGTACAGCATACCAACCGCAATATTTTTCTGACTGGAAAAGCAGGAACAGGTAAAACCACGTTTTTGCATCAATTGAAGAAAACTTCGCATAAACGGATGGCGGTGGTAGCTCCAACAGGCGTGGCGGCTATCAATGCGGGCGGTGTTACGATTCATTCGTTGTTTCAGCTGCCATTTGGACCTTACATTCCGCAGGAAAATTCTGATCAAAACGACCAGTTCAAAAAGCAGTTTAACCGCGAAAAAATCAACCTGATCAGAAGTCTGGATTTGCTGGTGATCGACGAGATCAGTATGGTGCGCGCCGATATTTTGGATGCTATCGACGATGTTTTGCGCCGTTATCGTACGCGCAATCAACCGTTTGGCGGCGTGCAGTTGCTGATGATTGGCGATTTGCACCAGCTTTCGCCCATTGTAAAGCCGGAAGAATGGCAAATGCTGCGACCTTACTACGATACAATCTTTTTTTTCAGCAGCCGTGCGCTTCAGCAAACGCCACTGGTAAACATCGAGTTGAAACACATTTACCGGCAGGCCGATACTTCTTTTATCGACCTTTTAAATGCTATCCGCGAAAACCGGATTACGCAGCAGGTTTTAACGGATTTGAACAAACGTTATGTGCCTGATTTCAAGCCAAATGAAAGTGAAGGTTACATTACTTTAACCACGCACAATAATGCTGCGCAGAACTTAAATGCTACAAAACTCACTCAGCTAAAAGCAACTGCACACCGGTTTAAGGCTGTTATTCAAGGTGATTTCCCGGAATTTGCTTATCCAACGGTTGCTGATCTGGAACTGAAAGTTGGCGCACAAGTGATGTTTGTAAAAAATGACAGCTCGCGCGATAAACTTTTTTACAATGGTAAAATTGGCAAAATTGTACGCATTGCGGATGAACTGATCTATGTAAAATGTGCGGGCGATGAAGATGAAATTGGCGTTGGGCCGATGGTTTGGCAAAACATTAAATACGCACTGAACACAGCTACAAAAGAAGTACAGGAAAATGTGATCGGCAGTTTTACGCAGCATCCGCTACGGCTGGCCTGGGCGATCACGATTCATAAAAGTCAGGGTTTAACGTTTGAAAAAGCCATTATTGATGCCGAAGATGCTTTTACCCACGGACAGGTTTACGTAGCTTTAAGCAGATGTAAAACACTGGAAGGCATGGTTTTAAGTTCTCCGCTAAAAAGCAAAAGCGTAATTACGGATCAAACCGTTGCCACTTATACGTTGGAAAGTGAACGCAATGCGCCAACAGAAAACAGTATGACCGAAGCCAAAAAAACTTTTCAGGAGGTTTTGCTACGCGAACTGTTTGATTTCAATCTGGTTAAATTCAAGTTTTTTGCATTGTTGAAAATTGCGGAAGAAAACGATCATCTGCTGGCCGGAAAATTTGCCGAAACGCTGCACCAAATCAGAGCAGATGCAGAAAAACAGCTTTATGCCGTAGCAGATAAATTTCAGTACGAACTAAACCAGTTGTTGCAGCAACCGCTTTTGCCGGAAAACCACGAAACATTGCAGGAACGCATTAAAAAAGCAAGCACTTATTTTCTGTCGAAATTACAGCCGATGCTTCTTTTACCGTTACAAAATCTGGTTGTAGAAACAGATAATAAAGCCATCAAAAAAGTAGTTCTTGCTGCTTTAAACGGCTTAAAACAGGAAATTATTATTAAATTTCAGGTGCTAAAAGAAGCATCCGTAAACGGCTTTGCAGCATTAAATTATCTCCAAAATAAAGCCAACGCAGCTATTGATTTTAGTCCGGCTGCTGCGGAAAAAAATACTGCTGTAAAAACAGCATTAGAAACTAACCCTGAAAAATACAATTTCCCGGATCTGTTTAATGCTTTGCGAAGCTGGCGTAACCGGTTGGCGGAAGAAAAAAGCGTGCCTGCTTATGTTATTCTGCATCAGAAAGTTTTGGAGAGTCTGGTTGAAAATTTACCTGCTACGTTAACAGAACTGGAAATGATAAAAGGCATTGGTAAAGGTAAAGTGGACCAATATGGCGAAGAAATTTTAGCTTACATCAACGCTTATTGTAAAAATAAAAACATTGAAAGAGTGCCTTTTAATGTTGATTCTGCTGAAAAAACCACGCTAAAAACAGCAAAGCCAAATGTTGCTAAAATTGATACCAAACAGGTTTCTTTTGAG
>JBPBQN010000042.1:0-7487 GCA_050954865.1 Janthinobacterium lividum | reverse complement strand
TTTTACCGACATAAATTTAATAACGAACGTTTCTCTTTACCGGAGGAACGTTTGTTGTTTAAATCAAGTCATATTGATGCTGTTTTTATCGGCATAAAACAATTGTTACTAATTTTGTTCGTATTTAAGGATGATGAATAAGCACGAAATTATTGGCTGTGAACGTTGCGGTGCGCGAATAGAGTGCAAGGCAAATTCTTTTACCAAATGCCAGTGCAGCGAAGTGCAGTTAACGCACGATGAAATAGAATATATAAGTGATTGTTACGAGGGTTGTCTGTGTGCCGCGTGTTTGTTAACCTTGCAGCAGGAATATCAGCATAATTTTTTAGCTAAAATGCCTGTCATTCCCCAAAATAACCTGATATATTATAAGTAGTTTAATAGATGATACTGATATTTTTAGTATTGAGGCGTTAAGAAACTTAATAATAAATATATAAATTTGTACTTTAAAGTAGCGAAATGAGATTTTTTGAAGAGAAACGAAGAGAAGTAATGAGGCACATTGAGCATTATATGCTCGAAAAAATGGACGAATACCTGAAACCAATTGATCAGATTTGGCAGCCAAGTGATTTGCTTCCTGATTCTTCAAGAGATACTTTTTTTTCTGAAATAAAAGATTTACAGCAAAGTGCAGAAGGTTTATCGTATGATTTGGTTGCCGTTTTAATTGGCGATACAATTACGGAAGAAGCCTTGCCAACTTATGAATCTTGGTTGATGATGGTTCGCGGCGTTTCTGATGCGGAAGAAGGCGGCTGGATGAAATGGACGCGCCACTGGACGGCAGAAGAAAATCGTCATGGCGATTTGTTAAATAAATATTTATATCTGTCTGGCCGTGTAAATATGCGGATGATGGAAGTATCAACGCAATATTTAATTGCTGATGGTTTTGATATCGGTACGGGCCATGATCCTTACCGCAACTTTATTTACACTTCTTTTCAGGAATTGGCAACCAACGTTTCTCACCGTCGCGTAGCCAGTCAGGCCAAAAAATATGGTGATACGTTGCTGTCAAAAATGTGCGGCGTAATTGCATCTGATGAAGCGCGTCATGCAAAAGCATACATCGACTTTATTAATAAAATTTTTGATGTAGATGCCAATGAAGCTATGATTGCTTTTGAGGATATGATGCGGAAAAAAATTGTAATGCCTGCACATTTCCTGCGTGAAATGGGTTTAATGATGGGCCAAACGTATGGCCATTTTACCGATGCAGCGCAACGTTTAGGTATTTACACCGCTGTGGATTATGTAGATATTATGAAACAGTTGATTGTAGAGTGGCAAATTGAAAGCAGAATGGATTTAAATGAAGCCGGAGAAAAAGCCCGTGATTACATTGTAAAATTGCCTGATCGTTTAATGAAAATCGCAGAACGAATGAAAAATCCCGGATTGGAATATAAATTCAGTTGGATAAACGGATAAAAAATTAAAAAGCTTCTTTTAAGAAGCTTTTTTTATGACCTGAAAACTTCATTTTGGCAACTTTATAAATTGGTATCTTTGCCAAATCATGAGTACGGCAACCCTTGCATTTAATTCTGGAGTAAGAACTTACAATAATTACGGTGCCTGGCTGCGCAAAAAATACAACGGCCAGCGCGTTTTCAAAGTAATTGTTGATGGCGGTTTTACCTGCCCCAACCGCGATGGAACGAAAGGTTTTGGCGGATGCACGTACTGCAATGTTGATTCTTTTACGCCATCTGTTTCTCGTTCTACACCTTCGCTGCGTGAACAAGTTATCAAAGGAATGGAGCGCGCCCGAACCGGAAATCGGGCCGATAAATTCATTATTTATTTTCAACCCAACACCAACACTTACGCGCCAACGCATTATTTAAAAATGATGTATGATGAAGCGTTAAGTATCGATCCGGAAAATATTGTCGGCCTTTCCGTTGGCACGCGTCCAGATTGTATCGATGCAGAAAAAATAGCTTTGCTGGAAAGTTATACTGATCGTTTTAATGTGGATTTGGAAATGGGAATGGAATCAATCTATAACGATACACTTTCTCAAATTAACCGTGGCTGCACACACGAAGAACTGATTAAAGCTTTAGAATTAGTCAAAAACTCTAAACTGGATATTTGTGTACACACCATTTTTGGTTTCCCGTGGGAAACTAAAGAAATGATGTTAAAATATGCAGAGGAGATTAACCGTTTTCCGCAGATCAAATTTGTTAAATTTCATCATCTGCACATTGTAGAAGGCTCGATTATGGGCGTAAAATACAAACGCGAACCTTTTCCATTATTCAGTTTGGAAGATTATTCAGATTTTTTGTGCGAATTATTACCGCTTGTACGACCGGATATTGTGATTCAAAGATTATTTGGTTTGTCAGATTTAGATTTGCTGATCGCCCCAAACTGGAATCTGAAAAAATCTGAAATCCAGTTTTATATTGATCGAACGATACAGCAAAGAGGAATTATTCAAGGAAGCAAATATGAACCATTGGCAATCAGCTTATAGTTTTCAGTAATCAGTTTTCCTGTAATTCTTTAATGCTTCTTTTATCGGCTAATTTTCATTAACCTTTTACCTTGGTTCTTTGTATCTTCCAAACAAATCATCAATGGATTTGGTACGATGATCAAAAATCTTTTTGACTTCTTTCTTAACCAAAACGGTATTGGCAATTTGTCCGATAACTGAATAAGGAATGGCATAATCTAAAATATCAATCATTTTTACGCCGCCCGGAATTTCAGTAAAATGGTGTTGGTGATGCCATAACGCATACGGACCGAAAACCTGATTATCTACAAAGTATTTGTGTTCATCAACATGCGTAATTTCCGTCATCCAGTTCATTTTGATACCAAAAACCGGCGAAACATGATACGTGATAATCATTCCGGGATACATTTTGGTATCTGCGTTATAATTAGAAGTTACCGTAAACTTCATCTCTTTCGGCGTAATCCGAGCCAGATTTAATGGCGATGAAAAAAAATCCCAGGCATCAGTTAAAGGAATAGGCAGGTTCTGCTCAAATTGTAGATGGTACGTTTTCACACTCACTCAACTAAAAAAATAGCAAAGTGTTTATGCTGTTTTTACTGCACCATTTTATTGGCGCAGTAAGAACTGGCAAAAGCTTCCGGTTTGGCTTTAAAAACAAAACCCATGCTCAAAATATAACCCATTGCTTCGTGCAAGGCCTGGTTAGATTTAAACATCGGGTTGGTGTTGATATCGGCATGAACTTCCAGATCCACATCATACAAATCCAGCAAATCGCACAGTTTATAAGCAATATCGATGGATTTTTGTACTTCGTTGAGCATCCTTTCTTTGATGCCCATTTTTTGCGTGGTGCGTTCCTGATGAATGTACATGAAACCGCCGCGTTGTTCGCGCAAAAAAACGATAACCGTTGCAAAATCAGTTACGGCACCTTTTACCTGCGAATCTGTACCGATGCAAACTTTTAATTTGTTGCCCAGTTCGATTTCGCGTTCGATGGTTTTTTCTACTTCTTCTAAAATCGGCAGTTCAATGATCTCGCCGCTAAATTTTCTCCAGGTCATATAAAATGCGTTTAATATTGAACCCTGAATGAGGTTTAACGAATCTACAGCTAATTAATTCATAATCAAATGCTTTTAAAGTAATTAAATTGTTAATAAAGTATTGATTTCTAAACAAAAAAGCTTAGAAGAAAACCTTCCAAGCTTTTTACCCGATAAAAGAAGTATCGGTTTAATTCAAAAAATATTCTTGCCAAAATTTTGACAAAAAATCCATCGCGCCTGTCCACTTTACTTCCGGGTAACGACCATTATCCAACTGCGTATTTTGGATGCTGAACATGCTGTACATATACTGGCTTTGCTGCCATTTTGGGTACAACTGTTTTTCTCCTTCCGGATCTGCCGCACGCTGAGTTTTATTGTAAGCTGAAAGTCCGCTCAAATTACCCATTGGAATCAGTTTAAAATCAGTTTTCTTAACTTCTGTTCCGATGGCTGCAAGCTCATTCGGACTGATTTGAAAACTGGCAATCTGCAGAAACTTTGGTGTGCTGTCATCCATTGCAGCGGCGGCAGTGTAAGCTGCGGTGTTATCTTTAGTAGTGAAATCCAGTTTATAATCCGAGTCATTGCTCCAAAAACCAATGGTATTGTTCTTTAAATTGTACAACGGTGTGCCGTACATCAGAATATCAGTAAAAGCACCGATAAAAATAGAAGTGTAAGCAATGTTTGTTTGATCTAGTTTTTGATGAAATGCTTTCCGTAAATCAAAATTCCGGTTTTCTCCTTCAGGAAGTGTTGTAAAATTGGTAGAATAATCAGAAGGAATAAAACGCGGAACACCAGCCACAACTGCTGCATCCAGCAATAAAGATTGCGTATTCACAATAACATCACGCAAGCCAGCCAGCGCAGAAACCACGCAGGAAACGCCTGTACAAGCTTGTGTAACCGCTACTAAATTCGTCATATCAACTTTAACAACGGTTGCGCCTGTTGCGGTAAGCTGATCTGTTTTTTCTTGATCGCTACTGGTGCGTACTAAGGCCACAACTTCTGCGCCTTGGCTAATTAAAGCTTTAACAATCCTTCCGCCCAAATCACCGGTTGCACCGGCAACTAAAATTTTTTTCTTCATTTATATTATGTTTAAAGCTTTTTTGTTGATTTAACTATTGTGATGGAATAATTTTTACCGATAAAAACAGCATCAACTTACCCAACCAACTTTTTATACCGAATCCGTTTCGGAGCAACATCGCCCAAACGTTTTTTGCGGTTCTCTTCGTAATCAGAATAATTTCCTTCAAAAAAGTAAACTTGCGAATTGCCTTCAAAAGCCAGAATATGCGTACAAACACGATCTAAAAACCAACGATCGTGCGAAATAATCACGGCGCAACCGCCAAAATTATCTAACGCTTCCTCCAAAGCACGTAAGGTGTTTACGTCGATGTCATTGGTCGGTTCATCCAGCAATAAAACGTTGGAACCTTTTTTCAAGTTGACAGCCAGATGCACACGGTTTCGCTCGCCGCCAGAAAGTACATTGATTTTTTTCTGCTGATCGGCACCGTTAAAATTGAATTTAGAAACATAAGCACGCGAATTAACCGGCCGGTTTCCTAATAAAATCGTTTCTTGTCCGCCAGTGATATTTTCCCAAACCGATTGATTTGGGTTAAGATCATCGTGCATCTGATCCACATAACCTAAAGCAACCGTTTCGCCTACGCGGAAAGTTCCGGCATCAGCTTCATCCTGGCCAGTTATCAACCGGAACAAAGTAGTTTTTCCGGCTCCATTTGGACCGATAATTCCTACAATTCCGGCTGGGGGAAGCGAAAAACTTAGGTTATCAAACAAAATTTTATCGCCAAAAGCTTTGGTTACATTGTTGGCTTCGATCACCACATTTCCCAAACGCGGTCCGGGCGGAATAAATAATTCCAATCTTTCTTCGCGTTCTTTAGTTTCTTCAGAAGCTAATTTGTCATAATTGGCGATGCGTGCTTTGCCTTTTGCGTGTCGGCCTTTTGGTCCCATTCGAACCCATTCCAGTTCGCGTTCCAGCGTTTTCTGACGTTTGCTTTCCGTTTTTTCTTCCTGTGCCAAACGTTTTGCTTTCTGATCCAGCCAGGAAGAATAATTTCCTTTCCACGGAATTCCTTCTCCACGATCCAGTTCTAAAATCCAACCAGCCACATTATCCAGGAAATAACGATCATGTGTAACGGCAATCACCGTTCCTTTGTACTGTTTTAAGTGCTGTTCCAACCAGTCGATGGATTCGGCATCCAAATGGTTTGTGGGTTCATCTAACAATAAAACATCAGGCTCTTGCAGCAACAATCGGCATAAAGCCACACGTCGGCGTTCTCCTCCTGACAAAGTGGCAATCTTAGTTTCCGGTTCCGGGCAACGCAACGCATCCATGGCACGCTCTAATTGTGCATCCAGTTCCCAGGCGTTGCTGGCATCAATTTTATCCTGCAGTTCGCCTTGTCTAGCCAGCAGTTTATCCATCGCATCGGCATCTTCATAAACTTCCGGCAAGCCAAATTTTTCGTTGATGTCTTCGTATTCCTTCAAAATTGCAGTTGTAGCGGCAACGCCTTCTTCCACAACTTCCTTTACTGTTTTTGTGGCGTCTAATTCCGGTTCCTGAGCCAGATAACCAACAGTGTAACTTGGAGAAAAAACCACATCGCCTTGATAAGCTTTATCTAAACCAGCAATAATTTTTAATACCGAAGATTTCCCGGAGCCGTTTAAACCGATCACCCCAATTTTTGCCCCGTAAAAGAAGCTTAGGTAAATATTTTTTAGAACCTGTTTTTGCGGCGGATAAATTTTATTTACGCCCGCCATGGAAAAAATTATTTTCTCGTCTGCCATTATTTCTGCTATACTTTTTTTATCATGCTAAAATAGTCAGAATGCAGTAAAAATGGATACAATCAATTATTGTTGTTACGAATGCCATTTAATGGCGTAATTGTTGATAAATTTATACTTGAAACTGCTATCTGTTTATAATTAATAAACTTATTTATAGATTAGTGTTTTCCTTTATTTGAAAGATATATTATGGAAGCAAAATTTTCGCCCCGTGTAAAAGATGTTATCTCATATAGCAGAGAGGAGGCATTGCGTCTCGGGCATGATTATATAGGAACAGAACATTTATTGTTAGGTTTAATTCGCGACGGTGATGGCGTTGCGATAAAATTATTAAAAGGATTAAATGTGGATACCGCACGTTTGCGCAGGGCAGTAGAAGACGCTGTAAAAGGTACTACCGGCACTACCGTTAATATCGGTAGCATCCCATTAACCAAACAGGCAGAAAAAGTATTAAAAATCACGTACTTAGAAGCCAAAATTTTTAAAAGTGATTTGATTGGAACGGAGCATTTGTTATTGTCTATTTTACGTGATGAAGACAATATTGCTTCCCAAATCTTAGCACAGTTTAATGTTAATTACGAAGTGTTTAAAGCTGAAGTAGAAACGGGCAAACATGATGTAACGGATGAATTGCCAGGATCATCTACCGGAGGCGATGACGATTTTCGTGATGAAGAATCATTTAGCCAGCCAAAAAAAGTGTCAGATATCAAATCAAAAACACCGGTTTTAGATAATTTCGGTCGTGATTTAACCAAAGCTGCCGAAGACGGAAAACTGGATCCGATTGTAGGTCGGGAAAAAGAAATTGAGCGTGTATCGCAGATTTTATCCCGCCGGAAAAAAAATAATCCGATTTTAATTGGCGAACCAGGCGTTGGTAAATCAGCCATTGCAGAAGGTTTGGCTTTGCGAATCGTTCAGCGTAAAGTATCGCGTGTGTTATTTAACAAACGTGTGGTTACGTTGGATTTAGCTTCATTAGTGGCCGGCACAAAATATCGTGGCCAGTTTGAGGAACGAATGAAAGCGGTAATGAACGAGTTGGAAAAATCTCCTGATGT
>JBPBQN010000041.1:0-7599 GCA_050954865.1 Janthinobacterium lividum | reverse complement strand
GGGCAGAACAAGAGCTACAATTCATCAGCAAAAATAAAATCCAACCCATATTTTTTACTGATCCGGCTTATCCCAAAAGGTTAAAATCTTGTGTTGATTCGCCGATGATGCTATATTATAAAGGCCAAGCAGATTTGAACCGGCAGCGTATCATCAGCATTGTTGGTACGCGTAAAGCAACAAATTACGGACGGCAGTTGTGCGAAGAACTGGTTGATTCGCTTAAAAACTACGAGGTAACGGTAATCAGCGGCTTGGCTTATGGCATAGATATTTGTGCACACAAAGCTTGCGTAAAACATGAGGTGCCAACAATCGGTATTTTAGGTCATGGTTTGGATCGATTGTATCCTTCTGTACATCGTAACACAGCCGAAAAAATGCTGGAAAACGGCGGCTTGCTAACTGAGTTTCCATCGCAAACCAATCCAGACCGGGAAAATTTCCCCAGAAGAAACCGTGTAGTTGCTGGTATGGCCGATGCAATAATTGTTGTGGAAGCCAGCCTGAAAGGTGGCGCATTAATTACTGCGGAAATTGCCAATTCTTACAATCGGGATGTTTTTACGTTTCCGGGCAGGATAGGGGACGAGTTTTCTGAAGGCTGCAATTTTCTGGTTCGGTTTAACAAAGCCGGATTGCTGACCAGTTATGCAGATTTAGCCGAACAGATGGGTTGGCTGGATCAGGTTTTGCCTGTCAAAAAACAGCAGTTATTATTTCCGTTAGATCTAACATCCGAAGAAAAACAAATTTTTAAAATGCTGGAATCCGACGGACAAATCGGAATTGATGATTTGGCTTTAAAAACCAATTTGCCAGTTAGCATTCTGGCAATGAACTTGTTAAATCTTGAAATGCAGGGTTTGGTACGTGCTTTACCAGGAAAATTTTATAGCCTGATCCGTTAGTTTTTAAGGATAGTGGTATTGAAGTAAAGTGCCTGTGTTGCTAACTTCCGCCCAGTTTTCTGTATTCAGTTCAACCTCGACCCAGGCACTTGTAGGCATGGTTATAATTTCACCGGTTAAATGATACAGCAAATTGCTAACGCCGGGGTTGTGGCCAACTAAACAGATGATTTCGTGCGCGTTATCAAACTGGTTAACCATTTTTAACAGCGTTTCTGCACTTGCTTCATAAATTTCGGCAGTGGGGGTAACGGCATCAAAACCAAATGTGGCTGCAAAAATATTGGCTGTATTGATGGCTCGCACGGCCGAACTACTAACAATCAAATCAGGAGCAACAACATGATTGAGTAACATAGCCGCCATTTTTGCAGCATCCTGCTTGCCGGAAAGTGTTAAACCCCGGTTAAAATCGTTTGTTTTGGATGTTTCCGGCTCTGCTTCTCCATGACGGATCAGGATCAGTTTTTTCATCGGTAAAAGAAGCATTAATGATTGTTGAACAGATATGAAACGGCAATACCGAAAACTTTGTTACGGGTTTTAATATTTACGTCGTCATAAACAGTTGGCGTGGCAATATCTTTTAAACCGTACTCATAGTTCAGCTCAAAACCAATTCCGTGCAGCAAACGGATTTCTGCCCTTAAATTTAAGCCATAATCGGTGCGCTTATAATCGCTGTTTTCGTCATTTCCAAAGTAAACACGGTTGTTGCCATCAATCGGCGAATCGAAAATAGTTCCTGATAAAGAATAATGTCCGCCCAATCCATAAGCTGCATATGGGCCGCCGCCTAAAAATAAAGTTCCGGCTCTGGTGGGTATTTTATATAAAAAGTTAACCGGAATTTCCAAATAATACAAACGAGTATTTTTACGGCGGTTGGTGCTGGTTTCCGGGTTGATGTAAGTATCAATTCCACCTTTGCCATCCAAAATCAAGCCGGTTTGAATGGCAAATTTTTGCCAGTCAATTTCTGTAACCTCACCAAACTTGAAATTACTGTAGTTTTCTGACTGATAAGTAGAGCTGGTTGGGTTGTTATAAACTGCAACAGAAGCGAAATTAATACCTGCTTTAGCACCAAATTTTACGGTTTGCGCCTGTAACAACTGCTGCATCATGATAAAAACAGCAAACAAAGCGATACCTTTTTTAAACTTCATTATTTCTTAACTTAATAATTATCAATAATTTAAGCCGAATTATTTGCAAAATCAATCAGCTGCTCATCCGGAATATCGTGCATACATTTAAAATGCCCCAGCGGACATTTTTCCAATCCGTATTTAGAGCAAGGCCGGCAATATAAATCAACCCCAACTACTTCGGCATTTTGAGTTTGATAAGGCCAAACGCCCACTAATTCTGGCACCGTACTGCCCCAAACAGAAGCAATCGGAACAGCAAAAGCTTCTGCAATATGCGTTAAACCAGTATCAAAACCAATTATTTTCTCAGCTTTTGTGAGGATGAAAACCGATTGATCCAAACTTATTTTTCCGCAGGCATTATAAACTTTTTCACCGGTAAAAAAAGCAATCGCTTCTCCGTTTTCCTGCACATCTTTTCCGCCCAGCAGCACAACCGGCGTGTTAATTTCTTTACAAATTCGGATAACTTTTTCGTTCGGCATTCGCTTGGTAAAATGCGTTGCACCGATGATAAACACCATAAATTTGTTTTGGTGGGAAGCAGGCAGCAAATCAGCTAATTGATATTGCTGTTTTACATAATAATTGATTGGTTTTTCATCATTTTTCACACCCAAAAACCTAACCGTTTCCAGATACTGTTCTACAATATGTTTCTTCGGGAGCAAATTCCACCTCAGTTTCAGGTAAAGCAATTTTTTGATGGGATTCTTTTTATGTGTTGATGCAGGAATGCCAGTTTTAAACTTAATAATTGTAGTGCGCAGGTTATTGTGCAAATCAATCAGGTAATCATATCTTTCAGCTTTGATTTCGCGGATCGTGTCGTTCAGATTTTCCTGCAATAAAAGAAGCTTGTCTAAATACGGGTTTCCTTCATAAATATATTTAAAAAGCGGTTTTGTTAAAAAATGAATTTCCGCTCCCGGCAATTGCAGTTTCAGGCAGCGCACAACCGGCGTGGTATAAATAATATCGCCCATCGAACTCAACCGGATCACCAAGATTTTGAGTGGTTTTTGCAGATCAGCTTTCAATTTCAAAAGGTATAATTAAAGTACAATGCTTCTTTTATCGACTAAATTTTTGTCTTTTTTTGATTTAAAAAAACCATCAATTTCGCTGGCCGACAACGCATTCAAGCACATTTCTTTGGATAAACCGCCTTTGCGCGCCACATGAATGCCGTAGTGCATGTCCCACAAACCAGTAGTTCGGTGCGCATCCGGATTGATGGAAAGCCAAACGCCTTTTTCCAGCGCATATTGGTGCCAGCGCCAGTCCAAATCCAAACGCAGCGGATTAGCGTTAATCTCAATTACTACCTTATTTGCCGCACAGGCATCAATTATTTTAGTGTAATCTATCGGATAACCATTCCGGCTCAGCAGCAATCTTCCGGTTGGATGGCCTAAAATAGTGGTGTGCGGATTTTCAATCGCTCTAATCAATCGTTCCATCGCCTTTTCTTCACTCATCCGCAGATTGGAATGCACGGAAGCAACCACAAAATCAAATTTTTCTAAAATTTCATCCGGATAGTCTAACGAGCCATCACTCAGAATATCCGATTCAATTCCTTTAAAAATCCTGAAATTGTCGATTTTTTTGCTGATCGAATCCACTTCTTCCTGCTGCTGCAAAACGCGTTCGATACTTAAACCGCTGGCATAAAACGCGCTTTTGCTATGATCGCAAATGCCAAAATATTCCAGTTTCAGTTGATCGCGACTATACAGCGCCATTTCTTCCAGCGTGTTTACGCCATCGCTCCAAGTACTGTGGTTGTGCAGCGTTCCTCGTAAATCTTTAAATTCAATCAGTTGCGGCAATTTTCCTGCGGATGCTTTTTCTATCCAGTAAATTCCTTCCCGAAGTTCTGGTTCGATAAAAGGCAAACCGGCTTTCTCGTAAATTTCTTCTTCAGATTTGGGTTGAAAATTAGCATCTGCAATTCTCGAAAACACAATTTGCACATGTTCCGAGTCGCCGGTTTCTACAAATAAAATTTTAACAAAATCTTCCAAAGCACAAAAAACCAGCTTAAAGGCCATGCCATGTTCGGTTTTTCCTTGCCAAAATCCGGCTTCTTTTTCTGAGAAATTCAGGTAAGCAACTTCTTCCAGACCAAAAAACACAGCTTCCAGATTTTTAGTAGCAATTACCACAACCAGTTTATCCACAATTTCCAGTTTCCGACGAAACTGCCCGGCCGATGCTGTTTTTATGCCGGTAAAAGAAGCATTCAGGTTTTGCAGCAAATCATGTTCAATCGCTTCAGCTTGCGCATACAGAAATTTTCCTTGCGAAGCAATGTCAAACTCAATCGTTTTTTTGATCTGTTCCTGCGTTTTCAACCCAAAACCTTTGGCTTCAATCAGCCGGTTTTCGTTGCAGGCATAATACAATTCGCCAACAGAATCAATGTGCAGTTCGTGCCAAATCGTTGCAATCTTTTTCGGACCGATGCCTTTGATCCGCAGCATTTCCACAATTCCGGCCGGCGTTTTCTCCAGCAATTCTTCGGTTTCTTTCAGCGTGCCAGTTTCCAGCAATTCTTCAATTTTTATGGCGAGGCTTTTACCAATGCCATCAATTTTATCCAGTTCGGCCAGCGTTTTTCCGGCCAGTGGAAACGGCAATTTATCTGCCTTAAAAGCAGCATTGGCTATGGATTTTATTTTGAAAGGATTTTCTTCATGCAGCTCCATCAACTGCGAAAGGAAGCGGAGATGCCGGGCAATTTGTTTATTCTCCATAAAAAATAGTCGATAAAAGAAGCATCAAAAATACAAAAGCCACCTTGTGCAAGGCGGCTTTTGTAAATATTATTTATTCGGATTTTTAACGGATTTCCAGCTTGTACGGCAACCGCATTTGTGCGCCGCTGTATTTTAAAATCGTTTGCAAATCGTTGTAATAACGGTAATTGTCGCCCAGTTCCTGTTTCATCATATACGTTTTTGCTTCGGAAGCAAAGCCGGAACCGAAGTTTTCCAGCAGTGATTTTTGCTCCGGATATGCAACCAGTTTGTAATCTGTCAGTTTTGCTTTCGCTGCTGCGGAACGAATGGCTGCGTCCAAACCACCCAATTTATCAACCAAACCAATTTTTAAAGCTTGCGCGCCGGTCCACACGCGGCCCTGACCAATGCTGTCAATATATTTCTGTGTTTTTTTTCGGCCTGAAGCAACGGCATTTGTAAAATCCAGATAACCATGATTTACCTGATCCTGCAAAATAGCGCGTTCTTCCGGGTTCAGCGGACGTGTTACATCGCCCAGATCAGCAAATTTGCCGGTTTTTACACCATCAAAGGTGACACCCAATTTCTGATTTAGAAAGGTTTTCATGTTCGGCAAAATTGCAAAAATTCCGATTGAGCCGGTAATGGTGTTAGGCTGTGCATAGATAGAATCCGCAGCGCAAGCCATATAATAACCTCCGGAAGCGGCCACATCACCCATAGAAACGATAATTGGTTTTACTTTTTTGGTGAGATAAACCTCGCGCCACAACACATCCGAAGCCAGCGAACTGCCGCCCGGCGAATTGATGCGCAACACTACCGCTTTCACCTTTTTATCCAAACGTGCTTTGCGGATGGCTTTGGAAATTCCTTCCGAACCGATGGAATTATCATCGCCTTCGCCGCTGCCGATATCACCAGAAGCGTAAATTACTGCAATACGACTGTTGGATGATCCGCTGTCTTTGTTTTCGTCCGGTTGGTTGTAATCGGCCAGTTCAACCATATTCAGGTTATCGTTTTGATCAGTTCCGCTGCGTTGTTTCAGCTCGGTCAAAACTTCGTCTTTGTATTTTAAACCGTCAACCAGTTTGTATTTTAAAGCATCTTCCGGATATTTAATTTTCAGCGTATTAGCTATATTAAACAGCGAATCTTTGTTCAGTTTCCGGCTTTTGCCAATATTGGTGAGGAAATAATCGTACAAAGAACCCAGATAAGAATTAACCTGCAAACGGTTGGCATCACTCATTTTATCCAGAATAAATGGCTCAACTGCACTTTTAAACGTACCAACTTTAATAATCTGTGCTTCAATACCTAACTTATCCAGCGCACCTTTAAAAAAGCTGTATTCAGAATGAAATCCTCTAAATTCAAAAATACCTTTTGGGTTGATGTATATTTTATCAGCAACAGAAGCTAAATAATAAGCGCCTTGCGTATAAATTTCGCCATAAGCCAACACAAATTTCCCTGATTTTTTAAAATTGATCAGTGCATTCCGGATTTCTTCAGAAGTAGCCTGGCCGGATAACATATAGCTTTCATCTAAATAAATACCTTTAATATTGCTGTCGTTTTTTGCTCTTTTAATGCTGGCCAGAATATCATTTAACCCAATTGATTTTTTTACGCTGAGGTTTAAAAATGGAATGCCGGAAAGTGGGTTGGCAGATGTGCGTTCTTTAATATCATAATTAAAAGCCAGCCGCAGCACAGAGTTTGCTTTTACATCGGTTTTCTTATCGCTTGTGGCAGCAGAAATCAACCCAAAAACAATAAAAATGAAGATGACCAAACAAAGCAAAACGCCAATAACGGTGGCAAAAACATACTTGAAAAACTGTTTCATTTAAACCTATTCTTTTTTGCAAACTTAGCAAAACGTTAACGTTAAATGTTAGAGCTTTGCGCACATAATTTGTTACAACATGCAAACGGTTTATCTTTTATTGGGAAGTAATTTGGGCGATAGAAATGCCTATTTAAAAGAAGCATTGCAGCAGCTGGAAACAAGCGTTGGCCGTGTGATCAGAACTTCTTCTGTTTACGAAACGCAATCCTGGGGCGTGGCAAACCAGCCGGATTATTTAAATCAGGTGGTGGAAATGGAAACACTGTTTTTACCGGATAAAATTTTAGAAAAAACGCAATTTATTGAAGAAAACTTGTATCGCGAAAGAACAAAAAAATGGGATTCTCGTACAATTGACATCGATGTTTTATTTTTCGGGACAGAAATTATTGATCTGCCCAATTTAAAAATACCACATCTGCAAATTCAAAACCGTTTATTTACATTAGTGCCTCTAAATGAGTTGATACCTAACTTTGTGCATCCGATACTAAACAAAACGATACAGGAATTACGGCAGGAAGTTAGCGACGAACTGCTGGTTAAAAAAATAGCTTTTATTAATTAGATTATTGAAGATATGAATACTCAAAGCAGCGAACAAGATTTTGACTTGTCTTTTTTAGAAGAAATTGCCGATGGAAATAAAGAATTTTTAATCGAATCTATCGATATGTTTTTGGTGCAAACACCGGAAATTTTTGGTCAGATTGGGCAGGCCATTTTTTCAAAAGATTGGGTAACTACAGCTTCGCTGGCGCATAAGGTAAAATCCAATCTTGGTTTTTTTGGGATGGACCGCATTAAAAATGAAATGCAGGAAATTGAAATGAGTGCCAAAGGCGGCAGTTTAAATGCTGATTTGGTTACTCAATTTGAATCCACAAAAAAAGCTGTGCTAAAAACAGTAGAACAGCTTCATG
>JBPBQN010000040.1:0-7699 GCA_050954865.1 Janthinobacterium lividum | reverse complement strand
GTTATATAGAGGGTTTGTACAGTAAATGGCCGCGCATTGACAAGGAGTTAATTGAAAAATACCATAAAGGTTTAATTGCCACTTCTTGTTGTATTGGTGCTTCGGTTCCGCAGGCCATTTTAAAAAATACCGAAGCAGAAGCAGAAGCAGAGTTTAAATGGTGGCTGGATTTATTTGGTGAGGATTATTACATCGAATTGCAGCGACACGATATTCCGGAGCAGATCAAAATTAACAACGTTTTAACTTCGTACGCCAAAAAACATGCGGTAAAAGTAATATGCTCTAATGATTCGCATTATGTGGATCAGCAGGATGCCAACGCGCATGATATTTTGCTTTGCGTAAACACGGGCGACATGCAGAGTACGCCGATTGCTACTGATGAAGAAGGCGGAAAAGGCTACCGTTTTGGTTTCCCGAATGATCAGTTTTATTTTAAAACGCAGGCCGAAATGGGTCAGCTTTTTCATGATATTCCGGAATCGCTGGATAATACAAATGAAATTGTTGACAAGATCGATCACCTCAAACTAAAACGTGATATTTTATTGCCTAATTTCCCAGTTCCGCCCGAATTTAAAATTCACCATGGTGCAGAAGCAGATGTGCTTAACCAGTGGGAATTTTTGAAAGACATGACTTATAAAGGTGCCAAAGAACGTTACCACGAAATCGGTTTGGAAGTACAGGAACGTCTTGATTTCGAGTTGTTCACGATCAAAACGATGGGTTTCGCCGGTTACTTTTTAATTGTGGCCGATTTTATTAAAGCTGGTCGGGATTTGGGCGTTTTTGTTGGTCCAGGACGTGGTTCTGCTGCGGGTTCGGCGGTGGCATATTGTATCGGTATCACCAATATTGATCCGATAAAATACAATTTGTTATTTGAGCGTTTTCTGAATCCGGATCGTAAATCCATGCCCGATATTGATACGGATTTTGATGATGAAGGCCGCCAAAAGGTGATTGATTATGTGGTAGATAAGTACGGACAGAATCAGGTAGCCCAAATTATTACTTATGGTTCGATGGCTGCCCGAACCAGCATTCAGGATGTTGGCCGCGCGCTGAATATGCCTTTATCCGAAGTAAATACCATTAAAAAGCTTGTGCCGGAAACTTTAGGCATCACCTTGAAAAAAGCAATTGAGCAAGTGCCCGAATTGCAGGAAATCCTGAAAGGAAAAGACCTCAAATCTAAGGTGCTAAAAGAAGCAGAGAAGCTTGAAGGTTCTGTGCGCAATACCGGTGTGCATGCTGCCGGAATTATCATCGCTCCAGAACCTTTGTACAACATTTTGCCGGTAGCTACTTCTAAAGAATCAACTTTGCTGGTTACGCAGTTTGATGGAAAAGTAGTAGAAGATGCAGGCGTAATCAAGATGGATTTTTTAGGGCTAAAAACGTTAACAATCCTGAAAGATGCACTGCGGATGATCAAGCTGAATCACAACGTGGATATTGCCATTGATGAATTGCCGCTGGATGATCAGGAAACGTATGAGCTGTATCAGGCCGGAAATACCAACGGTACGTTTCAGTTTGAAAGCGATGGCATGCAGATGTACATGCGCGAATTAAAACCCGATAAATTTGAGGATTTGATTGCGATGAACGCTTTGTACCGGCCGGGACCGATGGAATATATTCCGAATTTTATCAAGCGGAAACATGGTTTGGAGCCGATCAGCTATGATTTGCCAGATATGGAAGAATATCTGGCAGAAACCTACGGGATCACGGTTTATCAGGAGCAGGTGATGCTTTTATCGCAAAAACTGGCCGGTTTTAGCAAGGGCGATGCTGACGTTTTACGGAAAGCGATGGGTAAAAAGCAAATCGAGATACTGAACAAAATGGAATCGCAATTTGTGGAAGGTGCAACGGCAAAAGGTCATCCTAAAGATAAGCTGACTAAAATTTGGAACGATTGGAAAGCTTTTGCACAATATGCGTTCAATAAATCGCATTCAACTTGCTACGCTTTTGTGGCTTATCAAACTGCTTATTTGAAGGCGCATTATCCCGGCGAATACATGGCTGCAGTATTGAACAACCAGAACAACATCGAAAAAATCACCTTTTTTATGGATGAATGCCGGCAAATGGGCATCCATGTTTTAGGTCCGGATGTGAACGAATCTTCTACAACTTTTACCGTAAACAGTCATGGTGAAATTCGTTTTGGTTTGGCCGGAATTAAAGGTGTTGGCGAAAAAGCCGTGGAAAGCATCATTGAAGAACGTAATGCAAACGGTCCGTACACTTCAGTTTATGATTTTGCCCGTCGTTCCAACAATCGTTCGGTAAACAAAAAATCCTGCGAAAACCTGGTTTACAGCGGTGCTTTTGATAGTTTTGGGTTGAAGCGTTCGCAGTTTTTCATGAAAACAGAAAACGGAGTTTTAACCGGTTTGGAGCGTTTGATCAAATACGGAAATGATTATCAACATTCTGAAAACAGTTCGCAGGTTTCTTTATTTGGTGGTGCAAATGCTTCTTTTATTGCCGAACCTGCCATGCCGGAATCTGAAGAATATCCACTGATTGAAAAGCTGAAATACGAGAAAGATCTGATCGGAATTTACCTGACCGGTCATCCGCTGGATAATTATAAGTTTGAACTGGACAAGTTTTGCAACGCCAAAGTTTCTGATTTAAAACTCGTACAAAAAATGAAAAACCGCGAAGGCGGAGATGAAGTAATTGCTTCTTTTAACGAGTTAAAACGCAGATCAGAATTGTGTATTGGTGGTTTGGTTTCCAACGTTCAGCATAAAATGACTAAAACCGGAAATCCTTTCGGCACTTTTGTTTTGGAGGATTACAATGATAACTACGAGTTTGCTTTGTTTGGCGATGATTACATTAAATTTAAAAACCTGCTTTTAGATGGTTATTTTTTGCAAGTAAAAGGATGTGTGGAAGAAAAATTCAAGCAAAAAGATAACTGGGATTTGCGCATTTTGCAGATGCAATTGCTATCAGAATTGCGAGACAGATTGACAAAATCGATCACGATCAGCTTAAATTTAAATGAACTTTCGGATCGTTTGCTAAATGATTTGCAGGAATTGGTAGAAGCAAATAATCAAAAATATGCGGTAAAAAACTGTCAGTTACGTTTTCAAATAAAAGACAGAGATGAAGCAATTGCTGTGGAAATGCCTTCGCGAAGCTTCAAAATCAATCCGAGCGATGATTTTTTAGATAGCATTAAAGTGTTAACGAATAATCATGCTACTTTGAATTAGTTTAAAGTTCCTCTTTAGATTGTCAGATTGTCATACCGAAACTGTGGCAAGCAATTTGATTATTATATATTTGTTTAAACATTATAAAAGATAAAATTATGGCTTTAGAAATCACAGATGCCAACTTTGATGAATTGGTATTAAAATCAGATAAACCCGTTTTGATTGACTTTTGGGCAGAATGGTGTGGACCGTGTCGTATGGTTGGTCCGGTAGTAGAGGAAATTGCAAAAGAATATGGTGATAAAGCAGTTGTAGGAAAGGTTAATGTAGATAATAATCCTGGCATCTCCATGAAATTTGGTATTCGCAATATTCCGGCTTTGTTGTTTTTCAAAAACGGAGAAATTGTAGATAAACAAATTGGTGCCGTTCCAAAATCTGTTTTAGCAGATAAATTGAACAAACAACTGGTGTAATCCACTCCAAATATATTTTACAAAAAAGCCCGACTTGGTTTTAAGTTGGGCTTTTTTGTAAAATAATTTTAGGAGAAGTCAATGCTTCTTTTACCACCTAAAATTTGGTGTTTAGATTTCAAACTCAGCATAAAACTTTAGCTTTACTTTATGCCAATCAACCTCAGCCAAAACGCCGAAATCCAACAGTTTGCAAATTTAGAATTATTGGCTAAGCAAGTTGTGGAAGGTTTTATTACCGGTTTGCACCAAAGTCCGTTTCATGGTTTTTCGGTTGAATTTGCCCAGCACCGCGCTTATAACAGCGGCGAATCTGTGCGAAACGTGGATTGGAAACTGGCTGCCCGAACCGATAAATTATTTGTGAAACAGTTTGAAGAAGAAACCAATTTGCGCTGTTTTTTGGTGCTGGATACTTCTTCTTCCATGAATTTTCCGGAAAAAGGTTTGAGTAAATTGGAGTTTGGTGTGTACGCGGCAGCTTCCTTAATGTATTTGTTTAAAAAACAGCGTGATGCTTTCGGGTTGTGCCTGTTTTCAGATCAGGTAGATTTTATCAGTCTGGCAAAATCAACTTCTGCGCACTTGTTTTATCTTTTTGCACAGTTGGAAAAAGTTTTGCAGGATAAAAAAAGCAAGCAATCTACCGAAATAACTTCCGTTTTGCATCAACTGGCCGGACAAGTGCATAAACGTTCGCTAATTATTATCATGAGTGATATGCTGGAAAATGCCATGAACGAACAAAAAGCGACCGAATTATTTTCCGCTTTGCAACACTTAAAACATGGCAAACATGAAGTGGTGATTTTTAATATTGCTGATCATCAGAAAGAACTGGAATTTGATTTTGAGAACCGGCCGTATCATTTTGTGGACCTGGAAAGTGGCGCCGAAATGAAAGTTCACCCAAACGAAATCCGTGAAAGTTACCGTTCATCATTAAATAATTACCGCCATAATCTGGAACTGAAATGTGCGCAATATAAAATTGATTTGGTTGATGCCAATTTGCACAATGGTTATGATCAGGTTTTAAAAGCGTACTTGATCAAAAGAAATAAAATGAGTTGATACTGTTTTTATGCCGGTAAAAACAGTATGGAATTCTGTATTGTCATTTCGACCGCAGGGAGAAATCTTATTCAAATAATAAGTTTTATCGCTTTAAATAGGACTTCTCCCTGCGGTCGAAATGACAAACTCAGGAATAAAAATCAATCGCTTCCAAAATCACCACACAGGCTTTTCTAATTTCATCCAACGAAATGATCAATGGAGGCGCCACACGCAGAGCCGTTTCGCAATGCAAAAACCAATCTACAATTACGCCGTTTTCTACACAGCGTTTGCTTACGTTTTCTACTTGGTTAAAGCTGCTTAATTGTATCGAAAGCATCAAACCTTTGCCGCGCACTTCTTTTATTTTGGGGTGAAGTAACAGTTCCCGAAATAAAGCTTCTTTTGCAGGAACACTATTGATGAGTTCTTCCTTCAAAATTACTTCCAGCGAAGCCAAACCTGCTGCACAGCAAACCGGATGACCGCCAAATGTGGTTATATGGCCTAAAATGGGGTTTTCTTTCAGCGCATCCATAACATTTTTTGGTGCGATGAAAGCACCTAAAGGCATGCCGCCGCCGAACGCTTTGGCCGTAAGTAAAATATCCGGAACGATGCCAAAATGCTCAAAAGCAAACAACTTTCCGGTTCGGCCCAAACCACTTTGGATTTCATCTAAAATCAATAGCGTGCCGGTTTGCCAACATTTATGCCGTAAAAGAAGCATGTACTCCAAATCAGGTACGTGAACGCCTGCTTCGCCCTGAATTGTTTCTATAATTACTGCCGCAGTTTCGGTTGTAATCAGTTCTAAATCTTTGTGTTGATTAAAATTAATAAATTTAATTCCCGGCAAAAGCGGACGGTAAGCCTGCTTAAATTCTTCATTGCCCATCAAACTTAAAGCACCTTGCGTACTGCCATGATAAGCGTTTTTACAAGCCAGAATTTCTGATCGACCGGTAAATCTTTTAGCCAACTTCATGGCGCCTTCCGTAGCTTCTGTACCGGAATTGGTAAAATAAACGGAATTTAAACTTTCCGGTAGGAGCGAAGTGATTTTCTCTGCCAGTTTTACCTGAGGCGTTTGCACAAATTCGCCATAAACGCTGAGGTGCATGTATAAATCAACCTGATTTTTGATGGCTTGTACAATTTCCGGATGTCCGTGACCAGTATTGCTCACCGCAAAACCCGAAACTAGATCCATATATGCTTTTCCGGCAATATCATAAAGGTATAAACCTTTGGCACGTTCAATTTCCAATAATCTGGGCGAGCCTGATGTTTGGGCAACATTCAGCAAAAAAAGCTGTCGGTTTGTAAGCATCTGCAAAAATACAAAAGGCCTTCAACAAGTATTGAAAGCCTTTTGTAAATAAAATTTTGAGTATTTATTTAATCATTTGCATGTCTGTTTTTTAAACGCTTAATCATTTCTTCATTAAACTGGCGTTCGCCTTTCCAAAAACTCATTACTTTTTCGGGAGGCAAAATTCTCGAAAACTCATCATTATAATGCTTTTTAATATTCAAAATTTTAGAATCATATTCAAAATTATCACTAACAACATCATGTGCATTGCCTTGAGAATTAAACATGTTCTGTCTTTTTTGATGCAAAACAACATTCATTTCTCTTTGATACTGATTGTAAACCGGCCAAAACCGGTTAGCTTCATCATTGTTTAAATGCAAATTATCTGACAGATAATCAGATTTAATGGTTTCAATCCGGTGCATACCGGCTGAATTATCAACGTTACCACTATTAAAATTACTCCGAGTATCCATATTAGAATGTGGAACCCGAAAGTTTTGAGCCAATATTTTCTCTGCTTTTCCAAAAAAAGCTATCAAAATAAGGGCAATACAAAATCTCTTAATCATAATTATATTTTCTGAGGCCTTTTTGCAGCATTAATTTTTAACAGAATTATTGTTGTCTGAACTCATTTTATCGTTGTTTAAAACCGATCCGTCATCAGTGGCACTGGTTTCTAAAATGATGTGATTATCATAAGAATCGGCATGAATATCTAAATAATTTTCTATATCTGCATCCGGTAAATCCGATAACCGAATTTGTACATTATGCGCCGTCTGATATTTTTTTACTCCGATACCAGTAACTACTGCAACAGCAATACAAGCAGCTGTAGCATATTTCCACGCTGCTTTTGTAAATAAGGTGCGTATTTTTGCAGGTTGCTGTACTGTTTTTATCCCAGTTTTTTGGGTGATACGATCAGAAAGTTCTTCAAAATAATTTTCCGGAACGGTAAAACCGCTGCCGTTTTCTGCAAACTGGTTGATTTTAATCCGCGCAGCAATAATGCTTTGTTGTTCTACAAAAAATTCTGTTGATTGTATGGAAGGTTGCGACGCACGCATTTCTTCCAGTTTTACAGTTGATAAAATCTGGTTCTGCAGGTTTTCAAAGTAATTTTCTGGTACTGCAAAACCTTCAGCAGGCGTTTTTAGCTTTAAACTTTCTGCAAAAACTGCCGACTGAATGCGTTCTTGCTGCTCTTCAAAAAATAGATCAGGAACCCGAAAGGGATTTTCTCCATTCTGTTTTTGCAGAACAGGATACTCGTTTAACCAGTTGGTGTGTTCAGTATGCTCATTCATGACGAAAGGATAGAATCAGATTTTTTCAAAAGGTTTAATCGTTTTTATGTTAATCTTCTGTTAACAAATAAGCTTCTATTTTTTTAACAGCCAAATGAAACGATGCTTTTAAAGCACCAACACTTGTGCCTAACACGTCAGACATTTCTTCGTATTTCATCTCATCAAAATATTTCATGTTAAAAACCAAGCGCTGTTTATCCGGCAAAGTCAAAATCGCTTTTTGCAATTTACGCTGTGCTTTATCGCCATCAAAATAAGAAGACTCTGTTAATGATTCTGATAATTCGTAAGAAACATCATCAAAAGAAACATTGTTTTTCAGCT
>JBPBQN010000039.1:0-7877 GCA_050954865.1 Janthinobacterium lividum | reverse complement strand
ACCACGCATTTTTAGATCGTTTTGAATAATATCATCTATGGTGTTTAGGAGTAATTCCCTTGGCAATTTTTTGATTTTAATTGCAATTTTTCTTCTTTGTTCCCTATTTGAATCTGGATTTTTTTTTCGAAACTAATTTGTCAACAAAATCCTTCGGTGGTTTAGAGTAATCCAGAAGTTTCAAGGAACAATCATAAGGGTCATTCATTTTAAGTGGATTTCTAAATGCAATTGTTGCATCTAACAAAATCTTAAATCCAATTTCAAAATCTGCATATTTAAATATTTCAGTATTGTTCTCAGCTAACTCTTTATACTCAGCTTGCATGGAATCCATAAAAGAAGATTCTACAGAACTTAAAACTTCCTTAATCATTACATTTATTTTTTAAATCATATTCATGTTTGCTAAAAAAGCATCAATATGGATCCACATCCACCCGAATCAAATTTCCTTTACTGAGTTTTTCAGTTTGAAATTGAAGAATAGTTTCTTTTAAAATTTTTTTTACCCGAACCATTGAGGTTCCTTCTTTTTCTATTTTGATGATGATGGTTTTGATGTAATAATTACGGATGCGGTTGATGAGCGGAAATTCTGGTCCCAATACCCGATCACCAAACTGTTTTTTCAAAGCATTGCCTAAATATTCGGCCTGATGATGCAGGTTTTCTGCATTCTTGTGTTTCACATCCAGCTGAATCACGCGGTAAAACGGCGGATATTTAAACTGCAGCCGTTCGGCCATTTCCATTTGGTACATTTCGGCATAATCATTCCGGATAACCTGACTGATCACACGGTGATGCGGATCATATGTTTGTACCACAACTTTTCCTTTTTTACCGCGCCGCCCTGCCCTGCCACTCACTTGCGCCAGCATTTGGAAACTGCGTTCATTGGCCCGAAAATCAGGAAATTTCAGCAAAGAGTCTGCATTAACAATCCCAATCACCGTTACGTCTGAGAAATCCAAACCTTTGGCCACCATTTGCGTGCCCACCAGAATATCGGTTTTTTTATCTTCCAAATCACTTAAAATGTTCTGAAAAGCCATTTTAGACCGCGTGGTATCCAAATCCATCCGTGCAATCCGGGCATCGGGCAACAACATCGAAAGTTCATCTTCAATCTTTTCTGTGCCGTAACCTTTTTGCTCCAAATGCGCCGACCCGCAAGCCGGACAAACTGCATAAACATCTTCACGGTAGCCGCAATAATGGCAATGCAACTTGCCGGTGCTTTTGTGCATGGTGAGGCTGACATCGCAGTTGATGCATTTCGGACTAAAGCCACAAGTTTTACAAATCAGCAGCGGCACATAACCACGCCGGTTTTGGAACAAAATCGCCTGCTCCTTTTTCTCTAAGGCGGATTGGATATTTTCCATCAGCGTTTTGGAAAAATGAGACTGCATGGTTTTATTTTTCATTTCTTCCGGAATGCTGATCACTTGGATTTCCGGCAAAACGGCTTCTCCAAAACGTACATTCAGTTCCACCAAACCATATTTTTGCTGCTGCGCATTGTAGTAAGATTCCAGCGATGGCGTAGCCGAACCAAGCAAAACTTTAGCCTTATACAATGTGCTTAAATAAATAGCTGCATCGCGTGCATGGTAACGCGGAGCCGGATCAAACTGCTTGTAAGAACTTTCGTGCTCTTCATCCACCACAATCAACCCTAAGTTTTTGAAAGGAAGAAAAACCGAAGAACGTGCGCCAAGCACAATTTTGTATTCGCCGCTTAAAGTTTTATTCCATACTTCAACGCGTTCATTATCATTAAAACGGGAATGATAAACGCCAATCTGGTTGCCAAAATACTGTCGTAAACGTTCTATGATATGCGTTGTCAACGCAATTTCAGGCAGTAAAAACAGCACTTGTTTTCCGCTGGCAATTACATTTTCGATTAGCCTTACATAAATCTGGGTTTTCCCGGATGACGTTACGCCATGCAGCAAAACCACTTCTTTTTGCTCAAATTGCTGATTGATCTGCTCAAAAGCATTAGCCTGATGTTCGTTCAATTGAAACGTACTTTCCGCACCTTCGCCTTCCTCAGCAAAACGGCTGATCACTCTTTCTTCCAGCAAAAAAACCTCTTTTTCCACCAAAGCTTTTAAGGCAGAAGCACTTACTTGTCCGGCTGCTTCCAGTTCGGCTTTAGTTACTTTTTCTTTTTGCTTGATTAATCGCAGCAAAGCCATCACGGCATCCAGTTGTTTTGGTGCGCGTTTTTCCAAGATTTCAAACAATTCTTTCAATTGTTCCGGCTGACGGTAAACAGGATTCAAACTATAAAAAGAGCGCTTTCGTGGTTTGTATTTTTCCTGTACTTCTTCGGCAATGTAAATGATGTTTTTGTTAAAAAGACCTTTTAAAACCGGCATCACCGTTTTTTGTCCTAACAGTTTGCTCACTTCGCTTACCGTTAGTTCACCCTGAATTTCCAGCGCATCGATAATCAAAAACTCTTTGTCATTCAGTTCTCGCTTATCAATCTCAAAATCAGTATTTAAAGTGATTTTGGTTTCACTTGCCAGTTTTAACGCAGCCGGTAAAGCCGCATTCATCACATCGCCGGGATTGCACAGGTAATAATTGGCTATCCAATCCCAAAAAGCCAGTTGCTGCGGTGTAATTAGCGGCTCATCATCCAGCACATCCATCAGGTATTTGGCTTCGTATTTTTCGGGAGCCTTTTCGCTGATGGATAGAATTACGCCGGTATAAATTTTGCTTTTGCCGAATTGCACCACCACTCTTTTGCCGATGGCCACATCATTTGCCCGATCAAAAGGCACGCGATAAGTATAGTTTTTGGCAATCGGTATTGGCAGAACAACTTCAGCAAAAAGCGTTTTTCGTTCTACATAAACAGAATCTGACAGATCCAGCATCATGGTTTTTTCAGGACTCCTAATCCCAGCGTAATCCATCCGGCAATAAAAAACAAGCCGCCCAAAGGTGTAATCGGTCCGAAAAATCGAAGCCATTCCCAACCTAAAACTTGCCTGATAGAAAGCAAATACAGTGATCCGGAAAACAGCAGAATACCGAAAGTAAAAAGATAGTAACTCCACTCTAACAAATTGTTATTCAATGGATTTAAGGTTGATAAAAACAGCAAGGCCAATACATGATAAAACTGATATTGTACGGCTGTATGCCAAACTTCCAGTTGGGCAGGCTCCAGTTTACTTTTTAAAGCATGTGCCCCAAAGGCACCTGTAATTACAGCTAATGCGCCATAAATTGCAGCAGTTATAATAATTTGTTTGTTCATATTCGTTGTAAAACTAATATAAACAATCTCCGTATTACAACCAGCACGCAGCCAGAATAATCTATTTTTGTTGCAAACAAATGAGATGCGGAAAATTATCCTGCTAACGGTTTTTCTATTTCTTTCGGCAGTTGGCGTAACGGCATTTTATTTTTCCAAACTTCGGCTGCCCAGACAAAATACGGCCAACATAATCAATCAAATTCCTGCGGATGCTTTAATTTTTGAGTTTAAAAATGATCCGGAATTTTACGATCTGTTTAGAAATAACACATTGCTTACTTCTTTTATCGGGCAAAAAAAAGCAGCAGAATTGAAGTATCTGCATCAACATTTGTTAAAAAATGTATTCGACCAGCAAAGTATTTTCATCTCTCTTCACCCCAAAATCAACGCTAAAAGTATTGATTTACTGCTCACCACCAATACTGAGGGAAACATAGGCTTACAATCTGTTTTAAAACAAAATGCCATAAAATTTCAGGTTGAAAAAGTTGGAAAGCAGGAATTAATTAAGGTAGATTTTAGTGCCATAAAAGAAGCATTCTACATCAGCAGCAAAGCAAACGTGCTTGCCGGAAGTTTCGATAAACAATTATTAATCAGTTTTTTAGAGAACAAAAGAGATCAACAGAAAGAGATTTTTAAACAATTACCAGATCAGCAGAAAAGAAATTCTATTGCCAATTTGTATGTGAGTTATAAGCAGTTGCCGGTGCTGATAAAGCAGTTGTTTAGCAATCAAAATAACGAATTTTTTAAACTGCTGAACGGATTTTCGGCCAATGCGTCTTTAAGCTTGAATTATAAAAGTGATGCTTTGCTTTTTAACGGTTACACGCAAACCGATACGAGCGTTACTGCTTACATCAACTTGTTTTTGAAGCAGCAACCGGCAAAAATTACTTTAAAAAACATTTATCCGCAAAATACGGCTTCGGCTGTAAGTTTTACTTTTAGTGATCAGAACCAGTTTTTTAAGGAATTGGATAAATGGCAAAACCCCGAGTTTCATCTGGTAAAAACAGTATTCCAACAGATTAAACTGGAAACCGGCATTTCGATACAAACCGTTTTTCGCAAACAATTAAAAAATGAATTTGCAGTAATTACGACTGCCGAAAATGAAAACCTGGCTGTTATTCAACTTAAAAACGGATCAGAATTTAAATCTTATCTGCAAAACCTCAGCTTAAACCCAAACGCTGCGCAATTGCAGCTAAAATATTCAAACCTATTTTTTTACCTTTTGGGCGAGCCGTTGCGCAATTTTAAACAACCGTATTTTATGGTGCTGGATAATTTTTTGTTTCTTGCTGAAACCGAATCCGGCCTTCATCATTATCTAAATCGCTATCATCAGCAACAGTTTTTAAACCAGGAAAGCCAATATTTAAATTTTGATGCGCTGCAGGCCGATCAAAGCAATGTTTCGTTTTTTGTTGATTTTCGAAATGGCAGCGAATTATTAAAACACATGCTTCGTCCGGAATTTAAAACAGCTTTTGGGCAGCAAAAATTAGACTGGAACACTTATTACGCAATGGCCATGCAGTTTACCGCTTCAGACAACAGTTTTTATACCAATTTTTATCTGCAACAATTGAAACGCGATTCAATTGATACGCGTAAGCCAAATTTATAATTGCTGTTTAAACATGCTTCTTTTATCGGGTAAAATTTGGTTTAATCACGGCTAATTTTTAATTCACATTCCTAAAATTCATTTTCTGATGTTACAATTGCTTTCTTTTGCACGATGAAGTTTTTGCTGGCCTTGTTTCTGTTATTTATTGTTTTTAATGCTAATAGTCAGCAACTGGCGCAGTATAACACCGGAACTTTGTTTGATAGTTTTGAAAACCCGGCGCAACGCGCTTTTATACCAGATTCGAGCAGGCAGTTTGCCTTCAATTTTTTTGTGCCGAATACCAGTGCCAACGCCGTTTTTAACGGTAATGGACGGCAATCGCTGCTTTCCCTGATCAACCACGGCACGTATAACAGCAGCACTTTAACCAATGGTTTTGGCAGCCAGAATACTTTCAACGTTAACACCAACACTTACTGGTTTATGCTGAAAATTTATACGCGGTTAAACAGCGATCAGGAATGGGGAATTTCTGCACAAACCCAAGCCGATAGCCACGGAAACTTTACAGATGAAACCTTGCTGCTGCTGGATTCATACAAAAACTTTGACAACGGCAACAGTAACAGTAACATATTTAATGGCCGGTTTAATGGCGAAGCTTACCATCAGTTTAGTTTGACTTTTCGCCAGAAAGTATCACCTGAAATCGCTTTTGGTGTTAAGCTGAGTGGGCTTTTAGGCGTTTATTACAATCAGTTCAACATTAATAAATCCGGATTTTATGTAGATAAAAACAGCAACGAAGCCAGTCTGTTTTTGCAGGGAAATTACACAACAAGCAATCTCCATCAGTTTGCTAAAAAAGATTTATTAGGATTAAAAAATCCGGGAGCTGCGGTTACTTTTGGCATGGAGGCACAGTTAGATAACGGGATTTTGGTGCAGGGAAACATCAAAGATCTGGGTTTTATACGCTGGCACAATACTTCAATTATTGATTTTGATGGCACGGAAACCATCAACCGCATTTCCAGAACCCGGAATAATTCTGACCGGATTTTAACGGAAGTTGATTCGCTGGTGGCGCAAAATGCAAGTTCACACGCGGTTTACAAAGCAATTAATTCTCGTGCGGATGTTTCTATCAGCAAAAAATACAATTTAGGTCTGGAGGATTTTTATGTTACGCCAACTTTACTGGTTTCTAAAAATCTTTTTTACAACGGTTTGAATTCTGCTTTTATCAACCATTTTAACTACAAAAGTTTATGGTTTACGGCCTTGGCTTCTTACAACAATTTGGGTGATTGGAATGCCGGTGCACAACTGATGATCAAATCACCAAATGCAGAATTTTTTATCGGTACAGACCAACTGTTTAGATCAACTAAGTTTTTTGACGAAACTAATGTTGCTTACCGCTCTGGCGTGAGTGCTTTTATTGGTTTTTCGGCAAAGTTTGGCCATTTGATAGAACATCCGGCCGCGGCAAGTTATATTCCGATGGGCAATGAAAGAGGATTTTTTAACCGTTTGTGGTTAGGAATTTTTAAGCACAATAATTATTAGGAAATATTTAAAGCTGATTTGAATAGGATTTCTCCCTGCGGTCGAAATGATAACAACTAACCAATCTTATTTCCAATAAAATCTTTTAGATAAAACGGTTCAAAGTAAGCTACATCTTCAAACTGTTGCAGGCGGAATTTTTCTGCTGCAATCAAAGTCATATCGGCTGCTTCGTTCAAAAAATCATCGGTAAAAACAGCATTCGGATGATCGCCGAAAAACGTTTTACACTTGGCTGAACCATCACCAAAAAAGACGATTTTATGCTGATCCAACTCGTTTTTAAAACTTTCTGATGTAATAATTGCTGCGGAAGTTTCCTGCACACTGTTCAAATCCTGATCAAACAAAGCGGTGTAAACTTCCATTCGGCGCGCATCAATCATCGGGCACAACAAAAATTTTTCTTTGGTTTGATTTAGAAAACGCAATAAATATCCGGCAGCCATCGCCAGTAAAGTTTCTACTGCAATTAAAGGTTTCTCCAACGAAAAACACAAACCTTTTGCCGTAGAAACACCGATTCGTAAACCAGTGTAAGAACCCGGACCAGAGCTAACGGCAACGGCATCCAAATCATCAAATTTTGAACCATTGCTTGCCAAAATTTCACCGATAAAAACAGTAATCACCTCTGCATGAATGTTGCGTTGGTTAATGCTTTTGTGCAATAAAACCTTTCCGTTTTGTGCCAAGGCAATCGAACAGGCTGTGGTAGACGTTTCTATTTGCAGGATCAAACTCATGGTTACGGAACAGGATCAGGACCGTGTTTTCCCCAGGGATGACAGCGGCCAATGCGTTTTAAAGTTAACCAGCCACCTTTAAACGGACCGTATTTTCGGATGGCTTCTAAACCATATTGCGAGCAGGTTGGCGTAAAACGGCAGGAAGCACCCAATATTGGCGACAATAAAAATTGGTATATACGGATGATCAGAATGAAAATTGAACCGATTATTTTGCGGATAAAACCGATAAAAACTTCCATCTTCAAACCAGTTTTTCGGCCAGTTGCTGCAAAACTTTCTGCATTTTTTTCATCATTAAATCGGCATCGCTTATTTCTTTGCCAATGTAAGTAATCGAAAACAGGAGCGGTTTTGTTGATTTTTCGGCTTGTAAAAACAGCCTTCCCTGCTTTTGCAACCGGTAACTTTCGCGCATTTGCCGCTTAATCAGGTTACGGTCAACCGCTCTTTTATACCTCTTTTTGGGAACTGAAAACAATACTTTTACCGGAGAATTCAACGCATCTGGCAGCAACTGCCAGCTAATTTTATACGGATAACACAAAAAAGAAGAACTGTTTTGGTACAAACCCGAAACGAGTTTAACACCGCACAACCGTTCTTCTTTTGGTAAAGTATTCATGAAAATATCGAAAACCAGTTTACATTTATTGAAACCGGTCAGCCTGAT
>JBPBQN010000038.1:0-7992 GCA_050954865.1 Janthinobacterium lividum | reverse complement strand
AAACTGATGATTTTGCCAATCAGGTGCTGGATCGTTTCCGAAATCCGCACATTAAACATCAGTGGATTGCGATTACGGTGCAGTTTTCGGCCAAACTGAAAATGCGCGTGGTTCCGCTTTTGCTCAATCACTATAAAAAAAAAACACAGGTGCCGGTTTACATGGCGCTGGGTTTTGCAGCTTATGTTGCTTTTATGCAGGTGCAAAAAGAACAGAATGGTAAGTTTTTTGGTGAACATAACGGCGCAGATTATCCGGTGAATGATGATCAGGCAGACTATTTTTATGTTCATAAAAACAGTAGCTCCCCAGAAATTTGGATACATACTGTGTTGAGTAATACCGAACTTTGGGGAACAGATTTAACGTTATTGCCGGGCTTTGAAGCTGCCGTACAACAAAATTATAATGTTATAATTGCAGAAGGTGTTTTGGCTGCAACACAGCATTTATCTGCAGAAAATAAAAACTGATAAGCAAATGAAAAACCAGGTTTTAAAGATACATCCTGACGACAATGCAATTGTGGCGTTAACGGATTTGCTGCAGGGAACAACGATAACTTACGATAACAAACAGTATATTTTAACGGATAACGTGCAGGCCAAACACAAATTTGCCGCGCAGGATTTTAATCCTGATGACGACATTATGATGTACGGCGTTTTAGTTGGAAAAGCACAAACTTTTATCCCGGCGGGCGGCTTGCTCACCACCAAAAACATCCATCATGCGGCCAATGATTTTTTTATTGGCGAACGGCAAACGGAATGGAACAAACCGGATGTGAGCAAATATGCGGATCGGGTTTTTTACGGATTTCCACGATCTGACGGCAGCGTTGGAACGGCAAATTATTGGCTGGTTATTCCGATGGTTTTTTGCGAGAACCGGAATTTAGAGGTTTTGGAAGAAGCTTTGATCAAGCCTTTGGGTTATGGCCGAAACCGGATTTACGCCAATCAAGCGCAGGAACTCATCAACATGTATAAATCCGGCAGCGATGTCAGCGAGATTTTAACTGCGGAAATGCCTTATGTAGAGCAGGTTTCCAAGCAGGAACGTTTGTTCCCGAATGTTGATGGCATTAAGTTTTTGGTACACAATGGCGGCTGCGGCGGCACACGGCAGGATGCGCAGGCACTTTGCGGTTTGCTGGCCGGTTATATTACACATCCAAACGTGGCTGGTGCTACGGTTTTAAGTTTGGGTTGCCAAAACGCGCAGGTTCCTATTCTGGAAGAAGAAATCAAGAAACGTTCGCCGTTATTTGATAAACCTTATTTTGTGTTGGATCAGCAAACAGTAGGAACCGAAGCTGAATTGCTTTCGCTGGCCATCAAACAAACATTTGCGGGATTAATTTTGGCTAATAAAAACAGCAGGCAGCCTTCGCCCATCAGTAAAATTTGCATTGGTTTGGAGTGCGGTGGTTCTGATGGTTTTTCCGGGATTTCTGCCAATCCTGCTATCGGTTACACGTCGGATTTGCTGGTTGCAGCTGGTGGTTCGGTTATTTTAGCCGAATTTCCGGAATTGTGCGGCGTGGAGCAAAACATGAGCGATCGTTGTGTGGAAACCGAAGATGCCGAACGTTTTTCTTACCTGATGCGCACGTATAATGAGCGCGCAAAAGCGGTTGGTTCTGGTTTCGACATGAATCCTTCTCCAGGAAATATCAAAGATGGTTTGATTACGGATGCGATAAAATCTGCCGGAGCGGCCAAAAAAGGCGGAACTTCGCCAGTTGTAGAAGTGCTGGATTATCCTGAAAAAGTAACCAAACCCGGATTAAATTTATTGTGTACGCCCGGAAATGATGTAGAATCTACCACTGCAGAAGTTGCTTCCGGCGCCAACGTGGTTTTATTTACTACGGGTTTGGGCACGCCGACTGGAAATCCGGTTACGCCGGTGGTCAAAATTGCCAGCAATACCAAATTGTACAATAAAATGCGCGATATTATCGACATTAATACCGGAACCGTGATTGAAGGCGAAGAAACCATTGAACAAGCTGGCGAACGAATTTTGGATTATGTGATCCGGGTAGCCAGCGGCGAAATTGAAGTAAGTGCAGTACGCCACGGTCAGGATGATTTTATTCCCTGGAAACGCGGCGTTTCTTTATAAACCAGATGCTTCTTTTAGCACCTGAAAATCTAACATTTATCGCTTTTATCAGCATAAATAATTAACCAATGAAACCATTTTTAAACGAACAATTTCTGCTGCAAACGCCAACCGCACAAACGCTTTACCATGAGTTTGCCAAGCATTTGCCGATTATTGATTACCACAACCATTTGCCGCCAGATCAGGTATCGGGCAACATCAACTTTAAAAATTTAACGCAGGTTTGGCTTTACGGCGATCATTATAAATGGCGCGCCATGCGGGCAAACGGTATCAATGAAGCTTTCATCACCGGACAAAAAAGCGATTACGAAAAGTTTGAAAAATGGGCGGAAACGGTTCCGTACACTTTGCGCAATCCGCTGTACCACTGGACGCATTTAGAGTTGCAGCGTTATTTTAATATTGATGAATTATTGTCGGTAAAAACAGCACAGAGCATTTACGGTCAGGCTACGGCAAAGCTGCAAACGCCCGAATTTTCTGTGCAAGGTTTATTGCAGAAAATGAATGTAGAAACGATTTGCACCACGGATGATCCGCTGGATAATTTGCAATTTCATCAAGCTTTAAAAAAAGACGGCGCAAAGGTTAAAATGTTGCCAGCTTTTCGTCCGGATAAAGCCATGAACCCAGACGATTTAGAAGTTTTAAATGCTTATATTGATAAAATGGAAGCGGTAACTAACACATCTATAAATAGTTATGATGCTTATTTATCGGCTTTAAAATCGCGCCATGATTATTTTGGGGCGAATGGAGGTTCGGTTTCCGATCATGGTTTGGAGCATATTTATGCGGAGGATTACACTTCCGAAGAAATTAAAAATATTTTCGAAAAAATACGTGCTAAAAACAGCATCAGCTTAAAAGAAAATGTGCAATTCCGCTCGGCTTTGCTATTTGAATTTGCCGTTTGGAACCACGAAAAAGGCTGGGTGCAGCAATTTCATTTGGGCGCGCTGCGAAATAATAATGCACGAAAATTAAAGGAAATCGGACCAGATTCTGGCTGGGATTCTATCGGTGATTTTTCTCAGGGGCGAGCTTTGTCTAAGTTTTTAAACCGTTTGGATTTGGAAAACCGCTTGTCAAAAACCATCATTTATAACCTCAATCCGGCTGATAATGAATTGATTGCAACCATGATTGGCAATTATAACGATGGCTCTGTTGCCGGAAAAGTACAGTTTGGTTCGGCCTGGTGGTTTTTGGATCAGAAAGACGGTATGACGAAGCAAATCAACGCGCTATCCAACATGGGTTTGCTGAGTAAATTTGTGGGAATGCTAACGGATTCACGCAGCTTTTTATCGTTTCCGCGGCACGAATATTTCCGCAGGCTGCTGTGTAATTTGTTTGGAGATGACGTGGAAAACGGCGAATTGCCAAACGATATGGAACTGATCGGTAAAATTATTGGCGATATTTGCTATCACAACGCCAAAAATTATTTCAGTTTTTAAAATGGAAAAAATACTCAGTTTTGGTGAATTATTACTGCGGATTTGTCCTGATATAGAAGGCAACTGGCTGAAAGAAAACAGTTTGCCATTTTACGTTGGCGGTGCCGAATTGAATGTTGCTACGGCTTTGGCTTTGTGGGATTTGCCTTCGGCGTATTTAACGGCGTTGCCCGAAAATATGTTGTCGGAGCATTTGATTGCATATCTTCAGCAGAAAAAAATTGATACTTCTGCTGTACTTTTTCAGGGAAACCGAATCGGCACGTATTATCTGCCAAAAGGAAAAGATTTGAAAAACGCCGGCGTAATTTATGATCGTGCCTATTCGTCGTTTGCAGAACTTCAACCTAAAACTATTGATTGGGATGCTATTTTTGAAGGTGTTTCCTGGTTTCATTTCAGTGCAATTTGTCCGGCCATCAATCAAAATGTAGCTGATGTTTGCGAAGAAGCGCTAAAAGCAGCATCTGCAAAAAATATTTTCATTTCTTTGGATTTGAATTATAGGGCTAAGCTTTGGAAATACGGCAAAAATCCAATCGAAATCATGCCAAATCTCGCTCAATATTGTGATTTGATTATGGGCAACCTGTGGGCAGCAAATCAAATGCTGGGAACGGATGTGGATGAAAATATCCATGATATCGGCACGAAAGAAAATTATTTGTATCACGCTAAAAAAACTTCCGAAGCAATCATTAAAAACTATCCAAAGTGTAAATATGTGGCCAATACTTTCCGTTTCGGCGATCCCGGAATTGAATATTACACCACACTTTTTACCGATGGAAAACTGGAAGTTTCACAGGAATATACTTCGGCACATATTGTAGATAAAGTGGGCAGCGGCGATTGTTTTATGGCCGGATTGATTTACGGTTTGTACCAAAAAATGCTGGTAAAAGAAGCATTGGCATTTGCTACGGCTGCGGCTTACGGCAAATTATTTATAGAAAGCGACGCCACAACCATGCGTGCGGGCGAAGTGAAAAAAACGATTAAAAATGAGTAAAAAAGCACATTCCTTAAACCTGATTTTAGAGCAGGGAACGTTGCCTTTGTTTTTTTATAAAGATGCGGAAGTGAGCCTGGAAATAACCAGAACGCTTTACAAAGCCGGCGTGCGGGTGTTTGAATACACTAATCGCGGACCGGAAGCTTTGGAAAATTTTAAGCTGATGCGACAACTGGCTAATGCAGAAATGCCGGATCTGGAACTGGGCATCGGCACAATTAAGTCGGTAAAAGAAGCACAGGATTTTTTGGCTGCCGGAGCAGATTTTATCGTGAGTCCGATCATCAACCCAAAAGTTGGTGCGCTGGCTTTAGAAGCTGATTTACTGTGGATTCCGGGCTGCATGACGCCGACAGAAATTTATCTGGCACAAGAAAATGAAGCGGCCTTAATTAAGCTTTTTCCGGCTAATATTTTGGGTGAAGCCTTTTTAACTTCGATCAAAGAACTGTTTCCAGGTCAGCTTTTTATCCCCACTGGAGGCGTAGAACTAACAGAAGAAAACATCACTGGCTGGTTCAAAGCTGGTGTTGGCGCAGTTGGTTTGGGCAGCAAACTCATCAGCAAAAAAGTAATGGAAAATAAGCTTTACGATGAGCTTTTTTCGGCCACAAAAGAAGCACACCATCTGGTAAAAAATTGCCGGTAAAAGAAGCATATCAATATGAAAATAGGTAAATACCGGTGGACGATTGCCACACTGCTGCTGTTCTCAACCACCATTAATTATATGGACCGGCAGGTGATTTCTTACCTGAAAGAACACTTTTGTACGCCGGTTGCGCAAGGTGGTTTTGGGTGGACGAACACTGATTTTGCCTATGTTACCTCATTTTTTACAGCTTTTTACGCAGGAATAACGATTATAGCCGGCTGGGTGATTGATAAAATCGGTACCAAACTGGGTTTGGCTTTGTCGCTGATTATCTGGTCGGTTTTTGGAATGCTGAATGCGCTGGCCGGAAGCACGGTGGCTTTGCACATCGTTATCCGCAGTTTATTTGGTATTGGCGAAGCAGGAAATTTCCCGGCTTCCATTAAAACCGTTGCCGAGTGGTTTCCGAAGAAAGAACGTGCGCTGGCCACCGGAATTTTTAATAGCGGCTCTAACATCGGCGCTATGATCGCATCGCTGTTTGTGCCTTGGTGTTTAATCCATTTTGGGGTTGATTTAGGTTGGAAAATGGCTTATATCATCACCGGCGGTATCGGTTTTTTCTGGCTGATTTTCTGGTTTGCATTGTATAATCCGCCCACAACACACAAAAATTTAAGCAAAAGCGAGTTTGATTACATTCACAGTGATGATTTGGTGGTACATGCAGCCGCTTCCGAAGATGTGCCGATCAATAATCAAAAAGTTTCCTGGTCAAAACTATTTGGCCACCGCCAAACCTGGGCCTTTTTCTTTGGCAAATTTTTAACAGACGGCGTGTGGTGGTTCCTGCTTTTCTGGCTGCCCGATTACCTGAAAAAGCAATTCGGAATGACGAGCCACGAAGTGATGTGGCCAACATTTATTGTTTACGGTACCGCAATTTTTGGTAGTGTTTTTGGCGGAAGTATCCCGATTTTCTTCATCAACAAAGGCTGGGAAGCTTACCGTGCGCGGATGACGGCCATGTTGCTGATTGCGGTTTTTCCACTGGCACTTTTATCAACCCAATATTTTGGCAACGTGGAGCATTTTGGTACCAGCGCTTCCAGTTTGGCTATTGTTGTTATTTGCATCGGCGCAGCGGCGCATCAGGCATGGTCTGCCAATTTATTTACCACCGTTTCAGATATGTTTCCAAAAAAAGCCGTTGGTTCTGTAGTTGGTATTGGTGGAATGGCAGGCGGTATTGGCGGCGTTTTGGTGCAGCAAATGGCTGGCCGTTTAACAGATCATTTTGTGGCAACACCGCAAACGGCTTACGGCATTATGTTTTTTGTCTGCGCTTTATCTTACCTGATTGCCTGGACCATTATGAAACTTTTGGTGCCCCGATTTATGCCGATTACGGAAATTTAACCGCTGCTATCAGATTTTTCTTTTACTTTGAAAATTTAAATAGCCATGAATTTTTTAAAGATAAAAAGCAAAATTTCCTTTCTGATCGTATGTTCGGTGTTTGCTGCATGTTCAACACTCAAAAAAACATCGGTGAAAACAGCCTCAACCACCATCAGCAGCCTAAAGTTTTTGGATGAATATGATTTGCCATACAATCTTCCGTACAAAAATACAACCGTTGGCGGCTTATCTTCGATAGATTATGATGCTAAAAACGATATTTATTATCTGATTTGTGATGATCGTTCAGAAATCAATCCGTCCCGTTTTTACAAGGCAAAAATCAGCCTGAATGCTCATGAAATCAATAACGTAAAAATAGTTGGTGTAAATACGCTGTTGCAAAAAAACGGACAGCCTTATCCGGATTTAAAAAAGCACACGAAGCAAACCATTGATCCGGAAGCAATGCGTTTCGACCCAAAAATAAACCAATTGGTTTGGAGCAGTGAGGGAGAACGTATTGTAAAACAAGAAGATACGGTTTTGATTGACCCATCTGTAAATACTGTTTTTACCGATGGAAAATATAGCGGCACTTTAATTTTGCCGGATATTTTGAAAATGCACGCCACCGAAAACGGTCCGCGCAGAAACGGCGTTTTAGAAGGTTTAACTTTTGCAGATGATTACAAAACGCTGTACGTAAACCTGGAAGAACCGCGCTATGAAGACGGCCCACGCGCCGGTTTAACAGATGAAAATGCGTTGATCCGCATTTTTAAATTTGATTGGAGAACGAAGAAAAATACGGCGCAATATGCGTACAAACTGGAGCCGATTGCTTATCCAAGCAAACCTGCAGATGCTTTTAAAGTGAATGGCGTTCCGGATATTTTATCGGTTAATAAAAATCAATTGCTGGTTACTGAGCGTTCTTTTTCTGAAGGTCGGGAAGGTTGCGTTATCCGCGTTTTTCTGGCCGATTTAAGTGCGGCCGACAACGTGATTTCCAATCCATCGCTAAGCAAAAATCCACCACAACATTTGATCAGCAAAAAACTGCTGCTCAATATGGATACGCTTGGTATTTATATTGATAATGTGGAAGGCGCAACTTTCGGTCCAACGCTGCCAAACGGACACAAATCAATTCTTTTTGTGGCGGATAACAACTTCAGCAAAACAGAGAAAACGCAGTTTTTTTTGTTTGAGGTGATGCCGTGAGCGGAAGTAATTGATAATCAATTAGAAAAAAATCGATATGGAATATGTCGTATTTATAAAATGTTGAAAGTCAGATGTTTATTTAAATTTTGAATTGTTCAATAGTATATTTAGCTTTAATTTCAAAATTGTAAAAAGCTTATTTCTATAAA
>JBPBQN010000037.1:0-8414 GCA_050954865.1 Janthinobacterium lividum | reverse complement strand
AAGATCTAAACCTTTGTATTTTTGTAATGGTAAACAGATTTTGGGTTGAAGCATACAATCTTAATCTGCTAATGGCTAACTTACGTGCTAATTCTGCAGGAAATGTATAACCAACCGTGAAATTTTTCAGTTTTACATAACTTCCGTTTTGAATCCAGGCACTTGATGGCAATGAATTACCTACGGCATTATCATTGTACAATATCCGGGCGTAAGTATTATAAGGGTTGGTAGGTGTCCAGGCATTTGCATAATATTCCTGGCTGATATTTTGGATTCCTGCAAAACTTCTGTTTTGAAAAGCTTCCAGGTTACTTTCCTGATAGTTCAAAATTTTGTTTCCGAAGTTACCATAAAAGAACAGGTTGAAATTCCAGGATTTATATGATCCGTCAAGGTTTAATCCACCAAAAAACTTTGGTTGCGGACTGCCTAAGCTGGTTTGATCATCAGCCGTAATGTGTCCGTCTCCATTTACATCAGCATACAAACGGCCTCCGGGAGCAGTGCTGGCCTGCTGATAGCTATCAAAGCCTTTTGCTTTAGCTGCTGTATTTAAAGCATTTAGCTGAGCTTGTGATTGAATAATGCCTAATGATTTATAACCATAAAACTCTCCAACTGGCTGACCGATATTTGTTTGAGAGAATACTGTCTAACCGTTTCCTGGCAAAGCAATCTGACCATTCATACCAAGAGTTGTTATTGGATTGGTAATCGAATTAGTTCCGGCAGATAATGAAGTCAGTTTATTGCGTAAAACAGAAAGGGTTACACCAGCACCAAATTTAAAATCGTGTATAGAATGGTTGTAATTTAAAGCAAATTCAAACCCTTTATTAGTCATAGAACCCACATTTTGAGTTTCGTATAAGAAACCTGTTTGTGGTGGCACAGGAATATTTAATAAGAAATCTTTAGATATTCTGTTAAAATAATCCATTGTGAAATTCAAATTACCTTTTAAAAATGAGATATCTGTACCTAAATCTGTTTGATAGTCTGTTTCCCATCTCAAATTAGGATTTGCAGGCTGGATAGTCACAACACCTGGCTGAAATGTTTTACCAAACGGATAACCAAAATTATTGCTTGTAGTAGGTGCACTTCCTGCCTGATAAAGTGCCGGAGATTGGAAAGGTGCTATTGTTGATTGGTTACCAGATACACCATAACTACCACGCAGTTTGAAGTCTGTTAACCAGCTTGCATCTTTTAAAAATGATTCCTGTTTAACTTTCCATGCTAAAGCACCTGATGGGAAAGTACCGTATTGATGGCCTTCTGCAAATTTAAATGAACCATCTCTTCTTACTGTACCGGTAAGAATATATTTTTCATCAAAAGTATAGATTACACGTGCAAATAAGGAAGCCAGAGACTGTATTACCTGTGCGGTAGAATTTAGCACTAAAGTACCTGGGTTTAGCTGTGATAAATCTCTGATCACATTATTTTGGCGGCACACCGCTACCACTAAATCCGTTTGTTGTAACTTGCTGTTGAGATACACCGCCTACAAAATTACTAGTATGTCTACCGAAAGTTTTGTCGTAAGCAATGGTGTTTTCCCATAACCAATCAAATGAGATTCCCTGACTCTGACTGTAACCTGCATTTTGCGTGGCACCACCAGCGGCACCGTACTGAGCAGTTATACGGCCATCAGATGGGGAAAAATAAGTACCATAGCATTAGTGATCGTTATACCAGCATTGGTTTTATTTTTTAACCCGGTAAAAACAGTAGCCTCCAAAGATGAATTGGTTAAAAGGTACTGATTAACATTAGCATACTGATTGTTATTAATAGTATAAATAGGATTAGTATAGCTTGCTGTGTAAGTATATATAGGAATGTAAAAAACCATAGTTGCCATTACCGTCCATAATCTGGCTGGTAATGTTGCTACCACCATTAAGTGTTGGCGGTAATTGTGCAATACTTCCTAACCCGGTTGAGCCAGTTGTAAACGGATTGTTTGCATTCTGATAAGTGTATTTAGCACTGGTTGAAGATCTTAACCATTTTGCCGGCTGATAATCCAGGCTTAAGCCTAAACTGATCCTTTTAAAGTAAGAACCTAATACAATACCTTTTTGATCGTAATAACCAACTGATGTGGAAGATTGCGCTTTATCACTACCACCACGAAGCGCCAAGCTATAATTTTGTGTTAAGCCAGAACGGTAAATTGCATTTTGCCAATCTGCATTGGTTAAAGATGCCGGATTGCTCCATGCAGGAAACCCAACAAATTGGTTAGTAGGATCAGTAGCTGCAGTTTGATTAGCTAAGGTTGCAAACTGTTGTGCATTTAACAACTTATAGGTTTTAGGACGACTTTGAAATTGATTGTAAGCATCGAAAGAAATCTGGACACCGTCTTTTCTACCCTTTTTAGTGGTTACAATCACCACCCCATTTGCAGCACGGATACCGTAAATAGCAGCAGATGATGCATCTTTTAATACATCAATTGAGGCAATGTCGCTTGGATTAATGTTGTTGATCCCACCAGTTTCAATCGGGTAACCATCCACTACATAAAGCGGCCCGTTTCCATTTTGTGCCAAACTTCCAGTTCCACGGATCAGTACCGAAATATTACCACCCGGTGAAGCATCATTGTTGGTCACCTGCACACCGGCAGCGCGGCCTTGCAAAGCCTGATCTACCGGAACTACCGGAACTTTTGCAATTGTGGCTGCATTTACAGAACTTACGGAACCAGTCAAATCGCTCCGTTTGGCTGTACCGTAACCAATAACCACCACTTCGGAAAGTGATTTAGTGTTTACGCCCATTTTCGGACTGATAACCGCTTTGTTACCAACCGCAATTTCCTGATCTACAAAACCAATGTAACTGAAAACTAAAGTACTTCCTGCATCAACTGCAAGAGAATATTTACCGTTTAAATCGGTTGTAGAAATTTTACTCGAATTTTTTACCCGGATGGTAACACCAGGCAATGTTTGCCCGCTCGAGGCATCTGTTACCGTTCCGGTAACCGTTTTGTTCTGTGCAAAACCAGAAATGCTTATCAATAACGATAAACTAAATCCAATTAAAGCTACAACGCTTTTTAATCGTAATTTTCTAATCATAATATTTGTAAAGTAGGTAAATTGGTTCTGATAAATCTTGCTGTTTACACCGCATAATCAATCAGCTTTCTGTGAAATAAATTTAGCAACAAAAGCAAGTTCAACTGTAACAGAATTGTTAATGTTTATACAAAAAATGTTAATCTAAGGTTACTCTTTTTCCCTTAACAATTTTGATACTATCTTTTCTAAAATACTGATTATAAGCTAACTAATTTAGTTTTTTAACTTTCACAACTTATAAAAATTTTAGAGGATACTGTTTTTATCGATGCTTTTTCAGAATAAAAAAAGGAGCAATTTTTAAGATAATTTATCTCAAAAAACTGCTCCTCATGCTTCTTTTACAACACAAATTTTTTACATTTTTACTGATATCGCTTTGCCCAGATAAGTAATTGTACGATCTGCTTTCTGCGCCATCTGCTCGCCAACGGCTTTATCTTTTTTGATCAAAACAACATTAAAAACGTGTTTCTTCAACATATCAGGAAAGTTTCCTTTAGTATCAGAAATGGTAAGCGTGCTTGACTTATCGTTCCAGTTTAAAGTAAAAGCAGCACTGTTGCCTTTTTCGTAATTGTAGTTATCATTTTCATCTTCATAATACAAAAACCTGCCATCTGCACCGGTGTAAATTCTTAGTTCAATTTTATCTGCAGGTTTTTCTGTTGCATACTCCATTTCCGGTCCCATTGGCACAATCGATCCTGCTTTTACATACAAAGGCATAGTTTCAATCGGTGCCGCTGCATTGATGGTTTGGCCACCGTTGTACATTTTCCCGGTATAAAAATCATACCATTGCGTTTGTGTCGGCAAATAAACGCTGCGGGTGCTTTTGCCTGATGTACTGTTTTTACCGGTATAAAGTTGCTCTGTAACCGGATTTACCAAAAATGCCGGGCCGAACATGTATTGATCCGGGATGTTGCGAACCTGTGGATCATTGCGGAAATCAAAGTTCAGATTTCGCATAATGGTATAATTTTCATTGGTTACGCGGCCAGCCAGCGAGTAGATATAAGGCAGCAAACGGTAACGCAATTTATCATATTTCAGCAGGATGGCTTTGGTATTTGCATCCCAGTTGTTGGAAAACATGGCGCGTTCGCCTTTTCCATGAATACGCATAATCGGACTAAAGGTGCCAAATTGAAACCAACGCGTAAACAATTCTCTTTTTTCAGGTTGAGACCAATCCGGAATACCATCAGCAGAAGTTCTGGACAGATAACCGCCAATATCCGAAGTCCAATATGGAATTCCTGATACACAAGCATTTATTCCTTGCGGAACCTGGTTTTTGAACGAAGCAAAAGTGGTGGTAATATCTGATGACCATAAAATTGCCGCATTGCGCTGTTCGCCGGCAAAAGACTGACGGATCAGCAAAACAGCTCTTTTTTTCGGAATATCTTTCCGCCAGCCTTCATACAAACCTTTGGAATGCTCTAACGAATAAGTATTAAAATAATCAATGCCTTTTCCAACCGAAAAATTAGCTTGTCGGCGTTCGTCTAGCAAAGTTCCGTTGTCCGGCTCGCACTGGTCAACCCACCAGGCATCCCAACCGTAACGCTTCACAATACTGTCGCGCGCCTGCTCCCAATACAATTTCCGGGCTTTTGGGTTGTGTGCATCGTAATAAGTATCAAAAGTTTTGGATACAAAATTGTCCCAGGTGATGCTGGTCAGGAAACCGTTTTTTTTCATCGCATCATAGTTTTTGGTGCCCGAACCATAAAGCGGCCAGATCGAAATCATGGCGTGCATGTTGGCCTGGTGCAGCTCGTCAACCAGTTTTTTCGGATTTGGATAACGTGCCGGATTCATAATATGCGAACCAATCGGCAATGGTTCCCACCAGTACCAATCCTGCACAATGGCATCCACCGGAATGTGATTGTTACGGTAGTTATCTTTTACGCCAATAATTTCATCCTGTGTTTTATATCGATCCTGAGACTGGAACAAACCAAAAGCCCATTTCGGAAACATTGGCGCACGGCCGGTTGCGGTACGATAAAGGTTGATGATCTTGTCAAAATCAGGGCCATAAAAGAAGTAGTAATCAACTTCTTTTCCGCTTTCGGAAGTGTATTTAAACTTGGTATTTCCGGCTTCGGCACCGTAAAAATTAGAAGCAGCATAATTATCCCACAGCAAACCATAACCGTTGGTTGATAGCAAAACCGGAATCGCGCCCGTCATGTATTTAATCAGCATTTCCTGGTTGCGGCCTTTGTAGTTGATCGACAAAGAATCTTCCGGATGGCAACCCAAGCCATACAAAGCTTCGTTTTTAGGCGAAGTGAACTGCGTAGAACAATTGTAAGTGCTGATGCCTGCAATAGTTGCCGGTTTCATCGTTTTATTTTGTGCATCTTCCGCCGTAATCACCATGCCTTTTTTATCCATATAAATAATGGCGTTGGTGGTTTTGCTGATGGAAAGTTTCAGGCTGGCCGTATTGATGATGATATTTTGTCCGGCTTCGGCAACGGTAAAATTGGTTTTGTCCGTCCATTTATTGTTCACCACTAAAGATTCTTTTGATTGAAAACCATCCAGCATCGTATATTTTACTTCGATGATATCGCTGCTGCGTACAAAAATTTTCATCAGGCCTTTGTCCAGCGTAAACGTAACGCCGTCTGCGTTTTTTTGGTAAGATTTTACCGAGGCTTTAACCGTCGAAATCATGCTCACTAAAAAAAGCAGGAAAACAACCGCAAAAAGCGCAGCAATTGATTTTGTAATTTTTATTCTCATAAATACTTGTGGTACAGGTGTATATTGAACTGGTTAGATTAAAGGTAAAATTATCAATGCAAAGTGATATTAATGCACAAAAATGTTAAAATGCGCTATTAAAAATGTTAAGGCACAAGCTTGACCAATACTTCTTTTATGCACTAAAAATTGGTGAAGTTATAACCGGCTTTTAATTTTCTGAAGAGGTTTGCAGCTTGTTTTTTTCCTGCAACTGGTTAAAATATTCTGATGGTACCACGCCGTATTCATCTTTGAAAACTTTTGAAAAATAGGTTGGATTGTTAAAACCAACTTCATAAGCAATGCTGGCAATGCTCAATTTACTTTTTTCAAGCAATTGCACCGCACGTTTTAATCTAACCGTCCGGATGCAATCCACCGGCGTTTTACCGGTTAAAGCCAGCAATCTTTTGTAAAGCGAAACGCGGCTAAGCGACATTTGCCTGCTCAGTTCTTCCACAGAAAAATTATAATTGTTGATGTTGTTTTCGATGCAATCAAAAACGCGTTTTAAAAACTTTTCATCTTCAGAAACGATCTCCAAATTCTGCACCTGTATCTCGCGCTGTTTTTGGTAGGTTTTTTTAAACGATTCCTGCATCTGCAACAAACCGTTTATTTTAGAAAGCAAAATTTCAAAGTTAAAAGGCTTGCTGATGTAATTGTTTGCACCGTTTGTTAAACCTGCCAACTGGTCTTCTTCCTGCGTTAAAGCCGTCAGCAAAATCAGCGGAATGTGCGAAGTGCGGTTATCGGTTTTAATTTTTTTGCACAAATCCAACCGTTCATTTCCGGCATATTTACATCGCTTACAATCAAATTTGGGTGCAAAGCCAGCGCTTTTTGCCAGCCTTCTTACCATTCGCCGCTTCTAGAATGTTAAACGTGCTTTTTAAATTATCCTTTAAATAAAACCGCAAATCATCGTTATCATCCACAATTAAAACGGTTGATTTTTTCAGGATGGGTGCCGGTTCTTCCGCAGAAGTCAAAACCGTTTCCAGCTGTTTTGCTATTTGCGGAACTTCTGCAATTGCAAAATCGTTTTCAATTTTGACGGGTAATTTCACCGTAAAACAACTACCATTTCCTGGCTCACTTTCTGTAAAAATTTCGCCTGAATGCATTTTTACAAACTCGCTGCTGATGGATAAACCGATGCCGCTGCCTTGGTTCAATAATTCTGCCGGCATGTTTACCTGATAAAAACGCTCGAAAATATGTTCCAGTTTATCTTTTGGAATGCCGATTCCGGTATCGGTTACTTTAATTTCCAGCGATTTTTCTGCGTTTTTATCGATGCTGTTTTTATCGACTATTTTTAAGGAAACACTGATTTGTCCGCCAGCAGGCGTAAACTTAAACGCGTTGGAAAGTAAATTGAATAAAATCCGCTCAATTTTATCATGATCAAAACGCGTGAAAACCGAACCTTCTTCCGCATCAATGTAAAAATTAAGCTGTTTTTGCTCAGCCAGATCCGCAAATGAAGCCGATACTTCTTTTATAAAGGAAATTATGTCGCTTTTTTCCAGATTCAATTTCAATTCGTTGCTTTCCATTTTCCGGAAATCGAGCAACTGATTAACCAGATTTAACAAGCGGCGACTGTTTCTGCGAATCATCAGCAACTGGCTGTTTTGTTCCGGATTTTTATTGTTTTTGATGAGCGTATCAATCGGTGAAGTGATCAGTGATAACGGCGTGCGAAATTCATGACTTACGTTGGTAAAAAACTTGATCTTCATCAAATCAAGCTCGTGCATTCGTTTGGTGGACTCAATTTCGCTGACTGATTTTCGTTCGGCCTCCAACTTATCCTGACTGATTTTGAACGTACGTTTCAGTTTTAAAATTCCTCTGTGCCGAATGTAAAACAACAGATAAAAACCGGCAAAAACATATAAAAAATAAGCTAGCGGAGACCTCCAGAAAGGCGGCAAAACCGTAATTCGCAGCATGGTTGTGCTTACGTTTGTTGGATCGTTATTGTCAGTTGCTTTAACCCGAAAAACATATTTCCCGGCATCTAAATTAGTGTAAGTAGCTTTGCGAGAAGCAGTTGCAGCGGTAAGCCATTGTTTATCAAAACCTTCCAACTTGTACTGATAAGCTATTTTATCAGGATTATAGTAATCGCAAACGGCAAAAGCAATGCTGAAAACGTTTTCAGCATGACTTAAAGTTAATGAACGCGTGTTGGTGATCGATTTTTGTAGAATTACTTTTCCGTTGATGGTATCACCAACGCCCACATCATTATTAAACAACTGGAAATTGGTAAAAACCAGGTTCAGTTTTACGCTTGATGATCGTATTTTTTCAGAATTAAACAGGTTGAAACCATGTGCTCCGCCAAAAATAATATCACCACTTTTAATTTTATAAGCAGCGTTGGCATTAGATTCATTGCCTTGCAAACCATCAAAGCCGTTGTACTTATGTATCTGGTACTGCTTGTTTCCGGTTAATTGCACATTAACAATGCCGTTTCCGGTACTCATCCAAACGCGGCCACGGTTATCC
>JBPBQN010000036.1:0-8593 GCA_050954865.1 Janthinobacterium lividum | reverse complement strand
TTTCAATACAACATCCGGGTCTTCAGGATCATCTGAAATTTCGTGCCGATGGAAATCTTCTGCATCAAAACCACATTTGCTTTGATTTTTTTTAGCTGCAAAAACAGCAACAGGCAAAGCGGCCAGATTATGTGCAATGTACAAATCAGCTTTTGTGGCAATAGCTTTTTTAAGCTGCCAGGAAAAATAACGGTTGATAGCGTGGCACAAATTAAAATCTGTTTTTTTACCTCGTAAAAGAAGCATCAAACAAACCTTTTGCAAAGCGGCTGCTAAATAATTTAGACTTTGTATGTAGATAGATTTTGATGTGCGGTTTAAACAATTATACGTCCAGCTTGGATTCTTTTTAAGGATAACATTGTCAAAATCAATTAAATATGGAACGTATTGTGTATAAATTAAATGAACCTGATAGCCACTTGTTGTAAGTGCCTGCGCTTCTTTAACCAAACGCGGATTGCTTGCCAGATGCCCTGGCGTTATTAAGCAAACTTTTTTAGTTGTTGTTGGCAACTCTTTTTGTAATTTCAGTAACCAATTGCTTTCTAAAACTTGCCCACGGATAGGATTTTGCTTTCTCCAAAGCATGTATTCCCATGTTTTTAAGCTGATTTTGATGGGTAACGCACCATTTTAACTTGGCTGTAAGCTGCTCCACGTTTCCGGCATCTAACAAAAAACCATCTTTTTCTGCGGTAATGATATCTGGTCCGCCAGAATTTTGCGTGGTAATTACTGGTAAACCTTGCGCCATTGCTTCGGTAATCACCATGCCAAAACCATCGCACAAAGTGGGTAAAACCAGCACGTCTGCGTTTGCCATCAGCAGGATTAATTTCGGATGAGGCAAATTTGGTATAAACTTAACATTGTTTCCTAAACCATTACGCGTTTGCATGGGCAACTGGTTACGGCCAATCATCCAAAGTTCGGCATCATCAAAACTAAAATTGCAATTAATCCAGGCCTGATAAAGCAGATGTGTTCCTTTTCTTAAACTTTGGTTGCCGGCATAAATAAAAATCGTTTTGGAAATGCTTCTTTTATCAATGTTTTTTATAGCATCCGGAAAACCTAAAGGAATGGTGATGATTTTCTCCGAAGAAATTTGAGCAGTAATCAACGTATTTTTGGTGAATGTAGAATTACAAATGATGTAATCGCATGTACCTAATTCTTGTGCGCGGCGCTGATTTCTTCTTTCAGATTTTTGGTCTATTAAAAGATGTGTTTCCAAACTTCGTAACTGCGGATAAAGTTGAAGCTGCGCTTTAGCAACCGTTTCGAAAAAGGAAAAATGCTGACTTGGTTGTTCGTGAAAAGATGTGATTCCTGATTTTTTTGCCTGTTGTAAAGTTGCCAACGAGCAATGCTCATAGCAATGTACCCATTTTATTTTTGGGTTGATTTGTTTTGCAACCCACCTGTCAAAAGCTAATTCGCCCCATTCCCAAATTAAATCAGTCATCGTTGGAGAACAAAATTTGTCACAGGCAATTCTCAAAAGTTCATACCGATTGATACTTTTTGTTTCGGAAGAATCAACAATTTGCAACTGCCTTCTTTGTAACTGATTGCGAAAATCAGGCAGGTATTTGTTAAGAAAAAGATCAAAAGAAGTTCCGGCTTGGTAATTAAGTGTAGTGTAAAACTGATCAAGTAATTGGTTTTCCTGATAAGCTTTTAGCGTTTGTTGTACATGCGGCCCAATGCCGGGATTTGCAACAATTCCTTTCAAACTGCTGTAACTTGTAAATATTTTTGCCAGGCATCCAGTTCTAAAGTTTCCTGGTTGGCTTGTTCTTCCGGGTAATTTCCTTTTGCAACCTCAGCAATTATTTCCGGCAGAAGTTGTACAAATACTTCATCTTTTTTTTCCGGATGCAACAGCCAGCCGTTGCTATTTAGCAAATAATAATTTTTCAATCCGCAATCCTTCATCCGGTGGAAAAGCATTGTTTCCAAAGCCGGCGGATAAGTTTTGTTCATCCATTTCCGCAGCAGCAACTCGCGGCGGTATTTTCCGTAGATAAAAGGAGTAGTCGTCATCACTTTTAACCAATCAAAAAGTGTACAACGTGTACTAAACCAATAAGTTGGATCAGTTTCTATATCTGCTTGCTGATTAGGCAAAGGTGGTGAGGGGCGAGGCGAAACAGCAACGCAATCCGGATGTTGGTTAAGTAAATTTATTCCTGTAATTACCCAGTCTGCCGGAGTTTGATGCAACAGCATATCACCATCATAACGAACTAAATATCGGGTTTTGCATGCTTCAAAACCAGCTAAATAAGCGGTAATGGGTGCTCCGCGAAAATCATGGCTTTGTTTAATCCGGTTATTTAAATACTTTTTATGCAGTTCTTTTTCCGAAGAATACCCAGCTAAAAGAAGTACCTGATCCGCCAAACCATTTGCTTTTAATTGATTGGCCGCAGCAATTACTTTTGCCAGCTTTTTAGAATATTCCGGTTCTTTGTATTTTTTTTGATGATCGTAAAATTCAGAAAATTGTGCAATTGTATCGTCCACAACCAATATAATTTCTTTAGCATGATCCCGATGCGCAGTGGCTAAAGCGCCAGCAGTTATTTCTGCATAATCCGCATCTCCAGGAGATAAATTGATAACTAAAGTGAGATCAGTTTGCATTAAATTTCACAATAATCTGGGTGATTAAATTTGATTGCAGTTCTGTAATTTCTGTTCCTTCCAGATCAGTTATAATTGCATTCATTTCTTTTAAAGCAGAAAAAACATATTCCGGATTACCTTCCTTATTAAATTCAAATTCATGCACTTCAATAAAAAAAGTATAATTATCGATGCTTTTGATATTTTTAAAATCTGCTAATAAGATGGTTTCATATCCTTCTACATCAATTTTAACCAAAGTTTTTTGCAGATGATTCTGATTTAATAAATCAGATAGTTTGATCTGTTTTGTGTTTTTTCCGGTAGGAGAAACATGGCCAATAACAGAACCTGTTTCATCAAAATTGGTGATACCATTTGTTGTTCCAGCAACAGCACTGATTACCTGACAGCGATCAGTTAGTTTATTTAATAAAAGTGTTTTTTTTAAAAGTTGATTAGCCGTTAAATTAGGATCAACAGCAATAGATTTTATAGTTGGATTATGAAGCAAAGTACCAACCGTCATTACGCCAATGTTGCAGCCAACATCTATCAATAAATCATGGCTAAAAGAAGCATGATGAAGTGCGTTTTGCAAGCCTTTATCAAAAGTTTCGTAGCTGTTCTTTCCTGTCCAGGCCCAGGAATGTTCTACTGCGTTTAAACAAATAGTTCCACTATAAAAAGGTTGTTTAATAGTAATGCTTTTAGCTACTGTTTTTGCAACTTGCCTTAATAACTTTACTTTATGCAATTGCTTAACAATACTCATCTTTTCAATAATTTGAAATAAAGTTCTTCGAAATTTTTCACCAAAGCAGTTTCACTAAATCTAACTTCTGCATCTTTCCTGCAATCTTTTCTATTGATCAGATGGATATTGGTAACAGCTTCTGCCATTTCCTGAATTGTACGGCAAAGCCAGCCATTTGTTCCGTTTAAAACTACTTCTTCGGCTGCGCCACGCTGCAATGCAATTACCGGCGTGCCGCAAGCCAGGGCTTCGGCCATTACAATTCCAAAAGGTTCGTTCCATTCAATCGGCATCAATAAAGCAGCTGCATTTCCGAGTAATTTATTTTTTTGCCCGTTATCAACCGAACCAACATAACAAACACTTTTTTGGTCGATAAAAGGAGCAATCTCTTTATCAAAATAAGAACTTGCTTCCGGAGGAATATTGCCGGCGATAATCAATTTTCTTTTAGCCTGTTGTGCAATTTTTATAGCTAAATGTGCGCCTTTTATAGGTTCAATCCTGCCTAAAAAAACTAATGAAGCATCAGTAGTAACCGTTTTTCTAAATCGGTAATCATTCATAGAAACCGCGTTGTAAACCGTATCTGCCGGTGCAAAAGGTTTAATCTGATTGGTAATATAATTGCTGCAGCCCGTAAAGTGCATACTGTTTTTAGCGGCTATTTTTAATGCTGTTTTTACCTGAGTAATTGTTGGTTCGCGCTGATAACTCATCAGTTTAGGAATTTGAAAAGGCATCAAAGCTGATAAATAAGCCAACCGGCCAAAACTATGCACCACATCCGGTTTGTTTAAAAGCAGTTTACTAACCAAAAAAGTATTTTTTATTAAACTTGATTTGGATTGATTAGTACCGGAATAAGCAAAAAATTGGTTTGCAACCGTATCAGAATCCTGATGTGCAAACAAACTTATTTTGTGTCCGTTTTTTTTCAGGCCTTTGATCAATAAATCTATAACACGCTCTATTCCACCATAATATAGCGGAGGAACAGGAATTTCCGGATCAGCAATAATGGCAATGTGCAACTTATCCTGCAAAAGCGTAACGGATTTGTTTAGACCATTTTATTGCAGGTTTTTCTACAACAAGATAAAATACGTAAGCTGCAACAATACTTGTAATAAATGCCGCTGCGATAGCAAGATACTTTTGATTATCTGTTTTAACAAATCTTAAAGAAAGATTGATGATGCGGCCGCCAATTGGCACATGAACAAGGTACAAGGAATACGATATATTTGAAAAGAATTGTACAAAAGTGTTATAACGAAAAGGAAAGCCAATAACACAAATGGTAAACAAACTAACATATATCGCTTCTGGCTGGTTTAATTTAATTGTTAACAACGTTGCAATTAAAAGGCAAGTTAAAATCCATTTTGATTGCAAAGTTGAGCAAGCAATAAAGTAACTTAGTATTCCTGCACAAAATAAAGGCGTATGCGCAAAAATTAAATTTCCGTTATCAACTTGCATAAAATTTAATAATAGTAAGCCGATAATAAACAGAGTTAAAAAATAGACCGATCTTTTTACCAAAGGAAATAATAAGCCTATCAGAATATAAAATTGAAATTCGATGCCCAACGTCCAGTAAACCGGATTAATATAAGCGGTTTTAGTAAAACTATTAAGGTAACCAATATGATAGAATATATTTTTCCAGGAAAATGCTACCGGATTTTTTGTTATTAAAGCCGCAATATATGCTACGCTTAATGTAAGCAAAATAGAAAGCAGGTAAGGTGGCTCTACCCGCACCAATCGTTTTTTAAAGAAAGAAAAAAAGTTTTTTAACTGATATTCCGGAGGAAAACTATAGCAGATGATAAACCCTGATAAAATAAAAAATACCTGAACGCCTAAATAACCATAACCAAAAGTTTTTATAATCAAATTGCTTTTACTTATAAAGCTTGGGTTGCCACATGCCAGATGAAATAAACAAACACTTATGGATGCTATAGCTCTTAAAAAGCTGATTTGAGTCAAACTCGTTTTTTTGTGCACTGTTTCAATGAAATTTACGAGCTTGTGTTTGTTATCAACATTTAAGTTTAAAACGTCAGTCATTTGTTAAAACTTCATAATAAACATCCAGCATTTCTTCTCCCAGCTTTTCGGTTTTTCGGCTTATAATTTCAACATTTTTTAAAAGTTTACTTTCAGCTTTTTGGGTGATAAAAGAAGTAATCAACCAACTCAGGTATTTTTCATCCTGATGAGGGAAAAGCCAGCCATTTTTCCCTTCAATTATTAATTCTTTGATACCGCCCAAATCACTTCCAACAACTGGAACGCCTTGTGTTAACGCTTCATAAATCACAAAAGGTCCGGTTTCCAAACATTGGGAAGGAACACAAAGTATATCCAATTCTTTCAAAAAACTGCTAACACTTTCGTTGGGCAAGTTTTCTATCCAAGCTGCGTTTGGCATACTTTCAACATGTTTTTTTTGCTGCTGATAGTAGTTCAACTCTTCAGCCACAGGAATTGCAGCAACTTTCAATATAAAACTTTCTGCAGCAATATTTTTTAATGAAGCCAGTAAAATGTGTAAACCTTTTATTGCAGCTATACGTCCAATAAATCCAATTATCAATTTACCGTTTTCTTTTTTTATAACAGATGATGGATTATGAACTTCAACTGCTTGCCGGCATACAACTATTTTCTGCTGATCAAACTGGTTTCTTTTTAAAACTTCTTGTTGCCATTCGCTCACCACAACTAATTTATCCAAGTTTAAATTTAACCTTGCAAGTTCTTCTTTTTTTCGGGTAACTACTTTTGCCAAATTATGTGGAAAATTTACTGTGCCAATTATAAAAGCTGACAAGAAGTTCAATGGTTCCGGGATGCCTTTATGTTGCAAGTAACAACTTAAACATTTTTGTTTTTCAACTTTTCCATCGCAAACCTGTTTTCCTAATTGCATCAAAGTTCCGCGCAAACAAGTATGTGCTGCAATATGCGAAGTGAACACAATTTTGTAATTATGCTGTTTAATAGCTGCTAAATGATGCGTACTGATTGAAGTAGTTAGTGTATGGAAATGAACAATATCCGGATTTATTTTTTGTACAGCATAAACGAAAGCAGCTAAATTGTCCGCTGGTTTTTCTCCAATTATTACAGTGGATGCAAAGTCTTTGTTGAAAGGAATATAATGAACAGTTATGCCTTTATAATTACAAACTTCTTCATTATTCGATACACTCAGTACCTCAACTTGGTGATGCTGTTTTTGTAAAGTTTGGGCTAAATTGTAAACATATAACTCTGTGCCACCAGAACTTTGCGGATAAAAATATTCTGTAACCAACAATATTTTCAACTAAGTTTTCTTTTTAAAGATGCCATTTTTTCAGCATTCCGATATCCAAACATCAAACTTAATATTCTAAGCGAAAGTGATTTTTGGGGAATATATTTTGGTGAAATTTCTAATAGTAAATTAATTGCCTGCTTAAAAAGTTGTTGATCGGTAATTGAAAACTCGGTGATACAATTTCGCAATACTTCAATCAAAGCATCTTTTTTTTCGGGTTGGTTTTTTAAATCTTTTTTCCAGATATGATAAACTTCATCAGCATTTACAAAGCAATCTTTTACAAAAGCTAAGTTGCTGCGTTGTGATAAAGATTGTGTCTGGTTAATTCGATACTTTGCTTGAACGCCCGGTGTGTAAACTAATTTTCCACCGATAAAAACAGCATCCAATAAATATCGTGCATCCTGAATAACCGGTAAAGTTGTGCTCCAAAATAGCTTTTCTACAATTCTGCGAGAATACAATATTGCTGCCGGCGGCCGCCAAAAACTTTTAAAAATAGCAATATCAGGTTGGCCTTCTATCTTTCCTTCAACTAAAGCTTCAACAATATTTGGGTTGTTTTTTTCTGAAAACTTTTCAAAATCTCCATAAGCAATATCAGCATCATTAGTTAAAAGTGCTTTCAATTGTAATTCTATTTTCCCTACAAAAAGTAAATCATCAGAATCTAAGTATTGTATATAATCTCCTTTACAAATTTCAAAACCATTTTGCCGGGCAGCACTTGCGCCGGAGTTAACTTGTGTAATAATTTTATAATTTTGCTGATAAGTTTTTAAGATAGTTGGCGTTTCATCCGTTGATCCATCATCAACAAAAATAATTTCTGTTGTAAACCAATCACTTTTTTGTTGTAATGCCGAGTTGATAGTTGCAATAATTGTTTGTGCGGCGTTGTAGGCAGGAATGATTATGGAAACCAAAATCATTTAAAAAACAGCTTTGATTTTGATAATAATTCGACTTAAATAACTTCGTTTAAACCATTCGTTCAGCATAAAAGAGATTGGAAAATTGCAAACTACAGGACCTGCTGATTTTACAATATATTGATACCATAGATCGTGATAAGCAGTTGGTGGTTTTGAAGGAGCGTGAGTAAACAACCAGGGTTTATCTTTACCGGTACAATGTAAAAAAGCTTGCGGCCTAAAATTAGCGATGTGATAAAACGGGTGTGCATGTATGTTAACAGCACGCCAATCCGGCATTTGGATGCTGGCTATATTTTTTGTTGGCAACGATTGTACAATAGCGTTAAAAGTATCCTGATCGCCCATTGGTAATTTTGGATTACTAAAAAGGTATGCATCCGGATCCAGGTAAGTTTGATTAAGTTGTTTCCAATCTTCTAAAATCCAATTATGATTTTTGAAAGATCCGGCAAAAAAACCAGAATTGTAATACCAGCAGGTTGGATTGTTAGATGCTTCTTTTACCGGGTAAATTTCCTGCCAATAATGCCGGCGGATTTCATGCTCTGTTACAATTCCATCAACACAAACAAAAAACTTATCTTCTTTTAACCTTTTTTCAATCTCAGCGATTAATCCGGCATCGGTTAAAATAATATCTGCATCAAAATAAATAAAGTTAGCTGCAGGATGTTTTAACAATAAAACAGGTTTAAGATTGATACCATTCCAAGTAGAATCAAGCACAACTTGTGTTACTTGTTCTACATTTTCTAATTCTTCTAAATGCACATCTGTACCAATTACAATTGGATTTTTTATACCATTTGCCCGCATTGTATTGATTAAAGCAAATGCTCCAAACTTGTAATTTCCTTTTGCTATTGTATAAATGGTTGCAGCAAAGCTGGTCATTTCAGTTTAATGTTTGGGTTTGAT
>JBPBQN010000035.1:0-8668 GCA_050954865.1 Janthinobacterium lividum | reverse complement strand
ATATTTTTGATGAATTTTTCCCGATAAAAGAAGCACTCAGCTGTTGAAATGTTTGTGCAAACCATCAACCGAAAGAATAACCTAATTATAACAAAGTAGATATGAAAAAGCTGTTTACCAACAAACTACGCCTGCTTCCGCTGGTTTTAATCTTGGCCCCTTCGCTTGGCATGATGAAAAAACATCAGTTTGAATACAAATTTCAGGATCCGTCTTTACCAGTTGATGTGCGTGTAAATGATCTCGTTTCCAAACTCACGCTGGAAGAAAAAGTAGATCAGATGATTAACAAAACGCCGGCCATTCCGCGTTTGGGCATTCCTGCGTTTGATTGGTGGAATGAGGCTTTGCATGGTGTTGCGCGCGCTAACAAGCAATATAAAACTACCGTTTACCCGCAGGCCATTGCAAATGCGGCCACTTTTGACAGTGCTGCCGTACACGAAATGGCCGATGAAATTGCTACAGAAGGTCGAGCCATTAACAACGAAAACCTAAAAACCAATAATGCGGCGCAATACACGGCCTTAACTTACTGGTCGCCCAATATTAATATTTTCCGTGACCCGCGCTGGGGCCGCGGACAAGAAACTTACGGCGAAGATCCGTTTTTAACTGCCACCATGGGCAAGGCATTTGTAACCGGTTTACAGGGCAACGACCCTAAATATTTAAAATCTGCTGCCTGCGCCAAGCATTATGCCGTACATAGCGGCCCGGAGCAATCCAGGCATAAATTTGATGTTGATGTAAGCAATTATGATTTGTGGGATACTTATCTGCCAGCTTTTAAACAGCTGATTGTGAATGCAAAAGTGGCCGGCGTAATGTGTGCTTATAATTCTTTTAGAGGGCAACCCTGCTGCGGCAGCGATATTTTGCTGACCAATATTTTGCGAAATCAGTGGAAGTTTACAGGTTATTTAACTTCGGATTGTGGTGCAATTGATGATTTTTCTGCTCCAAATGCGCACCACAGTTCGCCGGATGCAGAAACGGCTGCTGCTGATGCGGTTTTGCACAGCACAGATGTGGAGTGTATTGTTGGCCCAACTTCCTATAAATCATTGGTAAGCGCCGTAAAAGATGGCAAAATTACTGAGCGGCAAATTGATGTTTCGGTAAAACGCTTGTTTACCATTCGTTTTCGCTTGGGTTTGTTTGATCCGGTTGAGCAGGTAAAATACCGCCAGATTCCGCTCTCAGAATTGGAAAGCCCTGCACATCATGCACATGCTTTAAAAATGGCGCACGAATCCATTGTTCTCCTTAAAAATGAAAACCAATTGCTGCCTCTCAAAAAAACCCTGAAAAAAATTGCTGTAGTTGGTCCGAATGCGGCTAATGAAACTAGCATTCTGGGCAATTATAACGGCGTTCCATCGCGTTTAGTAAGTGCTTTGCAGGGCCTAAAAAATAAAGTTGGTGCAGGTACAGAAGTTGTTTACGCATCGGGCACAGGTTATATCAAGCCAAACGCCGATTTAAAAGCTACGGTTGACAGCGTGAAAGATGCAGACGTAATTATTTACGTTGGCGGCATCACCCCAAAACTGGAAGGAGAAGAAATGCGTGTAAAGCAGCCTGGTTTTGATGGCGGCGACCGCAGTTCAATTATGTTGCCTGATGCGCAAACGCAATTGTTAAAAGCTTTGAAAGCGACCGGCAAACCGGTTGTTTTTGTGATGATGACCGGTTCTGCTATTGCAACGCCTTACGAATCGGCCAATATTCCGGCCATTGTAAACGCCTGGTACGGCGGTCAGGATGCAGGAACGGCCATTGCAGATGTGCTTTTTGGCGATTATAATCCGGCTGGTCGTTTACCCGTAACTTTTTACAAAAGCAACAGCGATTTAACGGCCGCTTTTGATGATTATTCGATGAAAAACCGCACTTACCGCTACTTTACCGGCCAGCCGCTGTATGGTTTCGGTTATGGGTTGAGTTATACTACTTTTAAGTATGATTTATTGACTACACCGGCAACTTTGCAATCAGGCCAGAAAAACATGATCAGCATAAAAGTAACCAATACCGGCAAAATGGATGGCGATGAAGTAACGCAACTTTACCTCTCGCACGTTGGTGTTAAAATGAAAGCACCGTTAAAAGCAATGAAAGGTTTTGAGCGCAACTTTTTAAAAGCCGGCGAAAGTAAAATTATTCGGTTTGAGTTGAACCCGGAAGATTTAACTTTGGTTACCGAAAACGGAAACAGTATTGTAGCAAAAGGAAAAACAATAATTAGCGTTGGCGGATCTCAGCCGGATGTACAAACGCAGGCCAGCAAAAAAACAATATCAAAAACAGTATTCATCATCTAAAAAAAGGTTGATAAAAGAAGCATCTGGTTTGTGTGATGCTTCTTTTATCAACCTAAATTTGAGCAGCTTTAATTCAGCCTAAAACCCAATTGAGTTTCCACCATCAACCGGCATAATTACACCGGTAACATATTTGGCTGCATCGGAGGCAAAATAATACACGGCTTCAGCTATATCAGCCGGTTCGCCGAGTTTGCCCATCGGTGTGCGCGACATTACTTTTTGTTTTCGTTCCGGATCACTGTCTAATGCTTTGGCAGACATATTTGTAGCGATAAAACCTGGTGCCACGCAGTTTACACGGATACCTTTTGGCGAAAGTTCTACCGCCATCGCCTTCGTCATACCTTCAATGGCAGATTTTGCAGCGGTATAAGAAATCACGTACGGAATGCCGTAACGCGCCGCCATCGAGCTGATGTTGATGATGCTGCCGGTGCCTTTTTCAAGCATAAAACGCGTTACTTCCCGGCTCATTACAAAGACAGAAGTGGTATTGGTTTGGATGATATTCTGAAAATCTTCATCCGTAACTTCCATAAAATGCTTTTTTTGGTTGATGCCAGCATTGTTTACCAAAATATCAATTTGGCCGTGTTCAGTTATAATATCCTGAATCAAAGCCGGAACGCCTTTTAAATCCTGTAAATCATGAACTTTGTACTGACAAAATTCGCCTAAATCAGCAGCTACTTCTTTTAAATTATTTTCATTCCGGCCGATGATGATGGTTTTGATTTGATTTTGAACTAGCTTTTTGGTAATAGCCAAGCCCAATCCGGAAGCACCTCCGGTTACAATTGCAATTTTTGTTGCTTCGTTTACACTCATTTTTTATAAATTAAATTATTTTTTAGTGATGATTCGCGGATAATTAATTCTGATTCCAGTACAATATTATTGGTGAGTTTAATGTTCGGCTGATCGGTCAAATTGCCAATTAAAATCTTTGCAGCCACACCGCCCATTTCGTAACCTTTATAATTAATAGTGGTTAAATGCGGTTCAATTACACAGCACATCGGGTCGTTATTAAAACCCGCAAAGGCAATTTCGTCTGGTATTTTGATACCGTGACTTTTCATTTCTAGCATGCAACTTACTGCACAAGAATCATTTGCAGAAAAAACGCCGTCCGGCCGCTTTGACATTTGCAGGATAATTTTTGCCGCTTCGGTACCGTCTGCAACACTCAACTTGTTAATCAGCACCAAACTTTCATCAAATTCAAGCTGATGATCTGCCAGTGCCTGCTTATATCCTTTGAAACGATCTGCATAAACATTGCGCAACTGATTGCCCGAAATATGAACGATTTTTCTGCAGCCCTGCCCGATCAAATGTGTGGTAACATCGTAAGCTGCCTTATAATTATCGATTAAAATTGTAGGATGTTCTGCCAGATCAGCAATCCGGTCAAAGAAAATAACTGGTATTCCACGGCTGATAAACGGCTTGAAATGATCCATATTTTTGGTGTCGTAAGCCAAAGAAACCAGCAAACCATCCACCCGATTGTTGAACATGGTTTTGGCATTGCTGATTTCTTTCTTAAAAGTTTCCAGTGATTGGCTAATAATCAGGTTGTAATTGGATTCGTTGGCTACCTGCTCCATGCCGGCAATCACATCAGACATAAAACTACTATTCAGACGGGGCACAATTACACCAATAACATGGCTGCTTTTTTTGCGCAAATTGCTAGCAAAAGTATTGCTGCGATAACTCATTTCCCGCGCCGCATCCAAAATTTTTTTCTTGGTAATTTTGTTAACATTCGGATGATCCTGCAATCCACGACTTACTGTAGCAGCAGAAATATTCAGCTTTTTGGCAATATCATAAATGGTAATTTCTTTTTCGTATTCGGCCATTTTTCATTTTGGTATCGGCAATAGTGTTTAATTAACAACTTTGAAAAAATACTGCTCGGTAAAATACCTGGTATTAAGTTGCTAAAATAAATTTATCCGGAATTCAATCCGAGTTCTATTTAACTTAAACTAACAAATGTATTTTCCACTTTTGGAACCAGTGCCGATAATAGAGCGAAAAAGATTTTTTTTCAGGTTCATTGTTAAGTTGTATGGAAGTATTTAAAAAATTTCTACCTGCAGTATACTAACTTGAATGTAGTTAAAAAAGATACTCCTTTCTAATTAAGTCTAAATTATTTATAGTTGAGATGCTTTTTTACAACTGAAAAATTTGCAAAGTACGTTTGGCAAAACTGTTTAAAAAGATCTGACACAGAATTTATACCAATAAAAGAAGCATTATAAATAACTGGAAAACTACTTAAAATATCTTTTTGCAAAATCGATAAACGTTGGCCAGTTTGGCACATCGGTATGGCCACCGCTGTGCTGCCGGAAGCTGAGATCGCCATTGATTAAAGCGGTTTCCGTTGGAGGAAATTCGGTTGTTCCCAAATCTTTTTTGCCCAAAAGGTGATAAACCGGTCCGGCTGCCACTTCAGCCATAAACATTCCTCTTGTATCTACCCAGCCATCGCCGTTTTTTCCACCGCCAATAAAAACAGGCCGTGGTGCGCACATCGCAATCAATTCGTGTGCATCAACAGGGAAATCACTCCATTGCAACGGTCCGGCGTATTTTAAAAAGTTGCCTGCCATCCAATGATATTCGTCCGTACTGGCCACATTTTCTACCAGTTCGCCGGCATTTCTTCGGTTCAGTTTTGCGCCGCCTTCTCCGGAAGAACTCACAAAAGCGATTGCAAAACGGGTATCATAAGCCATCGTTACTAAAGTTGCCTTACCAAAACGCGAGTGGCCTTCCAAGCCAACTTCTTTTGCATTTACGGCTTTATCGGTTTCAAAATAATCCAAAGCCCGGCTGGCTCCCCAGGCCCAGGCACGCAAGGCACCCCAATCATCCGGCTTGCGTGACTGGCCTTTATTTACCAAACCGATGATGCCTTTTGTTAAACCTGCACCATTATCAGCCTGAACAGAAGCTGGCAAGATAACGGCATAGCCCCAGCCTTGCGCCAAAACCTGCTGCTGCCAGGTTGGCCCAACTGGTGCAGGCGGTGGCGGAGGTATTGTTGCAGAAGCAGCCGGACGGGGAGGAAAACGAAATCCACGGGGAAAAACGAAACCAAACTGCATGATCACCGGAACTGGGCCGGTAGCTTTTGCAGGTGTGGTTAAGGTTAATTGGATATTTACTGTATCGAGTGGATAAGAAGAATTATCTACATGGCCGATCAATTTTTTGACAATTACAGCAACGCTTCCATTGATTGTATCGGTTATGCTGGCAACTTCCCAGGTTACTTTCGGGATATTTTCAGGAAGCCTCCCATAAATTTCGCGGTCAAAATCTTCTTTAATTTCTGGCCGTCGTTTGCTCCACCAATCTTTGGCAGATGTTACTTTTTTGCCGTTTTTCAGGGTTAAAGCATCCGGCAAATTCGGATAAGGATTTGCTTTAGCTTCATCGTAATTTGCTGCGTTTGGTGCTTCAGGATGATTACCGTCTGCACCGGGCCGCAACGATTTGATATGCAGTTTATCCATCATTAACTGGTGGTCTTGTTCGGCAGTTAAATTTAAGGGAGGCGAAAGATTGCTGGTTATTTGCTGTTGATTGGTTTGACCAAAAGCACTGGATAACATAAATACAGTGATAAAAGAAGCACTGATAATATTTTTCATGATTGGTATTTTGGAGATATTATAAGGTTCTGTTCGGGAATTTGTCCGGAAATCCGTTTACTAAATTTTATGATACTTCTTTTATCGCCTAAAAGTTGGTATTGGTTTTTAATGTGATAAAAGAAGCATAATACAATTTAAGCAGTTTTTGAATTTTCAAGCTGAAAAGTAAAAGCTGCCTTTTTGGGGGCAGCTTTTAGTAAAAATCATTTAAGATTTATTAATGTACCGAGCCTGGAGTTAAACCAGCTTTAAAACCTGCATAAGCCGGTTTTTTAGCAAACTTAGCATCAAACATCAATGGCGCATCAGGAGAAGTAACTGTGTTTAAATAACTTTCCGGATCATAAACTCCCCAAACAGTTACGCCAAAACGCTGTGCTGCCGGAACATTCGTTAAAAAAGAATTGATCACATACTTGTACATAGCAGCCTGATAACCCAGCAAAGTGGCAGTAGGTGTAAAAGGGTTGGCTTTGGCACCGTTAATCGTTACATCCAATTCAGAAATTCTTATTTTTAAACCAGTAGCTGCCAGTTTTTTAAACATATAGTCAATATTATTTAAATTTTGACCAAGAGTAATGTGCATTTGGGTGGCAATTCCATCAATTGTAGCACCATACTTGTTCAACGTAGTAACCATAGCTACCAGAGAATCTGTTTTGATATTGGCATACTCCAGGTTGTATTCATTAATGAACAATACGTTACCCGGTGCAGCTGCTCTGGCTGCTTTAAAGGCTGTGGTGATGTAACTGTTGTTATATTTAGTACCCAAGTAGGTTCCATATTCAAACTGGACAGAAGTAGGAGTATAGTTTGATCCGTAACGGACTGTACCATTATCCAGTAAAGGTTCATTTACAACGTCCCAGGCTTTAATGTTAGGATAACGCTGTACAGTTGTGGTTATATAACGCGTCATTTCTGTTGTGATAGCAGCTGTTTGTTGTGCTGCTGTTAATGCTGTAGTGGTTGACGAAGCACCAATAATACTTGCTTCATCAATATAGTAAGTTGCAGCATTGGCACCGAGGTCAAATGCAAGTTGCATAGTAGTTCCGGTTGCGGTATAAGCATAAGTTATCTGCGTCCAGCCGGTTGTAACTGCTTTACCACCCTGATAATTAACTGTTCCGTCAGAACTTCTGATTTCAAATTGCATGGTAGTGGGAACACTTCCTTTAATCCAGAAAGAAACATTGTAAATATTTCCTTTGGTAACCGCTATGGGTGTGCGTGTGATGATTTGCATATTATAAGCTTGGCCCGCTGTTGTAACATTTGCTTGTAATGACCGGTTGCCAGCATAGGCAGCAGAACTTGTGGCTACAGCAAATGCACCTACAGAGTGGTTTAGATCTTGCCAACCGGTGAATAAATCTCCAGTGGTCGCATCCGGACCTGCTTCAAAAGTTCCGTTGGTTATTATATTTGTTGTAGTTGGTGCTGTTGTTACCGGTGCGATCAGTGAGGTTAAATAAGTAACATTTTGCTGATTATGCCATACCAAGGTATGCCCGTACACATTTAAACCATTAGTAGTACAAAGGGTATTTAATGCATCAGCTGTAGTATAATTATACACACCGGTGCTACCAACTACAGATCCTTCTTTTAGTTCGTTGCCAAAGGTTACAATGTTAGCTTCCCGTTTTACAGTTGCTAAATAAGCAGGTATGGTTGACATCGGTGTATAAGTAACAGCTAATCCCATATTAGGAAAAGCTGATGCTGTTAATGTTTTTAAAGCACCAACAGTATCTATGTAATTACCTGTATTAAGACTGTTAAATTCAGCATTTTTTTTGCAGGAGTAGCTTAACATCGCAGTAATAGCTAGCATGGCTAAGCCTGCTTTTTGTAAATGTTTTTTCATCTTTTTATTTATCTTTTAAAACAAGCTATGCTATAATTAAGCATAGCTTGTTTTGTTTATCTATCAATAAATTTAAAAACCTGGATTTTGAGTAATTTTCGGCCCAACAGTAACCAAGTCAATTTCTGTTTGCGGTATTGGTCGTAATACCATAAAATCTTTAATATTAGGTCCTGCTTCTGCATTATACTGTTGCACACGGCGTACCAGTGATTGGGTACGTGTTAAATCCCACCATCTTAAAGATTCACCATATAGTTCACGTGTGCGTTCATCTAAAATAAAATCAAGCGTAACTTGATCTGATGTAATCTGCATGTTGGCAACTGCATTAGCTGGTGCAGCTGGTGCACCTGTAGGCCGAGCAGCAGCACGTGTTCTTAATACGTTAATCATTGCAGCAGCAGTAGCTTTATCTCCTGATTGAAGTGCAGCTTCGGCAGCAATCAGGTAAATTTCTGAAAAACGGAAAAGTACATTAGGACGCTGAGAAGCATCATTTACATTAGGCCGTAATGGATCATCAAACTTTTTACAAGAAGGAAAGAACGAAGTATTATAAGGGTTAGCATTAGTACCGATAGCTGTAGCTGTAAGACTTGGTCGTAAAAATACTATACCTTTAAAAGCAGCTCTTTTACTTGCACCCGGATCGTAAGGTGGCATCCAGATAGCAGTATCAGCAGCAACGGTAAGTGTTCCTCTTGGTGTAGTAACATTTGCAGTATTAGCTATCCAGGTAGTCTGGAAAGTATTCCAGTACCGGTAATCATTTG